>NZ_JAMXRZ010000136.1 GCF_024124375.1 Klenkia sp. PcliD-1-E
GGGGCGCGGTCGCCGCGCACGCGCACGTCGCGGCCGCCGCCGAGCGCGCCGCAGCCGGACTGGCGCCCGCCCCGCCCGCGGCGCTGGCCCCGGTCGCCGACCGGACCGAGGACGTCGCCGGCGTCCCCGGCGCGCAGCTGCGCGAGGTCGCCGTCACCGACGTCGTCCCCAACCCCAAGCAGCCGCGGTTGGTCTTCGACGACGAGGCGCTGGAGGAGCTGACCCACTCCGTCAAGGAGTTCGGCCTGCTCCAGCCCATCGTCGTCCGCGAGCGGGGCGAGGGCGGTTACGAGCTGATCATGGGCGAGCGCCGGCTGCGCGCCGCCCGGGCCGCGGAGCTCGAGACCGTGCCGGCGATCGTCCGGGACACCTCCGACGACGCGATGCTGCGCGACGCGCTGTTGGAGAACATCCACCGGGTCCAGCTCAACCCGCTGGAGGAGGCCGCGGCCTACCAGCAGTTGCTGGAGGAGTTCGGCGCCACCCACGAGGAGCTCGCCAGCCGGATCGGCCGCAGCCGCTCCCAGGTCACCAACACCATCCGGCTGATGAAGCTGCCGGTGAAGGTGCAGACCCGGGTCGCCGCCGGTGTGCTGTCGGCCGGGCACGCCCGCGCGCTGCTCGGCCTGCCCACCCCCGAGGCGATGGACGCCCTGGCCACCCGCATCGTCGCCGAGGGCATGAGCGTGCGGGCCACCGAGGAGGCCGTGGCGCTCGCCGTCGCGCACGAGCCGGAGGCGAAGCGGAAGTCCGGCCGCACCATCACCGCCCCCGGGGTCGAGGACCTCGCCCACCGGCTGTCGGACGCCTTCGAGACCAAGGTCAAGGTGCAGATCGGCCGGGCGAAGGGCCGCATCGTCGTCGAGTTCGGCTCGGTCGACGACCTGCAGCGGATCGTGGGCATGATGGCGCCCGAGATCACCGGCCGCAGCCAACCGCCCGCTTGACCGCTGTTCCGTCACTGACGGAATCGGCCGGCGGGACGGCATGGATCAGGTGGGACGAGGAATGCGCATCCTCCGCCGTCGATGTCGGTGGCGGAGGATGCACGGTGGTCGTCGCACCTGATCCACGCCGCACCTTGGATGCTGCCCCCGTGGCGGGCGTCAGCGGCGGGCCGCGGCCTGGTGCAGCAGCCGGGTGAGGACGTCGCCGAGCCGGTGCCCGGCCGCCTCCACCGCCATCGGGAACATCGACGTCTCCGTCAGGCCCGGCGACACGTTCACCTCGAGGAAGTGCACGGTGCCCCCGGCGTCGACGAGGAGGTCGGTGCGTGACAGGTCGGCCAGGCCCAGCGCCCGGTGCACCGTCACCGCGCAGTCGGCCGCCCGCTGCGCGACGTCGTCGTCCACCCGGGCCGGCGTGTGGTACTCCGTCAGCCCCGGCGTGTAGCGGGAGGTGTAGTCGAAGACCCCGGACTCCGGCGCGATCTCGACCGCCGGCAGGGCCTGCGGCCCCTCCCCCAGGTCGATCACCGACACGGCCAGCTCGACGCCGTCGACGAAGCGCTCGACCAGCACGGTGTCGCCGTAGGCGAAGCAGCTGACCATGGCGGCCGGCAGGTCCTCGACCCGGGCCACCTTCTGCGCACCGAGCGCCGAGCCGCCGGACGCGGGCTTGACCATCAGCGGCAGGCCCAGCCGGGCCACGATCAGGTCCAGGACGGCGCCCGCACCGAGCTCGCGGAAGGTGGAGTGCGGCAGCGCGACCCAGTCCGGCGTGGTCACCCCGGCGGCGCGGACGACGGACTTCGCGGCCGGCTTGTCCCAGGCCAGCCGGCAGGCCGCGGCCGGGGAACCGACGTAGGGGATGCCGGCCAGGTCGAGGACCGCACGGACCGCGCCGTCCTCGCCGGTGGAGCCGTGCAGGGCGATGAAGACCGCGTCGGCGGGGGCGGCGGCCAGCCCGGGCAGCAGGTCGGCGTCGGCGTCGCGCAGCTCGGCGTCCAGGCCGGCGCGCAGCAGGGCCTCGACCACCTGGGTGCCCGAGGACAGGCTGACCTCGCGCTCGAAGGTCAGGCCCCCGGCGAGGACGACGGCGCGCAGCAGGTCGGTGTCGGGGTCGGTGTCGACGGGCCGGGTGCTCACGGCTGGTCACCGCCCACGTCGCCGATGCTGTCGGAGGAGGCGGGCCCGGTGATCGGCTGGGCGTCGGGGACCTGCGGGGCCGCGGGCCGGACCGCCCGGAAACGGCCGGTGTCGACCGACCCGAACGTGCTGTGCAGGTCCAGCTCGGCCTCCACCACGCGGGCCAGGCGGCGCACGCCCTCACGGATCTGGTCGGGCTCGGGGTAGCAGTAGCTCAGCCGCATGTACTCCTTGCCCTGGCCGTCGGCGTAGAAGCCGATGCCGGGCACGTAGGCCACGTGCGCGCTGACCGCGCGGGGCTGCATGAGCTTGGCGTCCAGGCCGGGGGGCAGCTTCAGCCAGACGTAGAACCCGCCGTCCGGCTTGGTCCAGCTGGTGCCCGGCGGCATGAGCGCGGCGAGGGATTCCAGGGTGGCGTCGCGGCGCTCGCGGTACAGCTCGATGAAGGTCTTGATCTGCTGCTGCCAGGGCTGGGTGTCCAGGTACCGGGCGACGGCGTACTGGGTGAGCGAGGGCGGGCACAGCACCTGCGCCTCGGTGGCCAGCACCAGCTTCTCCCGGACGGCGAGCGGGGCGAGCACCCAGCCCACCCGCAGGCCCGGTGAGAAGGTCTTGGAGAACGAGCCCAGGTAGATGACCCGCTCGGCGTCGCGCGCCCGCAGCGCACGCATCGGCTCGCGGTCGAAGCCCAGCAGGCCGTAGGGGTTGTCCTCGACGACCAGCAGGTCGTACCGGTCGGCGATCTCCATGACCTTCGCCCGGCGCTCCTCGGTGAGGGTGATGCCGGCCGGGTTGTGGAAGTTCGGGATCGTGTAGAGGAACTTGACCTTGTCCCCGCGGGCGCGGCACTCGACGAGGGCGTCCTCGAGCGCCTCGGGCACGAGGCCGTCGTCGTCCATGGCGACGTGCTGCACTCGGGCCTGCGCGGCCTGGAAGACCCCCAGCGCCCCGACGTAGGACGGCGCCTCGGCCAGGATGACGTCCCCGGGGTCGCAGAAGACCCGGGTGACCAGGTCGAGGGCCTGCTGGGAGCCGACGGTGACGACGACCTCGGACGGCGAGGCGTCGGTGATGCCCTCCAGGGCCATGACGTCGCAGATCCGCTCGCGCAGCCGGGGATCGCCCTGGCCGGAGCCGTACTGCAGGGTCTGCGCGCCCATCCCGGACACCAGCTCCCCGATCATGGAGCCGACGGCGTCCAGTGGCAGGGCGGTGACGGCGGGCATGCCGCCGGCCAGCGAGACCACCTCGGGCCGGCTGACGACGGAGAACAGGGCCCGGATCTCCGAGCTCTTCATGCCGTGGGTGCGGGCGGCGTAGCGGTCGGCCAGCGGGTCCAGCCGCGGGTGCCGCGCCGGGACCGGGACCTGGCCCGCTGAGCCGACCGGGAGGTCAGGCGTCGGGGAAGGCATTCCCGCAGTGTAGGGACGTCAGCTGACGGAACCGGTCAGGCCGGGGTGGACAGCTGGTACGTGCCGGTCGGCGGGTCGGCCTCTGCGGGCAGGAACAGCCGCTGCACGGCGGCCAGCACGCTGGAGGCGACCGTCGAGCGCAGCCGGGCGTCCAGCAGCAGCTGCCGGTCGACCGGGTGGGAGAGGTAGCCGCAGTCCAGCCGGATCGCCGGCATGCGGGTCAGCCGCAGCAGGTCCCACGTCTTGGCGTGCGAGCCGCAGTCGAGCATCCCGGTGCGGGCGATGACCTCACGGCGCAGCAGGTTGGCGAACTCCTCGCCGACGGTGCTGGAGACCCCCGACCCGGTGCCGTAGTAGTAGCTGGCCACCCCGCGGGCGTGGCGGGACCCGTGCGCCTCCATGTGCAGGGAGACGAACAGGTCGGCGCGGGCGGAGTTGGCGAAGGCGGTGCGCTCGGCCATGGAGGGGCCGCCGTGCCGGCCGCGGGTGAGGTAGACCGTGGCGCCGGCGGCGGCCAGCCGGCCCTCGATCCGGGACGCGAGGTCGAAGACCAGGTCGGCCTCGGTGGTCTCGCCCGCGGTGAAGCCGGTGTCCTCTCCGCCGTGACCGGGGTCGATGACGATGACCCGGCCGATGAGGTGCGGGCCGGACTCGACCATGCCGGCGCTCTGCCGCAGCAGCTGCGGCCGTCCACCGGTGACCCGACGGCCGAGCTGGCGCAGCGCGCGCAGGGTGCCCGGGCCGCAGGTGCCGTCGACGGTGAGGCCGTAGTCGCGCTGGAAACCACGCAGGCCGGCCTCGGTCTCCGCGCCCAGGATGCCGTCGGCGCGGCCGGCGTCGTAGCCGAGCTCGAGCAGCCGCTCCTGCAGGCTGTGCACGTCGTCGCCGCGCATGGGGCGCTCGGGGTCGTAGCGCAGCAACCGGTCACCGAGGGACCAGCGGGCCTCGGTCAGCGCGCGGTAGGTCTCCTCGCCCACCCGGCCGTCGACCGACAGCCCGCGCACCTGCTGGAAGTGCCGGACGGCGAGCGCGGTGGCCTCGTCGTAGACCGCGGTGCCACCGCCGTCGGGCGGGGTGGTGAGCAGGCCGAGACCGCGCAGGGCCGCCTGGACCTCCGCGACGGCGGGGCCGGTGCTGCCGGGGAGCAGGATCTGCACGCGGGGGTCGCTCCAGTCTGGGTGTGTCCGTGTCGCCACCGATTGTGGGCCTCACCGGGCGTCCGGGCGAGGGCGGGGCGTCCGGACGCACGAACGGGGGGTGCGGGCCGCCGGCCCGCACCCCCCGTGACGTACTGGAACGGCCTGGTCGCAGGGACCCGCGGTGCGCGGAGCGCACCGAGGGGGGCGATCAGGTCCTTGTTCAGATGAAGTCGGCGAGGTCGGAGAGGATCGCGCCCTTGGGCTTGGCGCCGATGATGCTCTTGACCGGCTTGCCGCCCTGGAAGACGGTCATGGTCGGGATCGACATGACCTGGTAGTCCCGGGCGATCTGCGGGTTCTCGTCGATGTTCAGCTTGGCGATGGTGAGCTTGTCCGCGTGCTCGGAGGCGATCTCCTCCAGCACCGGGGCGACCATCTTGCACGGGCCGCACCACTCGGCCCAGAAGTCCACGAGCACCGGCTTGTCGCTGCCGAGCACGTCGGTGGCGAAGCTGTCGTCGGTGACCTTCACGGTGTTGCCTGCCATGGGGGTGGCTCCTTGCTGTCGGGTCGTGCGGTGGGTGGAGGGGGTCAGCGCTCGTCGAAGGCGTCGGCGAGCCAGCGCTCGGCGTCGATCGCGGCCGCCGCGCCGGTGCCGGCGGAGGTGATCGCCTGGCGGTAGATGTGGTCGACCACGTCACCGCAGGCGAAGACGCCGTCGATGTTGGTGCGGGTGGTGGGGTGCTCGACCTGGATGTAGCCCTCGTCGTCCAGCTTGAGCTGGCCGGCGAAGATCTCGCTGCGCGGGTCGTGGCCGATGGCCACGAACAGGCCGGAGACGTCCATGGTCTCGGTCTCGCCGGTCTCGGTGTCGGTCAACGTCACCGACTGCACCTGGTTCTCCCCGTGCACGTCGGTGACCTGCTTGCCCAGTGCCCAGCGGATCTTCTCGTTGTCCTGGGCGCGCTTCTGCATGATCTTCGACGCGCGCAGCTCGGGACGGCGGTGCACGACGGTGACCGACTTGGCGAACCGGGTGAGGAAGGTGGCCTCCTCCATCGCCGAGTCACCGCCGCCGACGACGGCGATGTCCTGGTCGCGGAAGAAGAACCCGTCGCAGGTGGCGCAGGCGGAGACGCCGTGGCCCAGCAGCCGGGCCTCGTTCTCCAGGCCGAGGTAGCGGTACTTGGAGCCGGTGGCCACGATGACGGCGTGCGCGCGGTGCACCTCGTCGCCGACCTTGACCACCTTGGGGGTGGCGGTGAGGTCGACCTCGGTGACGTCGCTGGGCACCAGCTCGGCGCCGAAGCGCTCGGCCTGGGTGCGCATGTCGTCCATGAGCTGCGGGCCCTGGATGCCCTCGGGGAAGCCGGGGAAGTTCTCCACCTCGGTGGTGGTCATCAGCGCCCCGCCGAACTGGGAGCCCTCGAACACCAGGGGGTGCAGGTTCGCGCGGGCGGCGTACGTGGCGGCGGTGTAGCCGGCCGGGCCGGACCCGATGATGATCAGGTCGCGCACGCCGTCGTGCTCGGCCGGCGGGATCGCCGGGGACTGCCCGGTGTCGCCGGGGGCCGAGACAGCGGGGCCGGGGGTGGGCTGGTCGTTCGTCACGGGCGGCACAACGGACAGCCTAGGGCGCGCATTCCCGCGCCACCGCCGACGTCCGGCCGGCGGCTCAGCCCGCGGAGAGCGGGGAGACCTCGGCGAGGTCGGCCCGGAAGCCGCCGTCGGCGGGGACCAACGAGGTGATCCAGACCAGCACGTAGCGGGCGGTGACCGGCTCGGCGAAGGACAGCTCGTCCGCGCCGCCGGTCAGGTCGCCCTGCGCACCGACGGCGTAGGAGTCCAGGTCGCCGTCGGCGGAGTCGCCGGTGCGGACCTCCACGGTCGCGCCCTGCGACCCGGTGACGGTGACCCCGGACAGCGGCTGCTCCGAGCCCAGGTCGTAGAGCACGCCCACGCCGGGCTTGAGGTTGCCGAAGTCGGCCGAGCCCCGGTAGGTCAGCGTCGGCCAGGAGGTGGCCGGGTCGCCGTCGTAGGACTGCGGGACGTCCTGGTCGTTCTCCGGCTCGCCGTCACCGAAGGGGTCGAAGACCTGCGCGGTGCTGATCTGCAGCGGGGTGCCCGCGGGGGTGCCCTGGTCAGCGCCGCCGTCCTCGCCCGCGCTGGTGGGGGCGGTGACGCCGGGCGTGGAGCCCTGCACCTCGTCGACGCTGCTGGCCGCGGAGATGACGTTGGTGCCCAGCCACCAGCCTGCGGCGACGACCAGCACCAGCGCGAGCAGCGGCAGGCCGACGACGGCCAGCCGGCGGCGCCAGCCGGGGGCCTGCGGCTCGTCGTCGACCAGGTCCTCGTCGTCCTCGCCGGCGAAGGCCGAGCCCCAGTCGAGGTCGTCCTCGTCGTCGCGGTCGGCGACCACCCGGGGCACCGGGGGGTAGCTGTCCGGGGAGAGCGGGACGGCGTCGTCGCGGCGCAGCGGCTGGCCGGCGGCGCTGGCCGCGGCGTCCTCGGCGTCCCGGCGGTCGCGCAGCTTGCGCAGCCAGCCGCTCTCGGATTCGTCGCCCCGGACGGCCAGCTGCGGTGCGGTGTGGCCGGTGCGCGGCCGGTCGCCGAGCAGCGCGGCCATCGCCGCGACGCTGGACAGCGCGGTGCCCGGCTCCGTGGAGCGGGCGCGGCGGACCAGGGCGGCCAGGTCGGGCTGCACGATCTGCGGCGGTTCGGCGCCGGGCTCGTCGCCGCGGCGGCCGGTCAGGCACAGCTCGAGCAGCGCACCGAGCGCGGCGATGTCGCCGGGGACGGTGCCCTCGGCGGCGGGGACGGCGAGCAGGCCGACCAGGCCGCCGGGCCGCAGCACGACGTGCTCGGGGGTGAGCCCGCCGACGGCCAGGCCGACCCGGTGCGCCTCGGCGACGCCCTCGGCCAGCCGACGGACGACGGTGCGGGCCTCGCGCTCGGGCAGCGGACCGGACGCCAGCCGGTCGGCCAGCGTCTGGCCGTCGATCCACTCGTTGACGACGTAGGCGGCGGGGCTGTCGTCGGGGGTGCCCTCGGCGGCGTCGTAGACCATCGACAGGGCCGGGGTGGCCAGCCCGCCGGCGGTGAGCGCGCGGTTGATCCACTCGCGGGCGGCCGGGCCGCCGGGGGTGTGCACCCGCAGGGCGACGTCGCGGTTGAGCACGCGGTCGCGGGCCCGCCAGGACCGGATGGTGCCGGTGCTGGTCGGCTCGTCGGGGGCGAGCTGGTCGATGGGGCGGTAGCGGTCGGGCAGGCCGGTGGTCGTCGACGTCACGGACGCTGCCGACCTCCCCGGTTCCCTGCCGGCGCCCTCGCGCGCCGGTCGCGGTGCCGGGCCGCTCACCGCCGTGCCCCGCCCAGGCGCGCCCGGACGGCTGCGACCGGGCCCGAGACCTCCGGGACCTTCGCCAGCACGACGCCGATGACGACCACGACGCCGATCACCAGGCTACCGACCAGGAGGGTCACGAGCGACCCGGTGACGGAGGTCCCGGCGACTCCGCTGGTGAGGTGCGCCGCACCCCAGCCCACCGCGCCGGCGACGACCGAGACGACCAGCAGCTTCAGCACCGGTCCAGCGGTGTCCCCCGTGCGCAGCGCACCCAGCCGGCGCCGCAGCGCCAGGTCCCCGACGACCCAGCCGGTGACGTAGGTCAGCGACGTCACCACCATCAACCCGGCGACGACGTGCTGCGGCTCGACGACGGCGGGGACGGCGAGGAGCAGCGGTACCCGGACGACGATCATCGCCACCTGGATCAGCGTGGGGGTCCGGGCGTCCTTCATCGCGTAGAACACCCGCAGCTGGAGCAGGGTCACCGCCATCGGCAACAACCCGAACGCCCCCACGGCGAGCGCGAAGCCGATGGTGCGTGCCTGGTCCACGCTGGTCTGGCCGTGGCCGAAGGCGACGGTGGTCAGCGACGGCGACAGCACGGCCAGCAGCGCGGTGACCGGCAGCAGGCCGACCGCCGACAGCCGCATGCCCAGAGAGAGGTCGGCCGCGACCCCGGGCACGTCGTGGCGGCTGGCCGCCCGGCTCATCCGGGGCACGAGCGCGGTCAGGAGGGCGACACCGATGATTCCGTAGGGCATCTGGAAGAGCAGGCTGGCCCGTGCGAACGCAGCCGGCCCGAGGCCGCCGTCGGCGTAGGCCGCCTGCGCGACCCGGGTGGCGACGACGACGCCGACCTGGCTGATGGCGACGTAGGCGAGTACCCACAGGCCGAGCGTCCCGACCTCGCTCAGCCCCACCCCGCGCAGGCCCCACCGCGGTCGCAGCGGCACCCCGGCCCGCCGCAGCTGCGGCAGCAGCACGAAGGCCTGCACCGCGATGCCGAGCGTGCTGCCGATGCCCAGGAGCCAGACCTGGGTGTCGGTGATGGTCAGCGGCGTGAGGTCGCCGGGCCCGCCGGCCAGCACGAACAGCACCGCGGTGACCATGACGACGAGGTTGTTGAGCACCGGCGCCCAGGCCGGCCACCCGAAGACACCGCGGGCGTTGAGGATCGCCGACGCCAGGGCGCCCAGCCCGTAGAAGACGATCTGCACCAGCAGCAGCCGGGCCAGCCAGTTGGCCAGCGGGACCTGCTGCGGGTCGGTGATGCCGTAGGCCCTGGTGAGCAGCGGGGCGGCCAGCACCGCGATCGCGGTGAGCACGGTGAGACCGGCCATCGCGAGGGTGGTCAGCCGCTGCGCGTAGCCGGTGCCGCCGTCGCGGTCACGTTCCTGGGCGTGCACGAGCAGCGGCACGACCACCGAGGTGAGCACGCCACCCAGGAGCAGCTCGTAGACGATGTTGGGCAGCGTGTTGGTGATGTCGTAGGCGTTGCCCACGGCACCGACGCCGATGGCCGCGGTGAGGGCGACCGTGCGCAGGAACCCGGTGATCCGCGAGACCAGGCTGGCCACGGCCATCGTGCCGGCGGCGCGCAGGATGCCGCGGCTGCCGCCGGGGGTGCCCTCGCGGGCGACGACGGTGCCGGTGTCCTCGTCCTCGTCCGCGCGGGTGGGCACCGGCGGCAGGACCGGGATGACCTGGGTGTCGTCCGGGCCCGGGACGAAGCGGGTGCGGAAGGGCGCCTGCTCCCCCGACCGGGCCGGCGGCGGTGCCGCGGGCGGGGGCACCGGCGCCGGGCGGGCTGCGGGGGTCGGCGGGGCGAGGGCC
>NZ_JAMXRZ010000137.1 GCF_024124375.1 Klenkia sp. PcliD-1-E
CGCCGCGGTCGCCGTCGGCGCCCGCCGGGCCGACCGGCTGGCCGACCTCGCCGCCCGGCTGCGGGCCGACGGCGCCCGGGTGCTGGAGCTCGACCTCGACGTGACCGACCCGCGGGCCTGCACCGACGCGGTCGCCCGCACCCGGGCCGAGCTGGGCGGGCTCGACGTGCTGGTCAACAACGCCGGGGTGATGCTGCTGGGCACCATCGTCGGCGCCGACCCCGAGGACTGGCGCCGGATGATCGACACCAACGTGCTCGGCCTCATGCACATGACCCACGCGGCCATCGAGGGCATGGTCGGGCAGGGCTCCGGCGACGTCGTCAACGTCTCCAGCGTCGCCGGCCGGCAGGCCCGCAAGGGGGCCGGGGTCTACAACGCCAGCAAGTGGGCGGTGAACGCCTTCAGCGAGTCCCTCCGCCAGGAGGTCACCACCCGCGGCGTGCGCATCGGGCTGGTCGAGCCCGGCGCCGTGGCCACCGAGCTGACCGACCACATCACCCAGCCCGACGCCAAGGCGGCCTCGAAGAAGATGGCGCAGGAGATGACCCCGCTGCAGGCCGAGGACATCGCGCGCGCGGTGGTCTACATGGTCAGCCAGCCGCGGCACGTCGCGGTCAACGAGGTCCTGGTGCGGCCCACCGACCAGGAGCGGTGACCCGCGCGTCACACCCGTGCGGTAGGACACCGGCCATGAGCGACCTGCTGGTGACCGGTGCCCGCCTGCGCGACGGCCGGGTGGTCGACCTCCACGTGGCCGGCGGCCGGGTCGCGGCGATGACGCCGGCGGGCGAGGGGCCCCGGCCGGACGGCGTCCCCGTGGTCGAGGCCGACGGCGGGCTGGTCACCGCGCCGTTCGTCGACGGCCACCTGCACCTGGACAAGGTGCGCACCCTGCCGCTGGCCGGGGAGGCGGCGCTGGCGGCCTACACCGCCGACGGCATGGCGGAGTCCGCGGCCGGCATCGACCTGGCCAGCGCGGTCAAGGCGCACTGGTCGGTGGACCTGCTGCTGCCGAACGTGCGCGAGGTGCTGGCCCTGGGGGTCGAGCACGGCGTGCTGCACGTGCAGGCCTTCGTCGACGTCGACTCGGCGGCCGGGCTGGTGGGGATGGAGGCGGTGCTGGCCGCCCGGGAGGAGGTCGCCGGCACCGTCGACGTCTCCGTCGTCGCCTTCCCGCAGGACGGCGTGCTGCGCGACCCCGGCACCGCGGAGCTGGTCGAGGCCGCGCTGGACCTGGGTGCCGACGTGGTGGGCGGCATCCCGTGGATCGAGGACGGCGAGGCCGACCAGCGGGCGCACGTGCAGTGGGCGTGCGCGCTGGCCGCCCGCCGGGGCCTGCGGGTCGCGATGCTGACCGACGACGCCCCCGACCCGGTGTACCGCACCACCGGGATGCTGGCCGAGGCAATGGTGGAGCACGGCCTGGTCGGCCGCGGGGTGGCCTGCCACGCCCGCGCGCTGGGCGCCTACGGCGAGGAGGCGCTGGCGACCGTGGTGGCACAGGCCCGCGCGGCCGGGCTGGGGTTCGTCAGCGACCCGCACACCGGCGGCCGCGCGGTGCCGGTGCGCCGGCTGGTCGCCGAGGGCCTGCCGGTGGGGCTCGGCCAGGACGACGTGGAGGACGCCTACTACCCCTTCGGCCGGCACAACCTGCTGGAGGTGGCGTTCCTGGCCGCGCACCTGCTGGAGATGCGCTCGGCGGCCGACCTGGAGGTGCTGGTCGACCTGGTCACCACCTCGGCGGCCCGGGTGCTGGGGCTGGCCGACCACGGGCTGCGCGAGGGCGGGCCGGGTGACCTGCTGGTGCACGACGCCGTCCGCACCGTGGACCTGCTGGCCCGGCACGAGGCGCCGCGGGTGGTCGTGCGGGCCGGCCGGGTGGTCGCTCAGCGCTGACGGGGGGTCCGCCAGGCGGCCTCCTCGTCGAAGGGCTCGTCGTCGTCCTCGTCGTCGGCACCGTCGTCCTCGGTGGCCCGGGTCCGCTGCTTCTGGGCGTGCGCCTCCAGCGCCTCGTCGCGGGCCCGTGCCCGGTCGAACGCCTCGGCCCGCTCCAGCTCGCGCCGCTGCCGCCGGGTGAGCGGCGCGTCCTCGCCCTCGGGCAGCACCACCCGCCAGTCGTCGCCCTGCCGGAACAGCAGCACGGCGGCCACCGCCAGCCCGACCGGCAGCACGTAGGCGCCGACCCGCTCCATGCCGCCGGCGCCCAACAGGGCGGTGACGCCGGTGCCGAAGAAGACCGTGCCGATCACCCCGACGAGGCCGAGCAGGGCCAGGACCGTGCCGACCGCCTCCGAGCGGGGCCGGACGCCGTAGGCCAGCGCGATGAGGCCCAGGCCGCTGCCGAGCAGGTAGAGGATCGCGCCGACGGTGTGCGTGGCGCCGCCGGTGTCCTCGGGGAACAGCCCGACCAGCAGCACCCCGGCGCCGGCGGCCGACAGCAGCACCAGCGCCAGCCGTCCGCCGAGCCCGACCAGCGCGGGGTACAGCAGCACCGCGCCGGCCACGACCAGCACGGCCTGCGCGATGAACGAGGCGTTCATCAGGCCGGCGGCGGGGGAGAGGTCGGTGCCCAGGTCGCTGATGACCTGGTCGACCCGGCTGTACCCGCCGAACCGGGCGATCGCGACGGCCTCGACGACGAAGAACTGCAGGGTGAGCACCCAGGCCAGCGACCCGGCCAGGTAACGGCTGCGGCTCAGGGACGTCGGGGCGGTGCTGGTCTCGCTGTCGGTCACGGGGACCCATGGTCCCAGCACCGGCAGACTGGTGCGCGTGACCCTCGACCTGGCAGCGGACCTCAGCGTGGACGCCGGCAACGGGACGCCGCCCTACGAGCAGTTGCGCGCCCAGATCGCCGAGCGGGTGCTCGACGGCCGGCTGTCCGAGGGCGACCGGCTGCCCACCGTGCGCGGTCTGGCCGAGCAGCTGGGTGTCGCGCCGGGCACGGTGGCCCGGGCCTACGCCGAGCTGGAGGTCGACGAGCTGGTCGAGGGCCGCGGCCGGGCCGGCACCGTCGTCACCGGGGGGTCGGGTGACCCGGCCCGGGCCCGGTTGCGGGGGGCGGCGAACCGGCTGGTGGCCGCCGCCCGGGCCGACGGGCTGGACGACGACACGGTGCTCGCCGTCGTGCACGACGCGCTGGTGGCGCGCCGGTGACCGCGCGCTCGGTCGCGCTGTTCGTGCTGGCCGCGGTGTGCGAGATCGGCGGCGCCTGGCTGGTGTGGCAGGGCGTGCGGGAGCACCGGGGCTGGCTGGTCGCCGGCGCCGGCGTGGTGGCGCTGGGCCTCTACGGGTTCGTCGCGGCGCTGCAGCCCTCGGCGGAGTTCGGCCGGGTGCTGGCGGCCTACGGCGGGGTGTTCGTCGTGGGGTCGCTGCTGTGGGGCGCGGTGGCCGACGGCTTCCGGCCCGACCGGTGGGACGTCGTCGGCGCGCTGGTCTGCCTGGTCGGCGTCGCGGTGATCATGTACGCGCCGCGGTCGGGCTGACGGTCAGCTGCCCAGCGCGGCCAGCCGGTCGGCGTAGCGGTCCACCGCGCGCCGGGCGACGTCGGGGTGGTCGGCGTAGAAGGCCAGCTGGGCCCCGGCGACCTCGGCCCAGGGCACGTCCCGGCCGGCGAGCTCCCACTGCGGGCGGGCCGCGGCGGGGTCCAGGTCCAGGGCGGCGAGGACGGCGGCGTCCAGCGGGGCCCTGGAGCTGCCCAGCATCTCGTGGTCGGGCACGGCGGGTTCGCCGGCCCAGCCCAGCGTCGCCAGCACCCCCGCGCCGACCTCGCGCAGGGTGGCGTTGGCCGGGTGGTTGACCGTCCACATCGCCTGCGCGCCCCCGGCCACCACGGCGTCGGTGGTGTCGACGTCCAGCGCTGCGTTGCGGCGGCGCAGCTCGGCCCGCGAGGCGGCGGCGAGCTCGCGGACGGCGCCCGGGTCGGGGGCGCACCCGACCACCCGGTCGACCGCCCCCTCGACCGGCAGGCCGTCGACGGCGGCCCGCAGCAGCCGCAGGTCGTGGTAGTCGGTGAGCGGGGCGTCCACGCGGGCGCCGTCGGCGTCGTGGGCGTGCACCTGCCACGGGAACAGGCCCTCGTAGTAGGTGGTGGGCACCCGCACCACCCGCGCGTCGGCGGGCAGCAGCGCGACCAGCTGCTCGCTGCCGCAGCCGGGCACCCGGTACTCGTCCTTGACCGGCTGGGTGACCAGCACCCCGGCGACGGCGACCAGGTCGTGCAGCCGGCCCACCTCGGCCTCGTCCATCTCGAACACCGGCGGCAGCCGGACGAGCTCCACCCCGTGCTCCGCGGCGGCGGGGGCGACCATCCGGCGGATCGACTCGGCCTGGCAGTTGCCCCACACGAAGCCCACGCTGCCCGGTTGCACGGTGCCTGGGTCGAGCTCGTGCCAGCGGCGCAGGTGCTCGGGGACGGGGGTCTCGACCTGGTGGGTGGTCACGGTCCCCAGCCTGGGGCCTGGACGTGAGATGGGCGACCCTGGCTGGCCCCGGGCCGGTCCGCAGTTGCAGGGTGGTCGCCGTGACCGTCGCCGCCGAGCTGCCCGCGGGGCACCGGGCGGGGGAGCCGGGGCTGCGGCAGGCGTCGCTGGCGGTGTTCCTGGCCGGCATCGCCACCTTCGCGATGCTCTACGAGCCGCAGGCGCTGCTGCCCGAGCTGGCGCGGGCCTTCGACGTCGGCCCGGCGGCGTCCACGCTGTCGATCTCGGTGTCGACGGGCTCGCTGGCGATCGGGCTGCTGGTGCTGGGCCCGCTGTCGGACCGGCGGGGCCGCACCGGCCTGCTGCAGCTGAGCCTGGCGGCGTCGGCGGTGCTGGCGGTCGCCATCGCGCTGGCCCCGACCTGGCCGGTGCTGCTGGTGCTGCGCGGCCTGCAGGGCTTCGCGCTCGCCGGGCTCTCGGCGGTGGCCGTGGCCTACCTGCGGGAGGAGCTGCACCCCTCGGTCAGCTCGCGGGCGATCGGGCTGTTCATCGCCGGCAACGCCATCGGCGGGCTGACCGGCCGGCTGCTCGGCGGGGTCCTCACCGACGTGGGCGGCTGGCGGGTGGCGCTGGGCGGGGTGGCGGTGCTCGGGGTGGCCTGCGCGGTCGCCGTCCGGGTGCTCATGCCCCCGGCCCGCCGCTTCGTGCGGGTGGACCGGTCCCAGCCGTTGCTGCGCTCCCTGGCCAGCGCGTTCACCGACCCGGCGCTGCTGGTGCTGTACGCGGTCGCGGCGTTCCTCATGGCGGCGTTCGTCGCGGTCTACAACGCCGGCACGTTCCGGCTGGAGTCCCCGCCCTACGACCTCACCCCGGCGCTGGCGTCGCTGGTGTTCCTGGCCTACCTGCTGGGGTCGGCGAGCTCACCGACCGCGGGCTGGCTGGCCGACCGGGCCGGCCGGCGGCTGGTGGTCCCGGTGTCGGTGCTGGTGATGGCCGGCGGGCTGGCGCTGACGCTGCTCGGCCCGCTGTGGTGCTTCGTGCTGGGCCTGTGCGTGCTGACGGTCGGGTTCTTCGCCGCGCACGCGGTGGCCAGCGGCTGGGTGGGCGCCCGGGCGGCGCTGGGGGGCCGGCCGGTGGGGCAGGCCGCCTCGCTGTACTCGTTCTGGTACTACGTCGGGTCCTCGGTCGGCGGCACGCTCGCCGGCAAGGCCTGGCAGGGCTCGGGCTGGACGGCGGTGGTGCTCCTGGCGGGCGGGTTCACCCTGGCCACCCTGCTGCTGACCCTCGCGCTGGGCCGGACCCGGTCCCTGGACCCGGCCCAGCGGTAGGGCTCAGGCGTCGTCCGAGCCGACCTGCTCGCGCTCGTGCTGGGTGCGGGCCTCGAGCAGCTCGTCGGAGGGGTGCGGGTCCTTGGCGTGCTCGTGGTGGTCGGGCGAGACGTTCTCGGTCGGCATGATCACGTCGTCGGTGGTCGGGGTGTCGTGGTCCGGGGTGGTCATCGTCGGCCCTTGCCCGCCGGGCGGGGGGCTCGAACCCCGAGTTCCCGCGCCACCGCCCGGACCCCGCGGTGCCCGGCCAGGTCCTCCACGGCGACCGGCAGCGGCAGCCGCCAGTTGGGCCGCTCCATCGCGCCGGGGACGTTCGGCCGGCGCTCCACGCCGAGGGCGTCGTCCAGGGTGGCCGAGACCAGCAGGCAGGGCGCGGTCGCGAGCAGGGCGTGCGCCCGCTCGACGGCCTTGGCGACGCCCATCCGCTTCGTGGGCCCGTCGGGGTGGTCGGTGAGGTGGGCGAGCAGCTGCTGGCGGTCGCGCTCCAGCTGGTCGCGCTCGCCGGTGCCGAGGTCGACCTGCTCGGCGACGTCGGAGCCGGTCCACAGGCCCGCGACCGTGGGCAGGTCGTGCGTGGTGATCGCGCCCATCGCGGCGGCCGGCCAGTCGGCGGGGGCGTCGTCCTCGAACCACAGCAGCCGGTAGGAGAGCACACCGTGCTCGGCCATCGCCTCCCGCACGCCGTCCTCCACGGTACCGAGGTCCTCACCGACCACGACCGCCTGCGCGCGGTGGCTCTCCAGCGCGACGATGCCCAGCAGGTCCTCCGCCGGGTAGCGGACGTAGGCGCCCTGGGTGGGGTCCCCGCCGGGCACCCACCACAGCCGGAACAGGCCCATCACGTGGTCGATGCGCAGCCCGCCCGCACCGGCCATGGTGGCCCGGATGCTCTCGACGAACGGCGTGTAGTCCGCGGCCCGCAGCCGCCAGGGCACCAGCGGCGGGGAGCCCCAGTCCTGGCCGCGGGCGTTGAAGGCGTCCGGCGGGGCGCCGACGCTGACACCCTCGGCGAGCACCTCCTGCCAGGCCCAGGCGTCCGCGCCGCCGCCGGAGACCCCGATGGGCAGGTCCTGGATGACCGTCAGGTCGCCGGTGGCGTCGGTCAGCTGGCCGTCCAGCAGCCACTGGAGCCACGCGTGGAAGGCGACCTTCGGCTCGTGCGCGGTCGACCAGTCGCGGACGGCGTCCCCGCGCGGGTCGCGCAGGTCGGCCGGCCAGGTGTGCCAGTCGGCGCCGTGCTCGTCGGCGATCGCGGCCCAGTTCGCCCAGTCCTGCAGAGGTTGGCCCTGGTGCCACCACCAGTCGCGGAACCCCTCGGGGTGCGGGTCGGCGTCGAAGGTGCGCTGCAGGACGGCCCGCTTGAGCGCCCAGGTGGCGTCGCGGTCGAGCAGGTCGGCCGCGTTGAGCTCGGCCACCCGGGCCCGGTCGGCGTCGGTGAGCTGCACCCCGGGGACGTCGTCCAGCCGCAGGTAGACGGGGTTGCGGAACCGGCGGGTGGCCGGCAGGTAGGGGCTGTCCTCCTGCTCGGGGCCCGGCCCCACCGCGTGCAGCGGGTTGACCAGCACGAACCCGGCCCCCTGGGCCTGCGCCATCTCGCGCACCGTGCGCAGGTCGGCCAGGTCGCCCACGCCGGCGCTGCCCCGGCCGCGGGCGGCGTAGAGCTGCACCGCCCAGCCCCAGCTGCGGTCGGCGGGCAGCCAGCAGCGGCCGGGGTGCACGACGAGCAGCCGGTCGCGGCCGTCGGGGGTGCGGATGCGGTGGTAGCCCAGCGGCATGTCCTCGGGCAGCTCGCCGTCGACGTCGATGCTGGTGCCGTCCTCGCAGACCACCAGCGCGAGGTCGACCTCGAGGACGTCGCCGGGGACGGCGACGATCGGCGCGGTGTCCTCGAGGTCGGCGGGCGGTTCGCCGATGACCTCGCGCAGCCGGTCGATGGTGGCCTGGTCGACGGTGTGCTCGGTGTCGAGCGCGTCGAGCCAGCGGTCGTCGATGCCCCAGCGGTCGGTGCTCACGCGCTCCATCCTCGGGGCTGGTGTCATGGGTGGCATGCCGACCTGGTTGCTGTGCCACCCGCCGCTGCTCAGCGCGGCGGTGCTGCGCCCGCTGGGCCGCCGGCTGACCGCGGCGGGGCACCGGGTGGCCGTCCCGGACCTGCGCGCGACGGTCGAGGTGGCGCAGGGCTGGTGGGACGCCTACACCCGGGCGGCGGCCGCCGGCGGGCCGGCCGACGTGGTGCTGGGGTACTCCGGCGCCGGGGTCGTGCTGCCGGCGGTCGCCGCGGCGGTCGGTGCCCGCCGGGTGGTGTGGGTGGACGCCCTCGTCCCCGTCGTGCGGGGGGCGACCCTGCCGTCGGCCGCCGTCCGGACCGCCGTGGCCGGGCTGGCCCGGGACGGCCGCATCCCGCCGTGGCCCACCTGGTGGGGGCCCGACGCCATGGCCGACCTGGTGCCCGACCCGCAGCTGCGGGCCGAGATCACCGCGGAGGCGCCGTCGCTGCCGCTGGACCTCTACGACGAGGAGGTGCCGGTGCCCGAGGTCTGGCCGGACGCCGACGTCACCTACGTGCACCTCTCGCCGGCCTACGACCGCGACGCCGAGGAGGCCGCCCGGCGGGGGTGGACGGTGGTCGGCGACGGCGCCGGGCTGCACACCGACGTCGCCACCGACCCCGCCCGGGTGGTGGAGCTGCTGGCCTGATCAGGCGGGCTGCACGCCGAACGCCGTCGCCAGGTTCATGATCTTGCGGGCCCGGCCGAGGCGGGGTAGGTCGCTGCCGTCCCGGATGACCTGGCCGCGGGCGTCGAAGTCGGCGAGGAAGTCCGTCGCCCAGGCCACGTCGGACGGGGTGGGGGAGATGACCTCGTTGATCACCGGCAGCTGGTCGGTGTCCAGGCAGAGCTTTCCGGTCAGGCCGAGGGAGACGGTGACCTCGGTGGCGTCGCGCAGCACGCCGTGGCTGGAGCCGACGGTGGGGCCGTCGATGGGGCCGGGCAGGCCGCCGACGCGGCTGGCCACGACCAGGCGGGAGCGGGGGTAGGCCATGGCCAGGTCGTCGGCGGCGGTGCCGGTGTCGCGGCGGTAGTCACCCGAGCCGAAGGCCAGCCGGAACGCGCCGCGGGCCTTGGCGATGTGCACCGTCTCCTCGATGCCCAGCGCGGACTCCACCAGCGCGAGCACCCGGGTGGCGCCGCCGAGGCGGTCGTAGGTCTCGGTGACGTGGCTGCCGTCCTCGGTCTTGGCCAGCATCACCCCGGCCAGGCCGGGCAGGCCGGCGAGCGCGGCGACGTCGTCGGCCCAGAACGGGGTGGAGTGGTCGTTGATCCGCACCCATGCCTGCCGGTCGCGCTCGGCGGAGAGGTACTCCACGACCGACGCGCGCGCCTCGGGCTTGGCCTTGGGGTCGACGGCGTCCTCGATGTCGAGGATGACCTGGTCGGCACGCGAGGCCAGCTTCTCGTCGAACTCGGCGTGCCCGCGGGCGCCGTTGACCAGCAGCCAGGAGCGGGAGATGTCGGCGTCCACGTGTCGTCTCTGCACGGGCCGACATCATCCTCGACCCCCCGATGTGACCTGGCTCCGGGGTTTGGCCCGCCGGGTCGGCACGGCGGCCGCGGGGTCCTCGGGCCAGAGGTGGCGGGGGTAGCGTCCGCGCAGCTCGCTGCGGACGGCGGGGTAGCCGGTCCTCCAGAACCCGGCCAGGTCGCCGGTGGTGGCCACCACCCGCCGGGCCGGGGACAGCAGCTCCAGCCGCAGCGGCCGGCCGGCGACGACCGGGGTCGCACGCCAGCCGAAGGCCTCCTGCACGCGCATCGAGGCGGTCGGGACGTCGGGGTCGGTGTAGTCGACGCGGTGCCCGGTGCCGCCGGGCACGACCACCTTCTCCGGGACGACGTCGTCCAGCGTGCCGGCGACCTGCCACGGCACCAGCGCCCGCAGCGCCGCGACCAGGTCGAGCCGGCGCAGGTCGGCCCGGCTGCGGGCGGCCTGCACCTGCGGGGTGGCGGTCAGCGCGGTGCCCAGGGCGTCGTCGTCCACCGCCGGCCAGGGATCGCCGAGGCCG
>NZ_JAMXRZ010000138.1 GCF_024124375.1 Klenkia sp. PcliD-1-E
CGGGCCGTCGTGGCCGGGCAGCAGCACGGCGAACTCCGCGCCGTCCCGGCGGGCCAGCAGCGCACCGTCGGGCAGGCCGGCCGACCAGCGCCGGGCCACCCGGCGCAGCAGCGCGGCGGCGCCCTCGTCGCCGGCCCGGACCGCGTCCTCGACCCCGTCCAGCTCGACGAGGACGGCGCTCAGCGGCGCCCGGCTGCGGCCGGCGTGCTCGACGGCGTGGTCCAGCGCCTCGTCGAGGCCGCGCCGGTTGGGCAGCCCGGTGAGCTGGTCCACCCCGGCGGCCGATGCCCGGTCGACCAGCACGCCGACCACCGCGGCGATGCCCACGCAGACCAGGCCGAGCACCACCGACGACCCCACCGGTAGTTCCGACCTCAGGGCCAGGGCCGTGCAGCCGCCGCCGATCGCCAGGCCCAGGTGGACCAGCGCGGCCGGCCAGGCGAAGTAGAAGAAGGCGTCGAGGGCGACGAAGACCGTGATGCCCGCCGCGGCGGTCGCCGTGGACGGGTCGGGCGCGAGCAGGGCGGAGAGGGTGATCAGGCCGGTGCCGGCGCCGACCAGCAGGTGGTAGGCCCCGCGGGGGAGCCGTCGTCCCCAGCGCAGCACCGTCGCGCCGGTGAGCACGGCGACCACCGCGATCGCCAGCAGACCGACGGGGCCGGCCGGGTCGTGGTGCGGGCCGGGCAGCCAGGGCCGCAGGGCGTCCAGGCCGACGGCGCCGACGGCCGTGCCCCCCATCAGGTAGAGGAAGCCGGTCACCCGGGCGATCACGCGGGGGGTCGCCACCGCGGGGGCCCGGAACCGGTTGTGCTGCACGCAACCGACATCGGCCGGAACCGATCCGTCCTGAAGTCGGTGGGGCGTCCTACTCCCTGTGGGGGATCAGCTCGCGGTGACCGCGGCGACCAGCCGGCGGAAGGAGGCCAGTCGGGCCGCCCGCGCCGGCGGGCCCTCCGCCGCCCACGCGTCCAGCGCGCAGTCGGGGTCGCCGTCGGTGTGCGCGCAGCCCGGCGGGCAGTCCCGGGCCACCTCGGCGAGGTCGTCGAAGGCGGCCAGCACGTCGGCCGGGTCGGTGTCGGCCAGCCCGAAGCTGCGGATGCCGGGGGTGTCGATGACCATGCCGCCACCGGGCAGGTCCAGCAGCACCGCCGAGGACGACGTGTGCCGGCCCTTGCCCACCTTGCTCACCCCGCCGGTGGCCCGGGCGGCGTCGGGCACCAGCCGGTTCACCAGCGTGGACTTGCCCACCCCGGACTGGCCGACCAGCACCGAGACCCGGCCGGCCAGCCGCGGGACCAGGTGCTGCAGATCGGTGTCGCGGCTGACCGCGATGGCCTCGACCTCCAGCCCGGCGTAGCGGGCCAGCAGCGCGTCCGGGCTGCCGAGGTCGGCCTTGGTGAGGCAGAGCAGGGGGGTCAGGCCCCCGGAGAAGGCCGCGACCAGGCACCGGTCGAGGAAACCGGTGTGCGGTGGTGGGTCGGTGACGGCGGTGACGACGACGAGCTGCTCCGCGTTGGCCACCACCACCCGCTCGGTGGGGTCGGTGTCGTCGGCGGTGCGCCGCAGCACGGTGCTGCGCGGCTCGATCACGACGATGCGGGCCAGGGTGTCCACCCGGCCGCTGGTGTCGCCGACCAGCCGCACCCGGTCACCGGTGACCACGCCGTGCTTCCCGAGCTCGCGGGCGCGCATCGCCGTCACCTCGACCGGCCCGTCGGCGCCCTCGACCCGCACGGTCATCCGTCCGCGGTCCACGCCGACCACCAGCCCGGGGACGGCGTCGTCGTGGCTGGGCCGCGTGCGGGTGCGCGGCCGGGAGCCGCGGCGGCCCGGGCGGACCCGGACGTCGTCCTCGTCGGAGCGGCCGTCGAACCTCCTGCCCGCCATCAGGCCCGCCCGCTCAGCTGACCGCTCCCGCGTGCTCGCCGAGAAGCCCGGCCCACCGGTCGAGGAAGTCCGGGAGGGTCTTGGCCACCGTGCCCGGGTCGCGGACGACGACGCCGGGGACGGCGAGGCCGAGCACCGCGGCGGCCATGACCATCCGGTGGTCGGCGTAGGAGTCCAGCTCCGCGGGCCGACGGGGGCCGGGGGTGATCTCCAGGCCGTCGGGCAGCTGGGTGACCTGCGCACCCACCGCCGTGAGCACCTCGTCCAGGGCCTGCAGCCGGTCGGTCTCGTGGCCGCGCAGGTGCGCGATGCCGGTCAGCCGTGAGGGCCCGTCGGCCAGGGCGCAGAGCGCCGCCAGCACCGGGGTCAGCTCGCCCACCTCGGACAGGTCCGCGCGCAGCGGGGTGATGGCCGCCCCGCCGGTGACCTGCAGCCCGTCGGCGGTGCGCTGCACGTGCGCGCCCATCGCCGGCAGCAGCTGCTCGAGCTGCGCGCCGGGCTGGGTCGTGCGCACCGGCCAGTCGCGCACGGTGACCCGGCCGCCGGTGACGAGGGCGGCGGCCAGGAACGGGGCGGCGTTGGACAGGTCGGGCTCGACCACCCGGTCGACCGCGGCCACCGGGCCCGGCGCCACCCGCCAGCCCCCGTCGGTGCGCTGGACCGCGACGCCGTGCTCGCCCAGGGTCTCCACGGTCATCTGCACGTGCGGCATCGAGGGGACGCCGCCGGCCAGGCGCAGGTCCAGGCCCTCGCTGAACCGTGCGCCGGCCAGCAGCAGCCCGCTGACCACCTGGCTGGACTCGCTGGCGTCCACCGTGACGGGCCCGCCGCGGACCGACCCGGTGCCGTGCACCGTGAAGGGCGCGCGGCCGCGGCCGTCGTCGGTGATGCGCACACCGCAGGCCCGCAGGCCCTCGAGCAGGCCGGCGTTGGGCCGCTCCCGCAGCCGGGGGTCGCCGTCCAGGGTGACGTCGCCCGTGGCCAGGGCCGCCACCGGCGGCAGGAACCGCAGCACGGTCCCGGCCAGGCCGGCGTCGACGGTGGCCGGGCCCCGCAGCGGACCGGGGGTGACCAGCCAGTCCTCCCCGTCGACCTCGATGCCGACCCCGAGGGCCCGCAGCCCGGCCGCCATCAGGTCGGTGTCGCGGGCGCGCAGCGGGCGCACCAGCCGGGACGGGCCGTCGGACAGCGCGGCCAGCACCAGCGCCCGGGCGGTGATCGACTTGGACCCGGGCAGGGCGACGACGGCGTCGACCGGGCCGGGGGCGGGCGGCGTCGACCAGCTGCTCATGCCGCCCATCCTGCCCGGTCGACGCCGCCGTCCCTCACTGCCCGTTGCTCACCTGGTGGCGGGCAGGGTGCGCACCAGGCGCCGGTTGGCGAACTCGAACATGCCCAGCTCGGACAGCTCGCGACCGTAGCCGGACCGCTTCACCCCGCCGAAGGGCAGCTCGGCCGAGGAGCCCGAGGGCTGGTTGATCCACACCATCCCGGACTCCAGCCGGTCGGCCACCGCCCGGGCCCGCTCCACGTCACCGGAGTAGACGACGGCCGACAGTCCGTAGGCGCTGTCGTTGGCCAGCGCGACGGCCTCGTCCTCGGTGTCGACCTTGTACAGCACGGCCGCCGGGCCGAAGAGCTCCTCGGAGAAGGCCCGCATGCCGGGGGTGACGTCGGTGAGCAGGGTGGCCTCGACGAAGGCGCCGGGGCGGTCGGGCCGCCCCCCGCCGGCCAGCACCGTGGCGCCCTTGTCGACGGCGTCGGTGATCTGGGCGTGCAGGTCGGCGGCGGCCTTCTCGGTCGACAGCGGGCCCAGCGTCGTGGACGGGTCGGCCGGGTCGCCGGGGGTGAACCCGCCGAAGGCCTGCTGCATGCCGGCGACGAAGGAGTCCCAGACGTCGGCGAGCACGATGATCCGCTTGGCCGCGATGCAGGCCTGGCCCGTGTTGGCCATCCGGCCCATGGTCGCGGCCTTCACCGTGCGGCCCAGGTCGGGGGTGTCCAGGACGACGAAGGGGTCGCTACCGCCGAGCTCGAGCACCGACTTCTTCAGGTGCTTGCCGGCCAGCGCCGCGACCGAGGAGCCGGCCCGCTCGCTGCCGGTGAGCGTCACGCCCTGCACCGCGGGGTGGGCGATGACCTGCTCGGTGTCGGAGATCCTGAGGAAGACGTTGGTGTAGACGCCCTCGGGTGCGCCGGCGTCTCGGAAGAGCTCCTCCAGCGCCAGCGCGCACTGCGGCACGTTCTCGGCGTGCTTGAGCACGATCGTGTTGCCCAGGGTCAGGTTCGGGCCGGCGACCCGGACCACCTGGTAGAGCGGGTAGTTCCACGGCTCGACGGCGAACAGCACCCCGGTGGGCTCGTTGACCACCACGGCCTCGCCCTTCATCACCTCGATGGTGCGCGGGGCCAGGAACTGCTCGGCCTTGTCGGCGTAGTACCGCAGGATGCTCGCGGCCAGCGCGACCTCCCCGGCCGCCTCCTGGATCCGCTTGCCCATCTCCGTCGTGATGAGCGCGGCCAGCGCGTCGCTGCGCTCGGTCATCAGGTCGGCGGCCCGGCCGACGACCGCGGCGCGCTCGGTGACGCTGCGCTGGCGCCAGTCGAGGTAGGCGGTGTGCGCGCGGTCGACGACCGCGGTGACCTGGTCGCCGGTCAGGGCCTCGAACTCCCGCTCGGTCTCCCCGGTGAACGGGTTGACCGTGGCGTAGGGGCGGTCGGCAGTGCCGCTGTCGGTCTTCGGGTGGTCCTGGGTGCTCGTCACCTGCCCTGCCTACCCGACGCCGCCGGCGGCACACGGTTGTCCTACCCCGCACCTACAGTCGGGGCCAGCACGGCCGGGACGGGCGGGACGACGGGAGCGAGGACGCGATGTGCGGGCGGTACGCATCCAGCCGACGGCCGGAGGACCTGGCGGCGGACTTCGAGGCCGTCCCGGCGCCGGGCCAGGACCCGCTGGGCGCCGACTTCAACGTCGCCCCCACCAAGGACGTCTACGTGGTCCGGCAGGCCCGCGAGCGCGACGCCGAGGGCGCCCCGACCGGCGCCTCGCACCGCGAGCTGCGGGTGGTGCGCTGGGGCCTGGTGCCCTCGTGGGCCAAGGACGTGTCGGTCGGCAACCGCATGCTCAACGCCCGGGTCGAGTCGCTGACCAGCAAGCCCGCGTTCAGCAAGGCCGCGCGGGCCCGGCGCTGCCTGGTGCCCGCCGACGGGTGGTACGAGTGGTCGCCCCGCGAGCACGCGCCCGGCAAGCAGCCCTGGTACGTCACGCCCGAGGACGGCGGCGGCCTGGCCTTCGCCGGGCTGTGGGAGGTGTGGGGCCGCGGGGAGGACCGGCTCTACTCCTGCACGGTGGTCACCGCCCCGGCGGTCGGGGCGCTGGCCACCATCCACGACCGCATGCCGCTGGTCCTGCCGCGCGAGCGCTGGGCCGACTGGCTGGACCTGGCCCGCGACGACGTCGAGGCCCTCGCCGAGCCGACCCCGCCCGAGCTGGTCGAGCAGCTGGAGATCCGGCCGGTCGGCCCGGCGGTGGGCAACGTGACCAACGGCGGGGAGCAGCTGACCGCCCGGGTCGACCCGGTGTCCTCCCCGGCCGACCAGCCGGCCCTGTTCTGAGGTGGGCGGGAGCACGACAGACCCCGCGCCGCCGGGGTCCCGGGCGCTGCCCGGCTGGGTGGCCGCCGCGGTCACCTTCCTGTCCTCGGGTGCCGTGCTGGTGCTCGAGATCGCCGGCCTGCGGCTGATCGCGCCCTACGTCGGCATCACCCTGCAGACCAACACCGCGGTCATCGGGTTCGCCCTCGCCGCGATCGCGGTCGGCGCCTGGGCCGGGGGAGCGGTCGCCGACCGCCGCGACCCGCGCGGCCTGCTGGCGCCCCTGCTGGTGGCCGGCGGGGCGCTGCTGGTCGCGGTGGTGCCGGTCGTGCGGTTCTCGGGGGCCCTGCTCACCGGTGCCGACGCCGGCAGCGTGCTGCTCCTGGCCGCGGTCGCCGTGGTGGTGCCCGCCGCGCTGCTGTCGGCGGTGCCGCCGATGGTGGTCGCGCTGCAGCTGGGCAGCCTGCGCGAGACCGGGTCGGTGGTCGGCAAGCTGTCGGGCATCGGCACCCTCGGCGGGATCGCGGCGACCTTCGGCACCGGGTTCGTGCTGGTGGCGCTGCTGCCCACCAGCACCATCCTCGTCAGCACCGGCCTGGTGGTGGTCGCGGCGGGGGTCGGGCTGTGGCTGCTGCTGCGGCGCGCCGTCGGGGCCCGGCTGCCCGGCGCGCTGCTGGTCGGCGTGCTGGCCGGCACCGGTCTGGCCGTCGTCGCGCCCGACCCGTGCGAGGTCGAGACCACCTACCACTGCGCCCGGGTGGTGGCCGACCCCGACCGGCCCGGCGGGCGCACCCTCGTGCTGGACACCCTGCGGCACTCCTACGTCGACCTCGACGACCCCACCCACCTCGAATTCGCCTACGTGCAGACGATCGCGTCGGTCAGCGACGTGTCCGCCCCGGCGGGTGAGCCGGTGTCGGCGCTGCACGTCGGCGGCGGCGGGCTCACACTGCCCCGCTACCTGGCCGCGGTGCGCCCGGGCAGCACCCAGCGGGTGCTCGAGGTCGACGCCGGGGTGCTGGCCGTCGACCGGGCCGACCTCGGCCTGGTCACCGGCCCGCAGCTGCAGGTCGACGTCGGCGACGCCCGGATCGGGTTGACCCGGGAGCCCGGGGGGACGCGCGACCTGGTCGTCGGCGACGCCTTCGGCGGGCTGGCCGTCCCGTGGCAGCTGACCACGGTCGAGGCGCTGGAGCTGGTCGACCGGGCGCTGGCCGACGACGGGGTCTACGCGGTCAACCTGATCGACCACGGCCCGCTGTCGTTCCTGCGCGCGGAGCTGGCGACGATGCAGCGGGTCTTCCCGCACGTCGCCCTGCTGGCACGCGCGCCGGTGGTCGCCGGCGAGGACGGCGGCAACGTGGTGGCCGTGGCCTCGCGCCGGCCGCTGGGCACCGGGACGCTGGGCACCGCGCTGGCCGGCCGCGGGCTGGACTGGCAGGTGGTCACCGGCACCGAGCTGACGGCCTTCGTCGGCGACGCACCCGTGCTCACCGACGACCTCGCGCCGGTGGACCAGCTGCTCACGCCCTACGGCTGAGGGCCCGGCTGCCGGTCACCGGCCCAGCGGCGCGGTGCGGGCCCGGGTCAGCGCCACCAGGTCGGCCGGGTCCAGCTCGACCTGCAACCCGCGCCGGCCCCCGCTCACGCACACCGAGGGCAGCGCCAGCGCCGACTCGTCGACGACGGTGGGCAGGGCCTTCCGCTGGCCCAGCGGGCTGATCCCGCCGCGCACGTAGCCGGTGGCGCGCTCGGCGTCCGCGGGGTCGGCCATCACCGCCTTCCGGCCGCCCGACGCCGCGGCCAGCGCCTTGAGGTCCAGCAGGCCGGCCACCGGGACCACGGCCACCACCAGGGCACCGTCGACCCGGGCCAGCAGCGTCTTGAACACCCTCGACGGGTCCTGCCCCAAGGCCGCGACCGCGGCCTCGCCGTAGCCCACCCCGTCGGCGTGGTCGTCGGGGTCGTAGCTGCGCAGCTCGAAGCGCACGCCCGCCCTCTCCAGCACCCGCACCGCGGGGGTCGCCGCCATGGTGCCGACCCTAGGGGGAACAACCCGGGCCGCCACGGCGCTGTGCCGACCGTGACCAGTGCAGCCGTACCGACCCGGGCGCGCCCCCGCCCCCGCGCGGCGGTGCCCCTGGCGGCCCGCCGTCCGCCCGGCCGCGCCGCCACCGCGCGACTAGCATCGACCGACGTGGTGTCCCGCCTGCGGTCGCCGCAGAGAGGACGGTCGGTGCCCGACGAGATCACGGAGCAGCAGACCCCGCAGGCCGGCCCGCAGGTGGTGGAGACGCCCGAGCCCCGCGCCGACGGCAGCCGCACCGAGCAGGCGGAGACCCGCGCGCAGCGCGACGCCCGCTTCGAGCGCGATGCCCTGCCCTTCCTGGACCAGCTGTACCCGGCGGCGCTGCGGATGACCCGGAACCCGGCCGACGCCGAGGACCTGGTGCAGGAGACCTTCGTGAAGGCCTACTCGGCCTTCCACCAGTTCGCCGAGGGCACCAACCTCAAGGCGTGGCTGTACCGGATCCTGACCAACACCTACATCAACAACTACCGCAAGAAGCAGCGGCAGCCGCAGCAGTACCCCACCGACCAGGTGCAGGACTGGCAGCTGTTCGCCGCCGAGGAGCACAGCTCCAGCGGCCTGCGGTCGGCGGAGATGGAGGCCCTGGACCACCTCCCCGACACCGACATCAAGGAAGCGCTGCAGCAGCTCCCGGAGGACTTCCGGCTGGCGGTCTACCTCGCTGACGTCGAGGGGTTCGCCTACAAGGAGATCGCCGAAATCATGGGCACGCCCATCGGCACGGTGATGTCCCGGCTGCACCGCGGTCGGCGCGGCCTGCAGAAGCTGCTCGCCGACTACGCCCGCGAGCGCGGCTTCGCCCGCGCCGGGGCCGGAGAGGAGGGGTCCTCGTGAGCGACGGGGTGACCGACGGGGCGACCGACCGACCTGAGGTCGAGATCGGCAGCTGCGACGACGTGCTCAGCCACGTCTTCGAGTTCCTGGACCACGAGACCGGCGACGAGCGCCGGGCGGTGATCGCCGAGCACCTCGACGAGTGCGCGCCGTGCCTGCGCGAGTTCGGCATCGAGCAGGAGTTCAAGGCCCTGGTCCGCAAGCGCTGCGGCGGGGACCCGACCCCGATGGGCCTGCGAGATCGGATCAAGATGCAGCTGACCCAGGTGTCCTTCGAGGAGGACGGCACGACCGTCTCGGTCGAGCGGGTGTCCGTGGAGCGCACCACCGACTGAGCGGTGGGCTACGGCGCGGGCCCCGCGGGGCCCGCGCCGCGCGGCTCAGGCGTTGGGCCGCTTGCCGTGGTTGGCGCCGTTCTTCTTCCGGGCGCGCCGCTTGCGTCCACGCTTGGACATCGCTGCCCTCCTCTCCTCGTGCGGGACCCGGGATACCCGGGCCCCGGCCGACCAGGGTCTCACGACCCGGGGCCGGCCCGCCCGCGCGCCCCGGAGATCGGTGACGGCACGGTGCAGCGCGCACGCCGGGCGCGGCCGTGGCAGGGTCGACGGGACGGTGCGCGGGGACGCGCCGGGACGGGGGAGCCGTGGCGGAGACGGGCGGGATCGGCATCGGCAGCGTGCTGGTCGCCGGGCGGGGCCCGGTGGCCTGCGGCGTCATCCGCGCCGCGGGGTCCCTCGGCGTGAAGACCGTCGCCGTGCACTCGGCCAGCGAGGCCGGTGCCCGCCACGTCCGGCTGGCCGACGAGGCCGTGCTGCTGGGGCCGCCGCCGGCCGCCGAGTCCTACCTGTCCGTGCCGCGGCTGGTGGAGGCCGCCCGGCGCAGCGGCGTCGACGCCGTCCTGGCCGTGCCCCCGGCGCTGGCCGGCAACGCCGAGCTGGCGGCGAGCGTGGCCCGGGTCGGCCTGACCTGGGTGGGCCCGCCCGCAGCGGTGCTGGAGCGGCTCGGCGGCGACGGGGTGGAGCCGGCCAGCGCACAGGGCTTCCTCGCCGTCGTCACCCCCGACGGCCTGCGGCACGTCACCCCCGTGCGCCGCGACCGCGACGCCGGGACCGCCCGCGTCTCCTGGACCCCGCCCGGCTGGCCCGCCGACGGCGGCCCACCGCTGCCGCGGGCCGCGCAGCGGCTGCCCGACCTCGGCTGGCGGGGACCGGTCACGGTGGGCATCGACCCCGACGGCGAGCTGGCCGAGGTCGCCGCCGGGTTCTCCCTGGACCTCGGCGTGCTGGAACGGGCCCACGCGGTAGACGCCGTCGAGCTCGCGCTGCGCTGCGCCACCGGCCGGCTCGGCCCCGAGCCGCGGTCC
>NZ_JAMXRZ010000139.1 GCF_024124375.1 Klenkia sp. PcliD-1-E
GGCCGCGGCCGGTCGCGGCCCCGCCCCCGACCCCGCCTCGGTCGCCGCGGCAGCCGCGAGCCCGACCGCGGCGACCGGCTCCGCCGCGCTGCCCCTGGGCTCGTCGGGCCCGGCGTCCTCGGTCCCGGTGCCCTCGGTCCCGGCCTCGGCCCCGGCCACTGCCGCGGCGTCGACGCCGGCCCCCGTCCAGGACCGGGCCGCCCCGCGGACCGACCCGTCCGTGGCAACCACCCCTGCTACCGCCACGACGCCGGCCGCGACCCCGGCCGGCACCCCGGCCCCGGCCGTGCAGCCACCCGACGTCGCGGCCGCCGTCGCCGACCCGTCACCGGCCGACGCCGACCCGACCGGGCCCACCGGCTCGACCACACCGTCCGCCACCCCGTCGAGCAGCTCGCCCACCACGCAGGCGCCCGGCTCCGCGACCGACGACCCTGCCCCGACCGGCGCGCCGACCCCGACGACCGGCTCCGCACCCACCGGGAGCCCGGCCGCGACCGGCCCCTCCGGGAGCCCGGACCCGAGCGACCCCGGCACGCCGGGGACCGACGCACCCGCTGCGGGCCCCGCCACCGGGACGCCGGCGGACCAGCCCACGGACTGAGCGGGAGCGATCTCACCCGCCCGACCGGCGCACGACCCCCGGGGAGGGTGGGACAGTGGTGCGGTCATGACTGCCGACACCACCGAGCCCCGAGCCCCGCTGCCCCTGGTCTTCGAGGCCCCGCGCCGGGCGGCCAAGCCCCCGCGCCACCTCGCCGACCTCACCCGCGAGCAGGCCCGCGTCGCCGTCGCCGAGCTCGGCCACCCCGCCTTCCGCGCCGACCAGCTGGCCCGGCACTTCTACGCCGGGGTCACCGACCCGGCCGCGATGACCGACCTGCCGGCCGCCGCCCGCGCCGACCTGGTCGAGGCGATGCTGCCCGGGCTGCTCACCGTGGTGCGGCACCAGAGCGCCGACGGCGGGCGCACCCGCAAGACCCTGTGGCGGCTGCACGACGGGGCGCTCGTGGAGAGCGTGCTGATGCGCTACCCCGACCGGGCCACGGTGTGCATCTCCAGCCAGGCCGGCTGCGGCATGGCCTGCCCGTTCTGCGCGACCGGCCAGGGCGGGCTCACCCGCAACCTGTCGGCGGCCGAGATCATCGGCCAGGCGGTGGCCGCGGCCGCCGCCATGGCGGCGGGGGAGATCCCGGGCGGGCCCGGGCGGCTGTCGAACGTGGTCTTCATGGGCATGGGCGAACCGCTGGCGAACTACAACCGCGTGCGCACCACCCTCGACGCCCTGCTCACCCCCGCGCCGCACGGCCTGGGCCTGGCACAGCGGTCGGTGACGGTGTCCACGGTCGGCCTGGTGCCGGCCATCCACCGGCTCACCGAGGAGGGGCTCAACGTCACCCTCGCGGTCAGCCTGCACGCCCCCGACGACGAGCTGCGCGACACCCTCGTCCCGGTCAACACCCGGTGGAACGTGACCGAGGTGCTGGAGGCGGCCGACGCCTACGCCCGGCGCACCGGCCGTCGGTACTCCATCGAGTACGCCCTCATCCGGGACGTCAACGACCAGCCGTTCCGGGCCGACCTGCTCGGCCGCCGGCTGGCCAAGCGGCTGGCGCACGTCAACCTGATCCCGCTCAACCCGACGCCGGGCAGCAAGTGGGACGCCAGCCCGCTGCCGGCGCAGCGGGAGTTCGTCGCCCGGCTGCGGGCGCACGGCGTGGCGACGACGGTGCGCGACACCCGCGGCCAGGACATCGACGGCGCGTGCGGTCAGCTCGCGGCCAGCGAGGCACCGGGGATGCCGTCGGTGGCCGCGCCGCAGCCCGAGCTCGAGGAGACCGTGCCCCTCGGCTGAGGGCTAGGGCCGCTGTCCCACTCCGAGCGCCCTACTTCGAGCGCCCTACTCCGAGCGCCAGGCGTTCTTCCGGCGGCGCCAGTCCCACACCAGGATCAGCAGCAGGCCGGCGACCATCGTGTTGATCCAGATGTTCTCGATCCGGCCCTCGTGGTTGCCGAACTGGAACGCGAAGAGGATCAGCGCGGCGAGGAAGGTGCCGATCCGGCCCTTCTTGCCGGTCTCGCCGTGCCAGCCCCAGTCCTCGGGGCGCTCGTCGCCGTGGACCGGCTCGGAGCCTGCCCGGACGATCGCCTCCTCGCGGTGGGACTGGGCGACGACGGTCGCGCTGGTCTGCTGCCCGAGGTGGTCCGTGCCGCTCACCCGCCCATCATGGCAGGACCGCACCCGGCGCACACGGCAGCCCGACCGGTCGGCCAGGATGTCGCCATGAGCGAGCCCCGCACGGTCACCGTCCTGGGTTCCACCGGCTCCATCGGCACCCAGGCCCTGCAGGTCGTGGCGGCCAACCCCGACTCACTCCGCATCACCGGCCTGGCCTCCGGCGGGTCGGACGTCGCGCTGCTGGCCGAGCAGGCGCTGAGCCTGGGCGTCGACACCGTCGCGGTCGCGCGGGCCACCGCCGCGCAGGACCTGCAGCTGGCCTTCTACGCAGCAGCCCAACAGCGCGGGTGGTCGCAGGGCCGGTACCGCCTCCCCGAGATCCTGGCCGGCCCGCGCGCCGCGGAGGAGCTGGCCGCCCGGCCCGCCGACGTCGTCCTCAACGGCATCACCGGCTCCATCGGGCTCGGGCCGACGCTGGCCGCCCTGCGCGCCGGGCGCACGGTCGCGCTGGCCAACAAGGAGTCCCTGGTCGCCGGCGGCGCGCTGGTCACCGCGGCGGCCGCCCCGGGCCAGCTGCTGCCGGTGGACTCCGAGCACTCCGCGCTGGCCCAGTGCCTGCGCAGCGGCACCCGGAGCGAGGTGGCCCGGCTGGTGCTCACCGCCAGCGGGGGGCCCTTCCGCGGCCGCTCGGCCGACCAGCTCGCCGACGTGACGCCTCTGCAGGCGCTGGCGCACCCGACCTGGGCGATGGGGCCGGTGGTCACGATCAACAGCGCGACGCTGGTGAACAAGGGCCTGGAGGTCATCGAGGCGCACCTGCTCTTCGACGTCCCCTACGCCGACATCGACGTCGTGGTCCACCCGCAGTCGATCGTGCACTCGATGGTCACCTTCGTCGACGGCGCGACCATCGCCCAGGCCAGCCCGCCGGACATGCGCCTGCCGATCGCCCTGGCTCTCGGCTGGCCCGACCGGCTCCACCACGTGCAGCCCGCCCTGGACTGGACGGCTGCGTCGGGCTGGGACTTCGCCCCGCTGGACGACGAGGCCTTCCCGGCGGTCCGGCTGGCCCGGCAGGCGGGGGAGGCCGGCGGCGTCGTCCCGGCGATGTACAACGCGGCCAACGAGGAGGCGGTCGCCGCGTTCCTGGCCGGTGACCTCGCGTTCCCAGCGATCACCCAGACGATCGCGCGTACCCTCGACGCGGCGCCGGACCTCGGCGTCCCCACCGTCGTCGAGGACGTGCAGGCCGCCGAGAGGTGGGCCCGGGAGCACGCCCGCGCCGCGATCGCCGGAGGCTGACCTGAGCACGATCCTGCTGACCGTCCTCGGGATCGTCGCGTTCTTCCTCGGGTTGCTGTTCTCCATCGGCTTCCACGAGTTCGGCCACTTCTACTGGGCCCGGAAGTTCGGCATGCGGGTGCCGCAGTTCATGGTCGGCTTCGGGCCCACGCTGTACTCCCGCCGCAAGGGCGAGACCGAGTACGGCGTCAAGTGGGTCCCGCTGGGCGGCTACATCCGCATCGTCGGCATGATCCCGCCGGCCGAGGAGGGCGAGAGCAAGCGCGCCACCCGCATGCGCAGCTTCATCGCCGAGGTCCGCGGAGCAGCGCTCGACGACGTGCTGCCCACCGACGGCGACCGCGTCTTCTGGAAGAAGCCCTGGTGGCAGCGGGTCGTCGTGATGTCGGCCGGGCCGCTGCACAACCTGATCCTGGCCGTCGTCCTGTTCACCCTGACGCTGACCACCATCGGCACCCAGGTGCTCACCACCACGGTGTCGCAGGTCCCGGCCTGCGTCATCCCGTCGAACGCCCAGTCGATCGAGCGCCTGCAGGACGACCCCGACTTCGACCTGTGCTCGGTCCCCCTCGTCACCACCGGGCCCGACGCCGGCCAGGAGTGCCAGGAGGGGACGGCGAACTGCGCGTTGCCGGCGGAGAGCCCGGCCGCGGAGGCCGGTCTGCGACCCGGGGACACGATCACGGCCGTCGACGGCCGGGCGCTGGACCCCACGGCCTGGGACTCCTGGACGGTCGTGCAGAGCGCGGTCCGGGCCTCCCCGGACCAGCCGATCACGCTCACCGTGGAGCGGGACGGGTCGTCCCGGGACCTGACGGTGACCCCGGTGCCCAACACCGTGGCCGACCTGGACGGCGAGGGCACCGTCACGGCTGGGTACCTCGGGGTGAGCCCGGCTGACCGGTTGGCCCGGCAGTCCATCACCGAGGTGCCGGCGTACTTCGGGAACATCGTCGCCAACTCCGTGGACCGGCTGCTCGAGATCCCCGAGCGGGTCCCGGCGCTCTTCGGCGCCGCCTTCCTCGGCGACCAGCGCGACCCCAACGGCCCGATCGGGATCGTGGGTGTCGGGCGCATCTCCGGCGAGGTGTTCTCCTTCGACGACTTCAGCGGGCTGGAGAAGCTGAGCTTCTTCCTCGGTCTGCTGGCCAGCGTCAACCTGGTGCTGTTCCTGTTCAACCTGCTGCCGATCTACCCCCTCGACGGCGGTCACGTGGCCGGCGCGCTGTACGAGAAGGCCCGCGCCGTCGTGGCCCGCCGCCGCGGCCGGCCTGACCCGGGGCCCTTCGACATCGCCCGGCTCATGCCGGTCGCCTACGTCGTGGCCGGGTTGTTCATCGCCCTGTCGGCCCTGCTCCTGGTGGCCGACGTGGTCAACCCGATCACGCTGCAGTAGGCGCCTCCGGTGGGGGACAATGCAGTCGTGAGCGTCTCCCTCGGCATGCCCGCCCCGCCCCCGCCCGTCCTGGCCCCGCGCCGGAAGACGCGGCAGCTCGACGTCGGCGGCGTCGGCGTGGGCAGCGACTCCCCGGTCAGCGTGCAGTCGATGTGCACCACCAAGACCGCCGACATCAACGCCACGCTGCAGCAGATCGCCGAGCTCACCGCGTCGGGCTGCCAGATCGTGCGGGTGGCCGTCCCCGACACCGACGACGCCGAGGCGCTGCCGGTCATCGCGAAGAAGTCGCAGATCCCGGTGATCGCCGACATCCACTTCCAGCCGCGCTACGTGTTCGCCGCCATCGAGGCCGGGTGCGCCGCCGTCCGGGTGAACCCGGGCAACATCAAGAAGTTCGACGACAAGGTCGGCGACATCGCCCGGGCCGCCAAGGAGCACGGCACCCCGATCCGCATCGGGGTCAACGCCGGCTCGCTGGACAAGCGGCTGCTGGAGAAGTACGGCAAGGCCACCCCCGAGGCGCTGGTGGAGTCCGCGCTGTGGGAGTGCTCGCTGTTCGAGGAGCACGACTTCCGCGACATCAAGATCTCGGTCAAGCACAACGACCCGGTCGTGATGGTGCGCGCCTACGAGCTGCTCGCCCAGCAGTGCGACTACCCGCTGCACCTGGGCGTCACCGAGGCCGGCCCGGCCTTCCAGGGCACCATCAAGTCCGCCGTGGCCTTCGGGGCGCTGCTGTCCCAGGGCATCGGCGACACCATCCGGGTCTCGCTGTCCGCGCCGCCGGTCGAGGAGGTCAAGGTCGGCCTGCAGATCCTGGAGTCCCTCAACCTGAAGCCACGCCGGCTGGAGATCGTGTCCTGCCCGTCCTGCGGGCGGGCCCAGGTCGACGTCTACAAGCTCGCCGACGAGGTCACCGCGGGCCTGGAGGGCATGGAGATCCCGCTGCGCGTGGCCGTCATGGGCTGCGTCGTCAACGGCCCCGGCGAGGCCCGCGAGGCCGACCTCGGGGTCGCCTCGGGCAACGGCAAGGGCCAGATCTTCGTCAAGGGCGAGGTCATCAAGACCGTGCCCGAGTCGCAGATCGTGGAGACCCTCATCGAGGAGGCGTTCCGCATCGCCGAGCAGCAGGCCGACGACGGCGTCACCTCCGGGGCGCCGACCGTCACCGTCTCCTGACCCGGTGACCGTGCTGGGCGCCCGCGCGGCGCGGGTGCTCGGGGCCGCCGACGAGCGGGCGGTGCGGCAGCTGCTGGACACCGACCCGGTGGCCACCTGCATGCTGGCCGGCCGGGTCGAGACCCACGGCGCCGACCCGGCCTCCCTCGGGGCCCCGCTCTGGGGACTGGACGGCGACGGCCGGCTGGACGCCGTCTGCCTGGCCGGGGCCAACCTCATCCCGTTCACCCGGCCCGGCGTCGAGGCCGAGGCCGCCCGCGCCTTCGCCGACCGCGCCCGCCGGGCCGGCCGGCGCTGCTCGACCATCGTGGGCCCGGTCGGCGCCGTCGCGCCGCTGTGGGAACGGCTGGAGCCGCACTGGGGCCCGGCCCGCGACGTCCGTCCCCGGCAGCCGCTGCTGGCCATCGACGGGCCGCCGCTGGTCGCCGCCGAGCCCCGGGTGCGGCCGGTGCGGCTGGGGCAGCTGGAGACCCTGCTGCCGGCCGCGGTCGCGATGTTCACCGAGGAGGTCGGGGTCAGCCCGCTGCGGGTGGACGGCGGGGCCGGTTACCGCGCCCGGGTCACCGAGCTGGTGCGGTCCGGCCAGTCGCTGGCCTGGATCCAGGACGGCCCCGGCGGCCCCGAGGTGGTGTTCAAGGCCGAGGTCGGCGCGGTGTCGCGGGCGGCGTGCCAGGTGCAGGGCGTCTGGGTGGCCCCGGCCCACCGCGGCCGCGGCATCGGCCAGGCCGGGACGGCGGCGGTGGTGGAGTACGCCCGCCGGTCGATCGCCCCGGTGGTCAGCCTCTACGTCAACGACTTCAACGCCCCGGCCCGGGCGGCCTACCAGCGGGTCGGCTTCCGCGACGCCGGCACCTACGCCTCGATCCTGTTCTGACGCCGCGACCGGTCCTGTCAGGGTGCTGTGCCAGGGTGCACCCCGTGCGCAGATCACGGGGTGCGGTCCTGCTGGTGGCCTCGGTCGTGCTGGCCGGGCCGGTGCTGTCGGCCTGCAGCTCCGACGACCCGGCCGACGGCGCCCGCAGCGCCGCGCAGTCCTTCCTGGGCGCCTGGTCCGGCGGCGACCTGGAGTCCGCGGCCGGTGACACCGACGACGCGGGCGCGGCGACGACGCTGCTGCAGCAGACCGCCGAGGACCTGCCCGGCGCCACGCTGAACGCCGACCTCGGCGAGGTCTCCGTGGGCGGGGACGGCGACACCACTGCCACCGTGGCCTGGACGGCGACCTGGGACCTGGCCGCCGCGCCCGACTGGACCTACGACGCCACCCTCGACCTGCGCCGGGCCGACGGCGACGCCCCGTGGCAGGTGGTCGCCGAGCCCACGATCGTGCACCCCGAGCTGGGGGCGGGCCAGCACCTGGAGGTCGCCCGGTCCCTGCCCGAGCGCGCCCCGGTCACCGACGCCACCGGCACCCCGCTGTTCACCGAGACCGAGGTGGTGGACGTCGGCGTGGACACGGGGCAGGTCACCGACCTGCCCGCGCTCGCCGCGGCGCTGGGGGCGGCCACCGGGGTGGACCCGGCCACCATCGCCGCCGACGTCGAGGCCGCCGGCGACGGCCAGTTCGTCCCCGTCATCACGCTGCGCCGCGACGCCTTCGAGGCCATCCGCGCCCAGGTGTTCGACCTGCCCGGCGCGGTCTTCCCGACCTCCACCCGGTTGCTGGCCCCCACCGCCCGGTTCGGTGCTGCACTGCTCGGCCGGGTCGGCGACGCCACCGCCGAGGTGCTCGACGAGACCACCGGCGACGACGGCCGGCCGGAGTACGCCGCGGGCGACCAGCTGGGCCTGTCCGGGCTGCAGCGGGCCTACCAGCAGCAGCTGGCCGGCACCCCTGGCTTCACCGTCAGCGTGGTCAGCCTGGACACCTCCACCGGCGACACGGGCACCGTCGTCGGCTCGGTGGACCCGGTCCCGGGCAGCCCGGTGCAGACCCCGCTGGTGCCGGCCATCCAGACCGCCGCCGACACCGCCGTCGCCGGCCAGTCCCTGGCCACCCACCTCGTGGTGGTCCGGCCCGGCACCGGCGAGGTGCTGGCCGTGAGCTCCAACGAGGCGGCCACCGCCGGCAACGCCCTGAGCGGGCAGTTCCCGCCCGGGTCGAGCATGAAGACGATCACCGCCACCGCGCTGCTGTCGGCCGGCACGGTGACGCCCGACACCGCGGTGCCCTGCCCGGGCACCACCACGGTCGACGGCCGGGAGTTCGAGAACGAGGACCAGTTCGACCTGGGCACGGTGTCGCTGACCGAGGCCTTCGCCCAGTCGTGCAACACCACCTTCATCCAGCAGGCGCTGACCCTGCCCGACGGGGCGCTCAGCGCGGCGGCCGCGAGCTACGGGGTGGGCGCGGACTGGCAGCTGCCGGTCGGCATCTACTCCGGCAGCGTGCCGGCCACCAGCACCGGCACCACCGAGGCGGCCGACGCGATCGGCCAGGGCGAGGTGCTGATGAGCCCGGCGCAGCTGGCGCTGGTCGCGGCCGGCATCGCCAGCGGCACCCCGGCGGCGCCCGTCGAGGTGGTCGGTGCCGACCCGGCGGGGGCGGCCCCGGCCGGGCCCGGGCAGGCCGTGCTGGACCAGCTGCGGCCGATGATGCGCCAGGTGGTGCTCACCGGCACCGCCCGCGCACTGGGGGGCCAGGGCCAGGTGTACGGCAAGACCGGCACCGCCGAGTTCGGCACGGCCGTGCCGCCGGACTCGCACGGCTGGTTCATGGGCTACCAGCTCGGCGGCCCGCAGGGCGACATCGCCTTCGCGGTGCTGGTCGAGGCCGGGCAGTCCAGCAGCGCCGCGGTCGCCGTCGCCGACGCCTTCCTGTCCGGGCTGTCCGGGTAGGGGTCCCGGGGACGGGTCAGAGCCCGGGGGTCGCGCTCGTGGTGGGCGTGACCCCCGCCCGTACCCGCCAGGGCACCGCGCGGGTCTCGGCCGCCGAGGCCGACGCCACCGCCAGCTCGCGCACCCCGCGGTCGGCGGCCTGGTCGAGCACCCACACCCAGGCCGCCGTCGTGCCGTCCTCCAGCTGGACGGCCAGCCGGGCGGCGTCGGTGGCCGACAGCACGGGGAAGGGCAGCTGGTAGGCCGGCCGGGTGGGCACCGGGTCGGCGCCGCGGTCGGTGATCAACCCGGCGAGGCGGTCCCGCAGGTCCCGGTGGACCTCGACCGCGGTGGTCACGGGTGTGCGGTCCTCGCCGGCCAGCGCCGCGCCCACCGTGCCGTAGCCCCACACCGCGGCGTGCTCGGCGGCCAGCACGTCCTGCAGTGCCGCGGTCTCCGCGCGCGCCGACCCCGCCTCACCGGTGGACGGGGCGGCCGACGACGAGCTCGAGGGCGAGGACGAGGGCGAGGTCACGCCAGCACCACCAGCTGGCCGCGCAGGCCCGCCGCGGTGCTGCCGAGCAGGGCGGCCCGGGCGCCGGTGAAGTCCAGGCAGGCCGTGGCGTGCGAGTCGGCCGCCGAGGAGATGCGGGTGCGCAACTCGGCCCGCGGGTCGTCCGCGGGGGCGGCCGTCGCCGAGGTCGTCGTCGCGGAGGTCGTCGTCCCGGGGGAGGTGGGCGAACCGGTGACCGAGGGCGCGGCCTCCCGCAGCCGCCGGAGCTGCTCGCGGCACTGGTCGACCAGGGCGGGCGCCACCGCGGCCAGGTCGGGTGCGGCGGCCAGC
>NZ_JAMXRZ010000013.1 GCF_024124375.1 Klenkia sp. PcliD-1-E
CGCCGCCCCGCCGCCGGCCGCCGGTGCCCCCGCCGGAGCGCCGGGCTCGGCGGTGGTCGACGTCGACGAGGCGACCTTCCAGACCGAGGTGATCGACCGCTCGTTCCAGGTGCCGGTGGTGCTGGACCTGTGGGCCGAGTGGTGCGGCCCGTGCAAGCAGCTCTCGCCGGTGCTGGAGAAGCTGGCCGCCGAGGGCGGGGGCAGCTGGGTGCTGGCCAAGGTCGACGTCGACGCCAACCCCAACCTGGCCCAGGGCCTGCGCGTGCAGGGCATCCCGGCGGTCAAGGCCGTGTGGCAGGGCCAGCTGGTCGCCGAGTTCAGCGGTGCCATCCCCGAGGAGCAGGCCCGCCAGTTCGTCACCGAGCTGGTCGGGGCGACCACCGGGGGCGCGGTGCCCGGTGCCGCCGAGGAGCCCACCGAGCCCGAGGACCCGCGTCTGGACGCCGCCGAGGCCGCGCTGGACGCCGGGGACCTGGCCGGCGCCGAGGCCGCCTACCGGCAGATCCTCGACGCCGAGCCCGACCACCCGGTGGCCTCGGTCGCGGTCAAGCAGGTCGCGCTGTTCCGCCGCGCCGAGGAGGCCGGGCCGAACGCGCTGGACGCCGCCGACGCCGCCCCCGACGACGTCGCCGCGCAGACCCGGGCCGCGGACTTCTTGCTCGGCACCGGTGACGTCGACGGCGCCTTCGCCCGGTTGCTGGACGTCGTCCGGCGCACCGCGGGCGAGGACCGGGACGCAGCGAGGCTGCACCTGGTCGAGCTGTTCGGCGTGGTGGGCAACGACGACCCGCGGGTCGGCGCCGCCCGCCGTCAGCTGTCCGCCGCCCTCTTCTGAGAGCGGCCGGTCAGGTGTCCAGCCCGCAGGAGGTCAGGCCGTACAGGAACCCCTGCCGGAAGACGTCGACCAGCTGGAAGCCCGAGAGGCTGACGTCGGGGAACACCGTCGGGTCCTTGCCGTAGGTGAGCAGGAAGGTGACGGCCTCGTCGAAGTCGCCCGGGGAGAGCTGGATGGTCGGGACCTCGCCGTAGAGCGCGGCACCGGAGAAGGCGCCGGCCTGGCAGGCCGCGGACCGGATGGCGTCCTCGTCGTCGGTGGACAGCCCCAGCTGGCTGCGGGCGGCCAGCCCGTAGGGGATCGCGACGGCGGTCAGCACCGCGAAGTCGCCGATCTCGTCGTAGGCGGGCTCGGCCAGGTCGGACTCGTCGTAGTAGACCGTGTCGTCGTCGGCGCAGTACCCGGCCTTGCTGTCCGGGGACAGGCAGTCGGGGGCGGCGCCGTCGAAGGACTCGATGGTCGGGTCGGCGAAGTCGGTGCCCAGGTCGTCGGGGAAGGAGTCGGTGTAGTACCCCGGCAGCGCGGTCTGGATGAGCCCGGCCACCTCGTCCGGCGGGGCGTTGCCGTCGTTCGCCAGGTCCTCGTCGTCGAGGAACTCCGTCTGGGTGAAGACCCGGTCGGACTCGTAGTTGTCCCGGCAGGCGGCGGCGCCGCCGTCGTAGCCGTCCTGGATGGCCGACACCCGGTCGAAGTAGGAGCCGTGCGCCTGGTTGTCGTCGGGGCTGGTGCCCGGCGGGTCGCGCACGATGGAGTAACCGGCCAGCAGGCCGTCCAGCTCGGGGGCCCGGATGGTCTCGTGCGCGGCGTTGCCGTCGGCCACCCAGCGGGTCCAGGCGCCGGCGAAGCAGTCGGCCTGGGTCTCGGTGTTGATCGAGGTGTCGTTGGCCGGGTAGCCGACCCGGCCCTGCACGGCGTGGCCGAACTCGTGGGCCATGATCAGCGCGGGCAGGAACCGGCCGTACTCGTCGGCGAGCTCCTGCAGGAACGCCCGGTCGTAGCTGATCGAGTCCTCGTTGGAGGTGCCGACGTCCGGCGGGCAGTAGAAGGCGTTCTGCTCCACCTCCTCGGGGGCCGCGCCGCAGCCGATCTCGCCGCCCGGGTAGGCGGACTCGTCCACGTCGCCGGGGTCGACGGAGAAGTAGCCGCCGGTCAGCTGCGGGAAGTCCTCGCCGTAGACGTCCGGGAACTGCTGGGCCCAGAAGTCGTTCAGGTCGGCCAGCGCGTTGCGCGCTGTGACGTCGGCGGGGGTCTCGGCCGCACCGGTGATCGGGAACTGGTCGGGGGCGACGTCGGTGATCGGCGGCTCGGCGGAGCTCGCCTGCCCCTGCACGAGGGTGGCGCCGCACCCGGAGAGCACGAGGGCCAGGGACACGAGCCCGGCGGCCAGGGCCACCGGGCGGGACGTCGCGGTCATGGGCTCCCGTTCTGCATCGGTCCGGGACCCACCCGGACGGCGGGGACCATCATGGCCGACCCGGCGCCCACCCGCGACGAGGCCGGGCCCCGGACCACCCGCGCGGGTCGTCCGGGGCCCGTCCTGGTCAGCCCTCGTGCAGGAACCAGCAGGTGCCCAGCGGCGGGGCGCTGACCACCGCCGAGAACGGCTGCCCGTGCCAGGGCTCGGGGACGGCGTCCACCCCGCCCAGGTTGCCCACACCCGAGCCGCCGTAGCCCTCGGCGTCGGTGTTGAGCACCTCGCGCCAGCGGCCACCGCGCGGCAGGCCGATCCGGTAGCCCTCGTGCGGGGTGCCGGCGAAGTTGGCCACGCAGGCCAGCGCCGACCCGCCCGAGCCGTAGCGCAGGAAGCTCAGCACGTTGCCCGCGGCGTCGTTGGCGTCGATCCACTGGAAGCCACCGGGGTCGACGTCCTGGCTCCAGAGCGCCTCGATCTCCTTGTACCGGGCGTTCAGGTCGGCCACCAGCGACAGCACGGCGCGGTGCGCCGGGTCGTCGAGGTGCCACCAGTCCAGCGACCGGGAGTCGGCCCACTCGCCGTCCTGGGCGAACTCCTGGCCCATGAACAGCAGCTGCTTGCCGGGGTGGGCCCACATGTAGGCCAGGTAGGCGCGCACGTTGGCCAGCTGCTGCCACCGGTCACCGGGCATCTTCCGCAGCAGCGAGCCCTTGCCGTAGACGACCTCGTCGTGGCTGATGGGCAGCACGTAGTTCTCGCTGTAGGCGTAGACGAGGGAGAACGTGAGCTGGTTGTGGTGGTAGACCCGGTGCACCGGCTGCTTCTCGACGTAGCCGAGCGAGTCGTGCATCCAGCCCATGTTCCACTTGAACCCGAAGCCCAGGCCGCCGAGGTAGGTCGGCCGGGTGACGCCGGGCCAGGCGGTGGACTCCTCGGCGATGGTCATCACGCCGGGGACCTCGCGGTAGACGGTGGCGTTCATCTCCTGCAGGAACGCCACGGCCTCCAGGTTCTCCCGCCCGCCGTGGATGTTCGGGCTCCACTCGCCCTCCTTGCGGGAGTAGTCGAGGTAGAGCATCGAGGCGACGGCGTCCACGCGCAGGCCGTCGACGTGGAATTCCTTGCACCAGTAGAGGGCGTTGGCGACCAGGAAGTTGCGCACCTCGGAGCGGCCGAAGTCGAAGACGAAGGTGCCCCAGTCCATCTGCTCGCCGCGGCGCGGGTCGCCGTGCTCGTAGAGCGCGGTGCCGTCGAAGCGGCCCAGCGACCAGGCGTCCTTGGGGAAGTGCGCCGGCACCCAGTCGATGATCACGCCGAGGCCCGCCTGGTGGGCCTTGTCGACCAGGTACCGGAAGTCGTCGGGCACCCCGAAGCGGGCCGACGGGGCGAAGTAGCCGGTGACCTGGTAGCCCCACGAGCCGCCGAAGGGGTGCTCGGCGACCGGCATGAACTCCAGGTGGGTGAACCCGGCGTAGGTGGCGTACTCGACCAGCTCGTCGGCCAGCTGCCGGTAGGACAGCCCTTGCTTCCAGGAGCCCAGGTGCACCTCGTAGGCGCTGACCGGGCGCTCGTGCCAGTTGCCCTCGGCGCGGTCGGCCAGCCACTCGTCGTCGCCCCACTCGTACTCCGAGTGCGTGATGACGCTGGCGTTCAGCGGCGGGACCTCGGTGGCGAAGGCGAGCGGGTCGCTCTTCTCCCGCCACTGCCCGTCGGCGCCCAGCACGTGGAAGCGGTAGCGCTGGCCCACCTCGGCGGCGGGCACGAACAGCTCCCAGACCCCGGAGGAGCCCAGCGAGCGCATCGGCAGCGCGCGGGCCTGCCACCAGTCGAAGTCGCCGGTCACCTTGACCCCGCGGGCGTTCGGGGCCCAGACGGCGAAGGAGACGCCGGTGACCGCGCCGCCGGGGGTGTCGTAGCTGCGCACGTGCGCGCCGAGCACCTCCCACAGCCGCTCGTGCCGGCCCTCGCGGATGAGGTGCTGGTCCATCTCGCCCAGGGTGGGCAGCCAGCGGTAGGGGTCGTCGACCAGCACGGTGGTGGTGCCGCCCTGCCCGTCGCCGTAGACCACCTCGACGCGGTAGTCGCCGGGCTGCTGCGGGAGCAGCGCCTCGTAGACGCCGGCGCCGTGCAGCTGCGGGGCCTCGTACCGGGTGCCGTCCTGGTCCACCACGGTCACCGCGACGGCGTCCGGGCGCAGCGTGCGCACCGCCCAGCCCTCGCCCACCGGGTGCGCGCCGAGGACGGCGTGCGGGTCGTGCGACCAGCCCTCGACGACGGCCCGGACGGCGTCGGGGTCGACCGGTGCGCCGGCCACGACGGTCGGCTCGACCGGCGGGGTGGACGGCGACGCGGCCCGGGAGCGCCGGGGCGAGGCGACCGCGCTGGTGGGGTGCTCCGGCGCGCGGTCGGCGGCGGGCCCCTGGTCACCCCCCGGTGTGCCGTCCGTCTCGGGGCTGGTGGAGGCGGGGGAGAGGTCGGCGGTCTCCGCGGGGGAGTCACCGCCGGTGCCGGCCTGCTGGCCGTCCTCCCGCGGTTCGGGGTGACCGGGCTCGGCGGGGTCGCCGTCCGGGGGCTCGGGCTGCGGCGCCGAGGGCGCCGAGGGGTTGCCGGGCTCGGCGACCGGGGCGGGGGCGACCACGGGGGTGGCGGTCACGTCCTGGCCGGGCTGGCTCGGGCTGTCGCGCTCGGCCTGCTCGAGATCGGCCTGGAAGGCCTCGGTCTTCTCCTGCACCGTGCGCTGCAGGTCGTCGGGGTCCAGCGGGTCGTGCGGGTGGTCCTGCGGGGTCGTCATCGTGGCTCCGTCCGGGTGGGTGGATCGGTCAGGCGCCGGCCAGGCGGGCCAGGGAGGTCAGCGGGATCATCAGCCAGTGCGGGCGGTTGCGCGCCTCGTAGACGCACTCGTAGACGGCCTTGTCGGCCTCCAGCGCGCGCAGCAGCGGCGAGGTGGCGGGGTCGGTGCCGCCCGCCCCGGCGTAGCCGGCGCAGAACGCGGCGCGGTTGCGCTCGGCCCACTCCTGGGCCCGGTAGGCCAGCTGGGTCTCCCCGGGCTGCTCGACGAGCAGGTGCCGGGCGGCGTAGTCGAAGGAGCGCAGCATGCCGGCGACGTCGCGCAGCGGGGAGTCCAGCTCGCGGCGGGCGGCCAGCGAGCGGGCGGGTTCGCCCTCGAAGTCCAGCACGATCCAGCCGGTGGTGGTGCGCAGCACCTGGCCCAGGTGCAGGTCGCCGTGCACGCGCTGGGCGGTGGTCGGCTCGTCGAGGTCGGCGACCCCGGCGTACAGGGCGCGCAGCCCGTCGGCGTGCTCGGCCAGCTCGGGCACGATGCCCACCGCGGCGTCCAGCCGGGCGGTGAGCTGGGTGGCCAGCTCGGCGTACCAGTCGGCGCCGACCTCCGCGGTGGGCAGGACGGCGGCGAGGTCGCGGTGCACCGCGGCGGTCGCCTCGCCCAGCCGTTCGGCCTCGCCGGCGAAGTCCCCGCCCACCTCGTCGGCGTGCAGGTCGGCCTCGGCGTAGAGGTCGCGCACGCTGGAGGTGGCCAGCCGCCAGCCGTCGCTGGCGTTGGGCACGAAGGACTGCAGGAAGGCCACGGTGGCCGGCTCCGTGCCGGGCTCGCCGTCGATCTCCACGTGGCCCAGCAGCGGGGCGATGTGCGGGTTCTCGGTGGGCCGCAGCGCCTCGTGCACCTCGACGTCGGGGTTGAGCCCGGGTTCCAGCCGCCGGAACAGCTTGAGGATGGCGGTCTCGCCGTAGATCAGCGAGGTGTTGGACTGCTCGCCGCTGATGACGTCGCCGGGCAGGCCCTCGGGGATGTAGGCCACCCCGGCCGGGTGGAAGTGCATCGGCCCGACGGTGGAGGCGGCGACCAGGTGGGTCAGCCACGGCACGGTGGCGTCGCGGTCGCGCATCGCGTCGTAGGCGTGGTTGTCCCCGACCGAGCCGACGTAGGCGTGCGCGACGTCGTCGGACTGCTCGCTGCGCCAGGACAACGGGACCAGGTAGGTCTCCTCGGCGCCGTCGGCGTAGCCGATCCGCACCCGGTGCACCGACAGCACGGGGGAGGCCTCGTCGAGGAAGAAGCCGTCCTCGGTCACCGAGGCCCACTCCCGGCCCTTGCCGCCGAACCAGCGCTGGTGCGGCATCCACTCGGCCAGCAGGTCGGTCAGCGCGCTCACCGGTCGCTCCCCTCGACGCCCAGGCCACCGCTGCCGCCGGGCGGGTCGTCGGAGGACCCGACGATCCCGGCCTCCAGCAGCGACTGCGCGACGCTGGAGGAGGTGGCGGTGTCCCACGCATCCATGTCCGTCTCGTCGTCCGGCTCCGGTGCGGCCGGCTTGGACAACTCGAACCAGTAGAAGCCGTGCCCGGCCAGGGTGAGCATGTAGGGCAGCACCCCGATGGTCGGGAACTCGACCCGGCCGGTGAGCTCGACCGGGATGCAGCCCTCGAAGCGGCGCAGGTCCAGCTCGACCGGCTGCGGGAACCGGGACAGGTTGTTCACGCAGAGCACGACGTCGTCGCCGAACTCGCGGATGAAGGACAGCACGGTGGGGTTGCGCGAGCCGACCTCGGTGAAGGTGCCGACGCCGAAGGTCGGGTGCTCCTTGCGGACGGAGATCATCCGCCGGATCCAGTGCAGCATCGAGGTGGTGTTGCGCATCTGCTGCTCGACGTTGGTGACCTGGTAGCCGTACACCGGGTCGGCGACCAGCGGCAGGTGCATCCGCTGCGGGTCGGCGGTGGAGAACCCGCCGTTGCGGTCGGGGGTCCACTGCATCGGGGTGCGGACGCCGTCGCGGTCACCGAGCCAGATGTTGTCGCCCATGCCGATCTCGTCGCCGTAGTAGAGGACCGGCGACCCGGGCAGGGACAGCAGCAGCGCGGTGAACAGCTCCAGGGTGTTGGTGTCGTTGTCCAGCAGCGGGGCCAGCCGCCGGCGGATGCCGATGTTGGCCTTCATCCGGGGGTCCTTGGCGTACTCGCCCCACATGTAGTCGCGTTCCTCGTCGGTGACCATCTCGAGGGTCAGCTCGTCGTGGTTGCGGAGGAAGACGCCCCACTGGCAGTTCTCGGGGATGGCCGGCGTCTGGGCCATGATCTCCGAGATCGGGAAGCGCTGCTCCCGGCGGACGGCCATGAACAGCCGCGGCATCACCGGAAAGTGGAAGGCCATCTGGCACTCGTCGCCGTCCTCGCCGAAGTACTCGACGACGTCGGCCGGCCACTGGTTGGCCTCGCACAGCAGCACCCGGTCGGGGTACTCGGCGTCCACGACCTTGCGCACGGTCTTGAGCAGCTCGTGGGTCCTGGGCAGGTTCTCGCAGTTGGTCCCCTCCTCCTCGAACAGGTAGGGGACGGCGTCCAGGCGGAACCCGTCGATGCCCAGGTCCAGCCAGAACCGCAGCGCGTCGAGGATGGCCTCCACGACCTTGGGGTTCTCGAAGTTCAGGTCGGGCTGGTGGCTGAAGAACCGGTGCCAGAAGTACTGCTTGCGAACCGGGTCGAAGGTCCAGTTGGAGACCTCGGTGTCGACGAAGATGATCCGCGCGTCGGCGTACTTCGTGTCGTCGTCGCTCCACACGTAGAAGTCGCCGTAGGGACCGTCGGGGTCGTTGCGGCTGGCCTGGAACCAGGGGTGCTGGTCCGAGGTGTGGTTCATGACGAAGTCGATGATGATCCGCATGCCCCGCTCGTGGGCCTTGGCCACCAGCTCCTGGAAGTCCTCGATGTCGCCGAACTCCGGCAGCACCGCGGTGTAGTCGGCGACGTCGTAGCCGCCGTCGCGCAGCGGGGAGGCGAAGAAGGGCGGCAGCCACAGGCAGTCGACGCCGAGCCACTGCAGGTAGTCCAGCTTGCCGATCATGCCGCGCAGGTCGCCGATGCCGTCGGCGTTGGAGTCGGCGAAGCCGCGGACGAGGACCTCGTAGAAGACGGCGCGCTTGTACCACTCCGGGTCGGCACCGGGTGCCGGCAGACCCGGCCGGTCGGCGTGCTGGGCGGGGACGGTCATGGGGGAGCTCGGTCCTCGGTTCTCGGGGTCGGGTGGGCTCAGCCCAGCGGGGCGTGGCGGGTGACGGTGAAGACGTGCGCGGGCTCTCGGTAGGGGTCCAGCTCCACGTAGTTGAACTGGCCCCACTCGTACTGCGCGCCGGTGATCTGGTCGGTGACGGTGAACCGGTCGGACCACTCCATGCCCAGCGCGCCCATGTCCAGCGCCGTCGTCCCGATCTGGGTGTGCTGGCTGGACAGCGAGACCACCACCAGGACGGCGTCGTCGGAGGCGGGGTCGGTCTTGGAGAAGCAGACCAGGTTCTCGTTGTCGATCCCGTGGAAGTGCAGCGTGCGCAGCTGCTGCAGCGCCGGGTGCTGCCGCCGGACCTGGTTCAGCCGGGTCAGGTAGGGCGCCAGCGACCGGCCCTGGGCCAGCGCGCCGTCGTAGTCGCGCGGGCGCAGCTGGAACTTCTCGGTGTCCAGGTACTCCTCGCTGCCGGGCTTGAGCGCGACGTGCTCGTAGAGCTCGTAGCCGGAGTACACGCCCCACGTCGGGCTCATCATCGACGCCAGCACCGCGCGGATCTTGAACATCGGCGGGCCGCCGAACTGCAGCGACGCGTGCAGGATGTCCGGGGTGTTGACGAAGAAGTTCGGCCGCATGTAGTGCGCGGTCCCGGCCAGCTCGCGGCCGTACTGCTCGATCTCCCACTTCTGCGTGCGCCAGGTGAAGTAGGTGTAGCTCTGGGTGAACCCGACCCGGGCCAGCTGGTGCATCATCGCGGGCTTGGTGAAGGCCTCGGCGAGGAACAGCACGTCGGGGTGGCTCTTCTTGACGTCCCAGATCAGCCAGTGCCAGAAGTTGATGGCCTTGGTGTGCGGGTTGTCGACCCGGAACACCTTCACCCCGGCGTCGATCCACACCTGCAGCACGCGGCGGGCCTCGGCGTAGATGCCGGCCGGGTCGTTGTCGAAGTTGATCGGGTAGATGTCCTGGTACTTCTTCGGCGGGTTCTCCGCGTAGGCGATGGTGCCGTCGGGCTTGGTGGTGAAGAACTCCGGGTGCGCGGTCACCCACGGGTGGTCGGGCGCGGCCTGCAGCGCGAAGTCCAGCGCCACCTCCATGCCCAGCTCGCGGGTGCGGGCCACGAAGGCCTCGAAGTCGGCCATCGTGCCGAGCTCGGGGTGGACGGCGTCGTGGCCGCCGTCGGCGCTGCCGATCGCCCACGGCGAGCCGACGTCGCCCTCCACGGTGGTCAGGGTGTTGTTCTTGCCCTTCCGGTTGACCGTGCCGATCGGGTGGATCGGGGGCAGGTAGACGACGTCGAACTCCATCGCCGCGATCGCCGGCAGCCGCTGCGCCGCGTCGGCGAAGGTGCCGTGCGTGGGCCCGCCGTCGACGACCGGGCCCTCCGAGCGGGGGAAGAACTCGTACCAGGACCCGTACAGGGCGCGCTCCCGGTCGACCCACACCTCGTAGCGGGGGGAGCGGGTGACCAGCCGGCGCACCGGGTGGGCGTGCAGCAGGTCGGTCATCGCCGGTGCCAGGGCCGGGGCGAGGCGCGCCGAGAGCTCCAGGGACTCGTCGCGCAGCGCCGTGGCGGCCGCGGCGACGGCGGTGCGGTGCTCCTTGGGGACGGCCTTCCCGACCTCGTCGAGCAGCCGGGCGCCCTCCTCCAGGTCGTTGGCGAGGTCGGCGGCCCCCTGCCCCGCGTCCACCTTGACCTCGACGGCGTGGTGCCAGGTGCCCACGGGGTCGTCCCAGGCCTCGACCTGGTAGGTCCACAGGCCCTCGCGGTCGGGGACGACGGTCGTCGTCCAGCGGTCGGGCTGGTCGGAGTAGCGGTGCATCCGGCGCAGCGGCGGCCGGGTGGCCCGCTTGCCGGGCGTGGCCGGCGGGCTCCAGACGACGTTGGCCGCGACGGCGTCGTGGCCCTCGCGGAAGACGGTGGCGGTGATGGGGACGTGCTCGCCGACGACGGCGCGGGCGGAGAAGGTCCCGCAGGCGACGACGGGGTCGATGTCGGTGATGCCCAGACGGAGATCAGCGCGGCCGGTCACCCCCGTCACGCTATCGGCGCCGGGGACGGCGGGCACCTCGGCCGGGGCCGTCCCGGCCGGCCCGGGGATGTCGTCCCTGGTCGATAGGCTCGTCGCGTGCGAGCACTCCGACGACTCACCGTCCGCGCAGCGCTCCCCGAGGCGCTGCTCCCGCTGGCCCCGTTGGTGATGAACCTGCGCTGGTCCTGGCACCCCGAGACCCGCGACCTGTTCGAGGCCGTCGACCCCGACCTGTGGGTCAGCTGCGGCAACGACCCGGTCCGGGTGCTGGGGGAGGTGTCGGCCGAGCGGCTGGCCGCGCTGGCCAAGGACCGCAAGTTCCTGCGCCGGCTCTCCGACGTCACCGACGACCTGCAGGACTACCTCGACGCCCCGCACTGGTACCAGTCCCTCGGCGCCGAGGCGCCGGCGTCGATCGCCTACTTCTCCGCCGAGTTCGGCATCACCGAGGTGCTGCCGCAGTACTCCGGAGGCCTGGGCATCCTGGCCGGTGACCACCTCAAGGCCGCCTCCGACCTGGGCGTCCCGCTGATCGGCATCGGCCTGCTCTACCGGGCCGGCTACTTCTCGCAGGGGCTGTCCGCCGACGGCTGGCAGCTGGAGCACTACCCGGCGCTGGACCCGCACGGGCTGCCGGTGAAGCTGCTGCGCGACGACGACGGCAACGCCGTGGTCATCACCGTGCCGCTGCCCGAGGGCCGCACGCTGCACGCCCACGTCTGGCGGGCCCAGGTCGGCCGGGTCTCCCTGCTGCTGCTCGACAGCGACATCGAGGAGAACGCGCCCGCCGAGCGGGGGGTCACCGACCGGCTCTACGGCGGCGGCGAGGACCACCGGCTGCGGCAGGAGATGCTGCTGGGCATCGGCGGCGTCCGGGCGGTGCGCGCCTACTGCTCGCTGACCGGCACCCCGCAGCCTGAGGTCTTCCACGCCAACGAGGGCCACGCCGGCTTCCAGGGCATCGAGCGGATCCGCGAGCTCACCGAGTCCCACGGGCTGTCCTTCCCCGAGGCGCTTCAGGCGGTGCGCGGCGGCACCGTGTTCACCACGCACACGCCCGTCCCGGCCGGCATCGACCGGTTCCCCAGGGCGCTCATCGAGCGGTACTTCGCCGGCTTCGGCGTCGCGGTGCACGACCTGCTGCCGCTGGGCGCCGAGGAGGACCCGACCAAGTTCAACATGGCCCACATGGGCCTGCGGCTGGGGCAGCGCGCCAACGGCGTCAGCCAGCTGCACGGCCACGTCAGCCGCGACATGTTCGGTGGGCTGTGGTCGGGCTTCGACGAGGCCGACGTGCCGATCTCCTCCATCACCAACGGCGTGCACGCCGCCACCTGGACCGCCCGGGAGCTGGTCGAACTGGGCACCCAGACCTCCAGCCAGGGCGACCCGGCCGACGTCGAGGGCCCGGTGTGGTTCGACGGCGTGGACCGCATCGACGCCGGCGAGCTGTGGAGCACCCGCCGGCTGCTGCGCGGCCGGCTCGTCGAGGAGGTGCGTCGCCGGGTGCGGGACAGCGCGCTGGCCCGCGGGGCGTCCGAGGCCGAGGTCGGCTGGACCGACTCGGTGTTCGACCCCGACGTGCTGACCATCGGTTTCGCCCGACGGGTGCCCTCCTACAAGCGGCTCACCCTGATGCTGCGCGACCCCGCCCGGCTCAAGGCCCTGCTGACCGACCCCGACCGGCCGGTGCAGCTGGTCATCGCCGGCAAGAGCCACCCGGCCGACGACGGCGGCAAGCAGCTGATCCAGCAGATGGTGAAGTTCGCCGACGACCCCGAGGTCCGGCACCGCATCGCCTTCCTGCCCGGCTACGACATCGGCATGGCCCGCTACCTCTACTGGGGGTGCGACGTCTGGCTGAACAACCCGCTGCGGCCGCTGGAGGCCTGCGGGACGTCGGGCATGAAGTCCGCGCTCAACGGCGGGCTGAACCTGTCCATCAAGGACGGCTGGTGGGACGAGTGGTTCGACGGCCAGAACGGTTGGGCCATCCCCACCGCCGACGGGGTCGAGGACGCCGAGCGGCGCGACGACGTGGAGGCCGGGGCCATCTACGACCTGCTGGACAAGCAGGTGCTGCCCCGCTTCTACGAGACCGACCGGGACGGCGTGCCCACCCGGTGGGTCGAGATGGTCAAGCACACGCTCAAGGACCTCGGTCCCAAGGTGCTGGCCAGCCGGATGGTCGCCGACTACGTGCACCAGCTCTACGTGCCGGCCGCGGGCTCGGCGCGCTCGCTGGCCGGGGGCGGCTACCAGGTGGCGCGCGAGCAGGCCGCGTGGCGCGCGCACCTGCTCAGCAACTGGGGCGGGGTGCGGGTGGCGCACGTGGAGGCCACCGGGGTGGGTGACACCCCCGAGATCGGGTCGACCATCGACCTGCGCGCCGAGGTGGAGCTGCCCGGGCTGGTCACCGGCGACGTCCAGGTGCAGGCCGCCTACGGCCGGGTCGACGACACCGACGGCCTGCACGAGGTGACCGCGGTGGAGATGGCGCACGAGGGCACCGAGGGGTCGCGGCACTGGTTCACCGCCACGATCCCGCTGGAGCGCACCGGCGCCTTCGGCTACACGGTGCGGGTGCTGCCCTCCTCGCCGGCGCTGGCGACCCCGGCCGAGCTCGGCGTCGTCACCAACGCCTGAGGTGGTCACCCGGGGGCCGGATCGTCCACCGGTCGCCGCGGCCCCGGCCGCGGCACCGGACGATCCGCCCCCGGGGTGACCACTCGGTGAGGTCGGTGTGACTCCTGGTGACCGAGGGAGCATGTCGATGGTCACGCTCCGGCGTGGCTGGCTCGCTCGGCGGCGATCACGCACGCGCGATCACTAGTCTGGCCCGCATGCCCGACCGCTGTGAGGTCCTCCCCGGAGACACCGTCGTCGCCCGCCGTGCCGGCGGCCTGCTGTGGGTCGACGCCCCCGGCTCGCCCGCCCTCGTCGCGGCGCTGCACGCCTGCCTGGGCCTGGCCGGCCCCGGCGTCGACCGGGTGCTCACCGCGGTCGCCGACCAGGTCGGGTCGCTCGCCCCGGGCGGGGCCTCCTTCGCCCTCGTGCTCACCGACGCGGCCGACGGCTCGGGCTCGGGCGTCGCGCTGTGGTCGGGCAAGGGCCAGCCCGCGGTGGACGGCGTCCCGGTCTCGGGTCGGCCCACCGGCGGCGGGTGCAGCCTGGCCAGCGGCTTCGACCTGGGCTCCTCCCTCTACGTCGGCCCGGGCTCCGCACCGTCCACGGTGCCGCCGGGAGTGGCCTACGACCTGGTCGAGGGCACCGTCCCCGGCGCCGGCGCCACCCTGCAGCTGGCCGCGGCCACCCCCGCCTCGGTCGCCGTCCCGGCCCCGTCCTCCTCCACCGGCGCCGAGCGGTTCTCGGCCGGCTCGGACTCCGGCTTCAGCTCCCCGGCCGCGGCCGCGGCCCCGGTCTCCGAGCCGCAGCCGGCCGCCCAGGCCGGCGCGGCCACGGCCTTCTGGCAGCCCGACCCGCCCGCGGCCCCCGTGCTGCGCTTCGACGACGGCATGGTCGTCGACGTCGACAGCGACCTGGTGCTCGGCCGCCGACCCGACGGGCACGAGCTGGTCACCTCCGGCACGGCCAAGCCGGTGCCGATCGCCGACACGCAGAACGTGCTGTCCTCCGCGCACGCCGCCATCCAGCGCGCCGGCCGCGAGGTCTCCCTGGTCGACCTGGGCTCGCTCAACGGCACCCACGTCGCCGGCCCCGAGGCCACCGAGTGGACCCAGCTGGAGCCGGGGGTGGCGCACGCGCTGTCCGACGGCGACCGGCTGCTGCTGGGCTGGACCGTGATCACCTTCGAGCAGGCCGCGGAGTAGTCCCTCCCCCCGGACGGTGATCAGGTGACCTGATCACCGTCCGTCCGACCACACGGACGTCGGTGTGGACGGCCGCACGTGGACCAGGTCACCTGATCACCGTCGGGCTGGGGCTGGGGCTGGGGCACGGGCCTAGGGCCGCCGCAGCACCCGCAGCGCCCAGACGGTGCGGGCCGGCATCACCAGCGGGCCGGGTGCGACCACGGCGTGCTGCGGCGGCGCCCCGGTGGGCCACTCGGTGCTGACGGCGAACTGGTAGCCGTCGGCCCACGGCGGCCCAGGCAGGGTCACCCGGGCGTCCTCGGCCCCGGCGTGCAGCCAGACCAGCCACGAGTCGTCGACGACCGGCCGGCCGCGCTCGTCGCGGTGCCGGATGCCGCGGCCGTCCAGGTACATCCCGATGGTCTGCAGCCCGCTGTCGAACCACTGCTCGTTGGTGATCAGCCCACCGCCGGGGGCGAACCAGGCCAGGTCGCGGGTGCCCCCGGAGCCGGGGACCTCGTGGCCGTCGAAGAACGCCTCCTGGCGCAGCGCGGGGGAGGACCGGCGCAGCGCCACCAACCGGGACGTGAAGGTCCACAGGTCGGCGTCGATGTCCCCCCAGTCCAGCCAGGACAGCTCGGAGTCCTGGCAGTAGGCGTTGTTGTTGCCCAGCTGGGTCCGGCCCAGCTCGTCACCGGCGGTCAGCATCGGTACGCCGGTCGACAGCAGCAGCGTGGCCAGCACGTTGCGCACCTGCCGGGCCCGCAGCCCGGTGACCTCCGGGTCGTCGGTGGGGCCCTCGGCGCCGCAGTTCCAGCCCCGGTTGTGGCTCTCGCCGTCCCGGTTGTCCTCGCCGTTGGCCTCGTTGCGCTTGCGCTCGTAGCTGTAGAGGTCGCGCAGGGTGAACCCGTCGTGCGCGGTCACGAAGTTGACCGAGGCGAAGGGACGGCGGCCGTCGGAGCGGTACAGGTCGCTGGACCCGGTCAGCCGGTAGGCCAGGTCGCGGACGCCGACGTGCTGGCCGGACCACACGTCGCGCACGGTGTCGCGGTACTTGCCGTTCCACTCGGTCCACAGCGGCGGGAAGTTGCCGACCTGGTAGCCGCCCTCGCCGATGTCCCACGGCTCGGCGATCAGCTTCACCTGGCTGACCACCGGGTCCTGGTGCACCACGTCGAAGAAGGCCGAGAGCCGGTCGACGTCGTGCATGGATCGGGCGAGCGCGGAGGCCAGGTCGAAGCGGAAGCCGTCGACGTGCATCTCGGTGACCCAGTAGCGCAGCGAGTCCATCAGCAGGGCCAGCACCTGGGGACGGCGGACGTCGAGGGTGTTCCCGCAGCCGGTGTAGTCGGTGTACCGGGCCGGCGCACCGGCGCCGAGGCGGTAGTAGCCGCCGTTGTCGATGCCCTTGAACGACAGGGTCGGGCCGGTGTGGTCGCCCTCGGCGGTGTGGTTGTAGACCACGTCGAGGATGACCTCGATGCCCGCGGCGTGCAGCGCCTTGACCATCGCCTTGAACTCCGTCACCTGACCCCCGCCGGTGCCGGCGGAGGAGTAGGCGGCGTGCGGGGCGAAGTAGCCCAGGGTGTTGTAGCCCCAGTAGTTGGTCAGCCCGCGGCGCAGCAGGTGCGGCTCGGAGACGAAGTGGTGCACCGGCAGCAGCTCGACCGCGGTCACGCCGAGGGAGACCAGGTGCTCGACGAAGGCCGGGTGAGCCAGGCCCGCGTAGGTGCCGCGCAGGGCCGGCGGGACGTCGGGGTGGCGCATGGTCGCGCCCTTGACGTGCACCTCGTAGATGACGGTGTCCGACCAGGGGGTGCGCGGCGCGGCGTCGCCGTCCCAGGGGAAGGAGTCGTGGATGACCACCCCCCGCGGGACGACGGGGGCGGAGTCGAGCTCGTCGGCCACCGCGGAGTCGGGGTGGCCCTCGGGGAACCCGAACAGCGCCGGGTCCAGGGTGAGCTCGCCGTCGACGGCGCGGGCGTAGGGGTCCAGCAGCAGCTTGGCCGGGTTGTACCGGGAGCCCGACGCCGGGTCGTACCCGCCGTGGACCCGGTAGCCGTAGCGCTGGCCTGGCCCGACGCCGGGCAGCCGGCCGTGCCAGACCTGGTGGGTCGTCTCCTGCAGCCGCTGCCGGTGCTCGGTGCCGTCGGGGTCGAACAGGCACAGGTCCACGGCGGTGGCGCCGGCCGACCACAGGGCCACGTTGGTGCCGGTGCCGTCCCAGTGCGCACCCAGCGGGGCCGGGCTGCCCGGCCAGACCTCCACCGACGGACCCGCTGCTCGAAGCGCCACCCGGTCATCGTGCCCGACACCCGGGCCTGCGCGGTGGACCCGGCGGCCCGGGTTGGTTGGATGGTGCCGTGCCGAGCGACGTGGTGGTCCAGCTCTCCGGTGTCGACGTGGTGCGCGGGAGCGCCACGCTGCTGCGCTCGGTCGACTGGACGGTCCGCGAGGACGAGCGGTGGGTGCTGCTCGGGCCCAACGGCGCCGGCAAGACCACGCTCATGCAGCTGGCCTCGGCGCAGATGCACCCCACCCGCGGCACGGTGACGCTGCTGGGGGAGACCCTCGGTGCGGTCGACGTCTTCGAGCTGCGCCCCCGCATCGGGCTGACCAGCGCGGCGCTGGCCCAGCGCATCGGCCCGGCCGAGCGGGTCGGCGACGTCGTGGTCTCCGCCGGGTACGCGGTGATGGGCCGGTGGCGCGAGCGGTACGACGTGCACGACCTGACCCGCGCGGCGCTGCTGATGGACCAGTGGGGCGTGGGCCCCTACGCCAACCGGGCCTTCGGCACCCTGAGCGAGGGCGAGCGCAAGCGCACCCAGATCGCCCGCGCGCTGATGACCGACCCGGAGCTGCTGCTGCTCGACGAGCCCGGCGCGGGCCTGGACCTCGGCGGCCGCGAGGACCTGGTGTCCCGGCTGACCGACCTGGCCCGCGACCCGCTGGCCCCGGCGCAGGTGCTGGTCACCCACCACGTCGAGGAGATCCCGCCGGGCTACACGCACGCGATGCTGCTGCGGTCGGGCTCGGTGGTGGCGGCCGGCCCGGTGGACGACGTCCTCACCGCCGACCTGCTGGGGCAGACCTTCGGCCTGCCGCTGGCGCTGGGCCGGGTGCGCGGGCGCTTCACCGCCCGCCGCGCGACGACCTGACCTGCTCCCGGTATCGGAAGCTCCACCCCCTCGGACGGGGCCGAGCAGGGGGGCATCGCTTCCGATGCCTAGGGTCAGCGGCGAACCCATCGAGGACGCTGGAGGACGACGCATGGCCGAGCCGGAGTTCGTGACGCTGCAGGTCGAGGACGGCGTGGGCACCATCCGCCTGGACCGCCCGAAGATGAACGCGATCGACGAGCAGCTGCACTGGGAGGTCCGCACCGCCGCCCAGGAGGCCGGCAGCCGGGCCGACGTGCGTGCGGTGGTCATCTACGGCGGTGAGCGGGTGTTCGCCGCCGGCGCCGACATCAAGGCGATGTCGCAGCTCACCGGCTCGTCGATGGTCGCCTGGGGCCGGGAGCTGACCAGCTCCTTCCGCGAGGTCGCCCGGGTGCCCAAGCCGGTCATCGCCGCCATCACCGGCTACGCGCTGGGCGGTGGCTACGAGCTGGCGCTGTGCGCGGACTTCCGGGTGATGGGGGAGTCGGCCAAGGTGGGTCAGCCCGAGATCCTGCTCGGCGTCATCCCCGGTGCCGGCGGCACCCAGCGGCTGGCCCGCCTGGTCGGCCCGGCCAAGGCGAAGGACCTGGTGTTCACCGGGCGGCACGTGGGCGCCGAGGAGGCCCTCGAGCTGGGGCTGGTGGACGCCGTCGTCCCCGATGACCAGGTGTACGCGGCCAGCGTCGCGATGGCCCGCAAGTTCGCCGCCGGCCCGCCGCTGGCGCTGGCCGCGGCCAAGCGCGCGATCGACGAGGGGCTGGACGGGACGATCGACCACGGCCTGGCGCTGGAGAGCGAGCTGTTCGCCGGGCTGTTCGACACCGAGGACCAGAAGACCGGCATGGCCTCGTTCCTCTCCGAGGGGCCGGGCAAGGCCACCTTCAGCGGCCGATGAACGACCGGCCCGCCCAGCTGGACCGCTGCGACGAGGCCGGGCGGGCCTGGGTCGAGCGCGCCGTCGCGCTGGTCGAGGCCGACGCCCGGCGCAGCGCCGACACCCACCTGCTGGTCTACCCGCTGCCGCCGGAGTGGGGGGTGCAGCTCTACCTCAAGGACGAGTCGACCCACCCGACCGGCAGCCTCAAGCACCGGCTGGCCCGCTCCCTGTTCCTGCACGCGCTGTGCTCGGGGTGGATCTGCGAGGGCTCGACGGTGGTCGAGGCATCGAGCGGGTCGACCGCGGTCAGCGAGGCCTATTTCGCCCGCATGCTGGGCCTGCCCTTCGTCGCGGTCATGCCGGCCTCGACCAGTCCGGAGAAGATCGCGCTCATCGAGTTCCACGGCGGCCGCTGCCACCTGGTCGCCGACGCCGGCGCCGTCTACGACGAGGCCCGCCGGATCGCCGACGAGACCGGCGGGCACTACCTGGACCAGTTCACCCACGCCGAGCGGGCCACCGACTGGCGGGGCAACAACAACATCGCCGAGTCGGTCTTCGAGCAGCTGGCCGCCGAGGAGCACCCGGTCCCCGAGTGGGTCGTCGTCGGCGCGGGCACCGGGGGCACCAGCGCCACCATCGGCCGGTACCTGCGCTACCGGCGGCTGCCCACCCGGCTGGCCGTCGTCGACCCCGAGGGGTCGGCGTTCTTCCCCGGCTGGCGGGACGGCGACCCCGCAGCCGTGGGCCGGCCCTCCCGCATCGAGGGCATCGGCCGGCCCCGGGTGGAGCCCTCCTTCGTGCCGACGATCGTGGACCGGATGTTCTGCGTGCCCGACGCCGCCTCCATCGCGGCGATGCGGCACCTGGAGACGGTGACCGGCCGCCGGGCCGGCGGGTCGACCGGCACGAACCTCTGGGGCGCCTTCCAGCTGGTCGCCGAGCTCGTGGCGGCCGGACGGCGGGGGAGCGTGGTCACGCTGCTGTGCGACGGCGGCGAACGGTACGCCCGCACCTACTACTCCGACGCCTGGCTGGCCCAGCAGGGACTGGACCTCGCACCGCACCGCGCGACGTTGGAGCGGTTCACGGTCAGCGGTGACTGGTCTCACGCCGCTGCCGTCTGACGCCCCGACGTTACTGGCTAGTAACGTGAATCATCAGTGCGTGTGCGGGCTCACGTCCGCACCCTGAACCCACTCGCGGAGGTGCGATGAACATCGTCGTCCTGGTCAAGCAGGTGCCCGACTCGGGTACCGAGCGCCAGCTGGACAGCTCGGACAACACCGTCGCGCGCGCCAGTGCCGACAACGTCATCAACGAGATGGACGAGTACGCCATCGAGGAGGCGTTGACGGTCAAGGAGGCCCAGGGCGGTGAGGTCACGGTGCTGACCGTCGGCCCCGACGGCGCCACCGACGCCATCCGCAAGGCCCTGTCGATGGGCGCGGACAAGGCCGTGCACGTCAGCGACCCGGCCATCCACGGTTCGTGCGCGGTGCAGACCTCGGCGGTCATCGCCGCGGCGCTGTCGCAGCTGGAGTACGACCTGGTGATCTGCGGTGCGGAGTCCACCGACGGTCGGGTGTCGGTGATGCCGGCGCTGCTGTCCGAGCGGCTGGGCGTCCCGCACCTGTCCGGTGCCCGCAAGCTCACCGTCGACGGCTCGACCTTGAAGGTGGAGCGGCAGACCGATGGCGGCTTCTGGGCCCTGGAGGCGCAGACCCCGGCGATCGTGAGCACCTGGGACACCATCAACGAGCCGCGCTACCCCTCCTTCAAGGGGATCATGGCCGCCAAGAAGAAGCCGGTGGAGACCAAGTCGCTGGCCGACCTCGGCGTCGACGCCTCGCAGGTGGGCCTGGCCACGGCGACCAGCCAGGTGCTGGACTTCGCCGGCCGCCCGCCCAAGGGCGAGGGCGTGAAGGTGACCGACGAGGGCGACGGCGCCGAGAAGCTCGTGGGCTACCTGGCCGAGCAGAAGCTCGTCTGAGCACCGGAACCTGAGGAGATCGCAGTCATGGCTGAAGTACTGGTCCTCGTCGAGACCGCCCCCGACGGCTCCGGCGTCCGCAAGACCACCCTCGAGGCGCTGACCGCCGCCCGCGCGCTGGGCGAGCCCTCGGCCGTCGTCCTCGGTGCCCCCGGCACCGCGGCGCCGGTCAAGGACGCCCTCGCCGAGTACGGCGCCGCCAAGGTGCTGGTCGGTGAGTCCGAGGACATCGACGGCTACCTGGTGGCCCCCAAGGCCGAGGTGCTGGCCCAGCTGGTGGCCGACCGGTCGCCGGCCGCGGTGGTCATCCCCTCCACCCCGGAGGGCAAGGAGATCGCCGGTCGCCTGGCGATCAAGACCGGCTCGGGCTTCCTGACCGACGTCACCGAGATCGCCGCCGACGGCACCGCCACCCAGGTGGCCTTCGCCGGGGCGACCATCGTGCACTCGAAGGTCACCACCGGGACCCCGATCTACACCCTGCGCGGCAACTCCGTCGCCCCCGAGGCCGCCCCGGCCGCGGGGGAGGAGGAGACCATCACCGTCTCCCTCTCCGACGCCGCCAAGCAGACCCGCGTGGTCGACCGGGTGATCGAGCAGAAGTCCGACCGGCCCGAGCTCACCGAGGCCGCGATCGTGGTCTCCGGTGGCCGCGGGGTCGCCTCGGCCGAGAACTTCTCGATCATCGAAGGCCTGGCCGACTCCTTGGGCGCGGCCGTGGGTGCCTCCCGCGCGGCGGTCGACTCCGGCTTCTACCCGCACTCCTTCCAGGTCGGGCAGACCGGCAAGACCGTCTCGCCGCAGCTCTACATCGCCGTCGGCATCTCCGGGGCCATCCAGCACCGGGCCGGCATGCAGACCTCCAAGAGCATCGTCGCGGTCAACAAGGACCCCGAGGCGCCGATCTTCGAGCTCGCCGACTTCGGCGTCGTGGGCGACCTCAACACCGTCGTACCGGCCGCGACGGAGCAGATCACCGCCCGCAAGTAGCCGCGCTCCCGGCCCCGCGATGATCAGGGGCCCTGATCGAAGTCCGTCCTCCCTCACGAACGCTGGTGAGGGAGGGCGGACTTTCGCGTGGGAGGACGCGGCGGGTGACGATGGGGCGGTGCTGCTCGCCGACGTCGTGACCACCTCCGCCGCGGTCGGCGCGACCCGGGCCCGGACGGCGAAGCGCGACGCCGTCGCCGACCTCCTGCGGTCCGCGGCCCCCGACGAGGTCGGGCCGGTCACCGCGTGGCTGTCCGGCGCCCCACGGCAGGGCAAGCTCGGCGCCGGCTGGCGCACCCTCTCCGGCGTCGACGCGCCACCCGCGGCGGAGCCCACGCTCACGGTCGGCGCCGTCGAGGCCGCGCTCGACGAGCTCGCCGCGGTCACGGGCGCCGGCTCCACCGCCCGCCGCGCCCAGCTGCTGGGTGAGCTGTTCGGTGCCGCGACCGCCGAGGAGCAGTCCTTCCTGCTGCGGCTGCTCGGCGGGGAACTGCGGCACGGCGCCCTGGAGGGCGTGGTGCTCGACGCCGTCGCCGCGGCGGCCGACGCGCCCGCCGCCGTCGTCCGCCGGGCCTTCTTCCTGTCCGGGGAGCTGCCGGCGGTGGCCGAGCTCGCGCTGGCCGGGGGAGTGCCGGCGCTGGAGGCGGTGCGGCTGCAGGTGGGCCGGCCGCTGCGGCCGATGCTGGCCTCGCCCGCCGACGACCTGGCGGACGCCCTCGCCGACGGTGACGTCGTGGTCGAGCAGAAGATGGACGGCGCCCGCATCCAGGTGCACAAGGACGGCGACGACGTCCGCATCTGGACCCGCACCCTCAAGGAGGTCACCGCCCGGGTGCCCGAGCTGGTCGACGTCGTCCGCGGGCTGCCCGCGCAGCGGCTGGTGCTCGACGGCGAGACGCTGGCCCTCACCGACGACGGCCGGCCCCGCCCCTTCCAGGAGACCGCGGCCCGGTTCGGCGCCGACACCGGCGAGCTGCTGCTGCGGCCGTTCTTCTTCGACTGCCTGCACGTCGACGGCACCGACCTGGTCGACGAGCCGCTGGCGGTGCGCCGCGGGGCGCTCGAACGGGTCGCGGGGGAGCACCGCATGCCCGGGGTGCAGCAGCCCACCCCCGAGCAGGCCGCGGCCTTCCGGGACGAGGCGCTGGCCGCCGGTCACGAGGGCGTCGTCGTCAAGGTGCTCGCCAGCCCGTACGCCGCCGGACGGCGGGGCAGCGCCTGGCGCAAGGTCAAGCCGGTGCACACCCTGGACCTGGTCGTCATCGGCGCCGAGTGGGGCTACGGCCGGCGGACCGGGTCGTTGTCCAACATCCACCTCGGCGCCCGCGACCCCGACGGCGGTGAGCCGGTCATGGTCGGCAAGACCTTCAAGGGCATGACCGACGAGCTGCTCGCCTGGCAGACGCGGACCTTCCCCGACCTGGTCACCGCCACCGAGCGCGGCGCGGTGACGATGCGCCCCGAGCTGGTGGTGGAGATCGAGCTCGACGGCGTGCAGCGCAGCCCCCGCTACCCCGGCGGCGTCGCGCTGCGGTTCGCCCGGGTGCTGCGCTACCGCCCGGACAAGGGCCCCGCCGAGGCCGACACGGTCGACGCCGTCCGCGCTCTGCTGCCGGGAAGAGGTGCGGCCGCCGGCGGGTTGGCCCACGGGTGAGCGGCATCCTCGACCGCCGGCACCGGCTGACGACCGCCGGGCTGGTCACCCTGGTCACGTTCGTCGCCTTCGAGGCCATGGCGGTGGCCACCGTGCTGCCGACCGCCGTCGCCGAGCTCGACGGCCTGGCCTGGTACGGGTGGCCGTTCACCGCCTTCCTGGTCGCCCAGGTCGTGGGCATGGTGCTGGGCGGTGACCTCGGCGACCGGCGTGGTCCGCGCGTCGCCCTGCTGTGGGGCGTCGGTGTCTTCGCCGCCGGCCTGCTCGCCTCGGGTCTGGCGGTGGACATGCCGCTGTTCGTCCTGGGCCGGGCCGTGCAGGGCCTGGGCGGCGGCTTCATCTCGGTGTCGATCTACGTGGTCGCCGGGGCGGCCTTCGACCCCCGGTTGCGCCCGGCGCTGTTCGGTGCGCTGTCGGCGGCGTGGGTCGTGCCCGCGCTGGTCGGCCCGCTGCTGGCCGGCGTGCTGACCTCGGTCGCCACCTGGCGGCTGGTCTTCCTCGGCATCCTGCCGCTGGTCGCCGCCGGCCTCGCGCTGGTGCTCCCGGCGCTGCGCCGGCTGGCCGTCCCCCCGCCCGGCGCGCGTCCCGACCCGTACCGGCGCTGGTGGGCGCTGCTGTCCGGGGTGGGCGTCGCCGCGCTGCAGTACGCGGGGCAGCGGCTGGACGTCGCCGCCGTCCCGATCGCCCTCGTGGGGCTGGTCGCCCTGGTGCTCGGGCTGGGTCACCTGCTGCCCCGCGGCACCGCACGCGCCGCCCGCGGCCTGCCGACGGTGGTCGCCTCGCGCGGACTGCTGGCCGGTGCGTTCTTCGGCGTGGAGTCCCTCATCCCGCTCTCGCTGTCGCAGCTGCACGGGTTCACCCCCACCGCGGCCGGCGTCCCGCTCACCGCGGGTGCGCTGGGCTGGTCGGTCGCGAGCGCGCTGCAGGGCCGTCGTCCCGACCTGTCCCGGGTCCGACTGCTGCAGGCCGGCTTCGGGTTCGTCCTGGTCGGGGTGGGCGGGACCGCACTGGTCGCGGTCGGCGCGCTGCACGGCTGGCCGGTCTACGCCAGCTGGGCGGTCGCCGGCCTCGGCATGGGGTTGGGCATGTCCAGCGTCGGGGTGCTGCTGCTCGAGCAGTCCCCGGAGCACCGCCGCGGCGCCGACTCCGCCTCCCTGCAGATCGCCGACGTCACCGCAGCCGCGCTGTGCATCGGCGCCGTCGGGGTGCTGCTGGGCGCGGCCACCGCGGGCCTGCTGCCGTTCCCGGCCGCCGTCCTCACCGGGGTGGCCGGGTGCACCGCCGTGGCCGCCCTGGGCGGCGCGGTCGCCGGTCGCGCGCAGGTCCCGGCGACCTCGTCGGTCCCGGACGCGCCTACGCTGGCTCAGTCATGACGTACCTCGACCACGCGGCGACGACGCCGATGCTCCCCGAGGCCGTCGCGGCGATGACCGAGCAGCTGGCCCGGGTCGGCAACGCCTCCTCGCTGCACGCCAGCGGCCGCGAGGCCCGGCGCGTCGCCGAGCAGTCCCGCGAGCAGCTGGCCGCCGCGCTCGGCGCCCGGCCGTCGGAGGTGCTGTTCACCGGCGGCGGCACCGAGAGCGACAACCTCGCCGTCAAGGGCATGTTCTGGGCCCGCCGCGCCGCCGACCCGCGCCGCACCCGCGTCGTGGTCAGCCCGGCCGAGCACCACGCCGTCCTGGACAGCGTCGAGTGGCTGGTCGAGCACGACGGCGCCCAGGTCACCTGGGTCGACGTGGACCCCACCGGGGCGGTCACCTCCGACGCGCTCGCGCAGGCGCTCGGGGACGGCACCGACGTCGCGGTCGCCAGCGTCATGTGGGCCAACAACGAGATCGGGGCGGTCAGCGACCTCACCGCCCTGGCCGCGGTCGCCCACGCGGTCGGCGTGCCGTTGCACACCGACGCCGTGCAGGCCGTCGGCCAGGTCCCGGTGGACGTCGCCGCCAGCGGGGTCGACGCGCTGACCATGACCGGGCACAAGCTGGGCGGGCCGATGGGCGCCGGGGTGCTGGTGCTGCGCCGGGACGCCGAGTGCACCCCGCTGCTGCACGGCGGCGGCCAGGAGCGCGACGTCCGTTCCGGGACCCTCGACGTCGCCGCCATCGTCGGCCTCGCGGTCGCGACCACCGCCAGCACGGGGTCCCGGGTCGAGCGCGCCGCCCGGGTCGCGGCGCTGCGCGACCGGCTGGTCGCCGGCGTGGTCGAGCGCGTGCCCGACGTGCAGCTCAACGGGCCGCCGCTGGACGCCGTCGTGGGCGGGGGTCCGGGCCGGCTGCCCGGGAACGCCCACCTGTCCTTCCCCGGCGCGGAGGGCGACGCGTTGCTCATGCTGCTGGACGCCAACGGCATCGAGTGCTCGACCGGGTCGGCGTGCAGCGCCGGTGTCGCCCGGCCCAGCCACGTGCTGCTGGCTGCCGGTGCCGACCCCGACCGGGCGCGCAGCTCGCTGCGGTTCAGCCTGGGCCACACCTCCACCGCCGCCGACGTGGACGCCGTCCTGGACGTCATCGGGCCGGTCGTCGAGCGGGCACGCCGGGCGGGGCTGGGCCGGCGGTCGGCATGAGGGTGATCGCGGCCATGAGCGGCGGGGTGGACTCCGCCGTCGCCGCTGCGCTCGCCGTCGACGCCGGTCACGACGTCACGGGGGTGCACCTGGCGCTCTCGCAGCACCGGCAGCAGCTGCGCAGCGGGTCCCGGGGGTGCTGCAGCGTCGAGGACGCCGACGACGCCCGCCGGGTCGCCGCCGAGCTCGGCATCCCGTTCTACGTGTGGGACATGGCCGACCGGTTCGCCTCCGGCGTCGTCGACGACTTCGTCGCCGAGTACGCCGCCGGCCGGACGCCGAACCCCTGCCTGCGCTGCAACGAGAAGATCAAGTTCGCCGCCGTCCTGGACCGGGCGCAGGCACTGGGCTTCGACGCGGTCGTCACCGGCCACCACGCCCGGCTGGCCCACGGCGAGCTGCGCCGCTCGGTCGACGCCGCCAAGGACCAGAGCTACGTCCTCGGTGTGCTCACCGCCGGGCAGCTGGCGGGGGCGGTCTTCCCGCTGGGCTCGATGACGAAGGAGCGCGTGCGGGCGATCGCCGCCGAGCGCGGATACGCGGTGGCCACCAAGCCCGACAGCCACGACATCTGCTTCATCCCCGACGGCGACACCCGCGGCTTCCTCGACCACCGGCTGGGCACCGCGCCGGGCCCGGTGGTGGACGCCGGGAGCGGTGCGGTGGTGGGGGAGCACGCCGGCACCCACGGCTTCACGATCGGCCAGCGCAAGGGGCTGGGCGTCGTGGTGGGCGACCAGCGGCCCCGGTACGTGCTGGGGATCGAGCCGGTCAGCCGCACCGTCACCGTCGGGACGGCAGACCTGGCCGGGGTCGACGAGGTCCGCACCGGGGAGCCCACCTGGACCGGGGCGGCGCCGTCCCTGCCGCTGGACGCGGTGGTGCAGCTGCGCGCGCACGGTGCGGCCGTGCCCTGCACGGTCACTGCGCACGACGACGGCGGGCTGCTGCTGGCACTGCACGAGGTGCAGCGCGGGGTGGCGCCGGGTCAGTCGGCGGTGCTGTACGAGCCGGACGCCGAGCGCGGGGACAGGGTGCTGGGCCAGGCCGCGGTCGCCCGCGCCGCCCGTCGTCCACCCGTCTGACCCCGGCGCACTCCCCGCACGGCTGCCCCGCGCCCTCGGACGGGGTTGCGGTCCGGGACGGGCCGCCCTGGCGCGCACCTACCGGGGCCCTGCGCCGCGGCGCCGGTCACGGTGCCGAACAGGCCGCAGGGGAGCGCGGCCAGCGTGGTGGTGCGCCTGCACACCTGCTCCCGGCGGTGCGTTTCCGGCCGGTGAACGATCGGCGTCGGTTCTCAGCGGACCCTTGGTTTCGTCACGGGCCCGGGCTAGGTTCGCCGGGGCGAGAAGGTTCGCCACGCTACTTAGTCATGCTCTGTGACCGTTCCGTCACGCACGGTTCGGCCGGAGCTCATCCATGGAGGACCCTTGCGCCGAACGCGCCTCACCCTTGCCGCTGCCCTGGTGGCCTCGGCTGCCCTCGTCGGGCTCCCGACCATGGCCTCGGCGGCTCCTGCGACACCCCCGCCGGACATCCCGGTCCAGCTGCTGGGCATGAACGACTTCCACGGCCGGATCTCCGACACGACCGGGTCGGACAGCCAGCTGCTCACCGACCCTGGTCCGGACGGCGCCTACGGCACGGCCGACGACGTCACCACCACGGTCGGCGGCTCCGCCAGCGTCGCCACCACCGTGCAGTCGGCCCGAGCCGCGTTCCTCGCGCAGGGCGGTACGCAGGAGGCGTCGCTGTTCGTCGGCGCCGGTGACCTGATCAGCGCGTCCCCCTTCGACTCGAGCGTCTTCCGCGACGAACCCACCATCGAGGTCCTCAACGCGATGGGCCTGGACGTCTCCTCCGTCGGCAACCACGAGTTCGACCGTGGCACCGAGGAACTGCGCCGCATCTCGGCGGCCACCGACGACCAGTACTCCGACGACGTCGAGGCGTGCCCGGCCACCCTGGGCGGTGAACCCTTCCAGGCCGGCGTCGACGGCTGCTTCCCCGACAGCACGGGTGCGGACTTCCACGGCACGGACTACCCGTACCTGGCGGCCAACGTCATCGACACCGCCTCCGGCCAGCCGATGCTCCCGCCCTACGAGGTCTTCGACGTCGGCGGCGGCAAGAAGATGGCTCTCATCGGGGTGGTCACGAAGACCACCCCGACCATCGTCTCGCCGGCGGGCATCACCGACGTCGAGTTCATCGACGAGGCCGAGGCCGTCAACCGGTGGGTGCCGGTGCTGCAGGCCCAGGGCATCGAGGCCATCGGCGTGCTGATCCACGAAGGCGGCGAGAACGAGGGCGGCGACTCGCTCGACGTCAACGGGTGCGACCAGCTCACGGGTCCCATCGTCGACATCAACGCCGACGTCAGCCCCGCCGTCGACCTGATCATCAGCGGCCACAGCCACCAGGCCTACAACTGCATGGTCGCAGACCCGGACGGCAACCCGCGGCTGCTGACCCAGGCCGGCTTCTACGGCCGGCTGATCTCCGACATCCGCCTGGTCGTCGACGGCACCACCGGTGACGTCGACCGGCTCTGCGGCATCTACCAGGCCACCAACGTCCCGGTCACCCGCAACGCGCCCGACCCGGACATCGCGGCCATCGTCGGCTACTGGCAGGAGGCATCGGCCGACGCGGGCGACGTCGTCGAAGGCACCGCCACGGCCGACATCCGCCGCGCCCAGGGCACCGACGCCAACGGCAACCCGGTCGCCGTCCGCGACGGGGAGTCCAGCCTCGGCAACCTCGTGGCGCAAGCCCAGCTGGAGGCCCTGCAGAGCCCGACCTACGGCGACCCGGTCATCGCCTTCATGAACCCGGGTGGACTGCGGACCGACATCGCGGCCGGCGACGTGACCTACGCCGACCTCTTCGCCGTGCAGCCGTTCGGCAACACGGTCAACGCGATCACCCTGACCGGTGCCGACATCCGCGGGATCCTGGAGCAGCAGTTCCAGAACCCCGGTGGGCCGAGGGCCAGCAACCTGCGACTGGGCACGTCGGAGGGCTTCGCCTACTCCTTCGACGTCGCCCAGCCCTACGGCCAGCGGGTCGACCCGACCACCATCACGCTGAACGGCACGGTCATCGACCCCACCGCCACCTACCGGGTCGTCGCCAACTCGTTCCTGATCGCCGGCGGTGACAGCTTCACCGCCTTCACCAACGGCACCGACCCGACGACGGGCCCGGTCGACGTGGACACCGCGGTGGCCTACTTCGAGGACAACTCGCCGGTGGCCCCGCCGGCGGCTGACCACGGCACCCCGGACACCTTCGCGACGGCGCCCGCGCCCGCGCAGGGCCTGGGAGGCAGCACCACCGAGCCCGAGCCCGTGGGCACCGTCGACGCCACCAGCGGCGCCCTCGGCGTCGCCGGGGCCGGGTTCACCTGCCCGGCCGAGCCGGGCGACGGCGGCGGGAACGGCACGCCCGGCACGCCCGGCACGCCTGGCACCCAGCCGGTCGCCAACCCCGGCAACGGGATCGGCACCGGTCAGCTGGCCAACACGGGCGCGGCCACCGGGCAGCTGACCGCGCTCGGCGTCGGCCTGCTGCTGGCCGGCGGGGTCGCCACCGTGGCGGGCTACCGTCGCGGGCGTGGCGTCACCCAGCGGTAGCAGCACCCAGCACGACAGCACCACCAGCACCGACGACCCGAGGCCGGTCCCCGCATGGGGGCCGGCCTCGGGCGTCGGGTCGCTGCCCGGCACGGACCCCGCCGAGGCCGTCCGCCTCGTGGTGGGGGAGCTGCCCGGGTTCGCGCACCTGCCCGAGCTGCCCGCCCGCGGTGCCGGTGCCGACATCACCGGCCGCACCGCCGCCCTCCTCGTCGACCTCGCGGTCGACCTGACGCCCGCCGGCTGGCGGCTCGTGCCGCGCCCGGGCAGGGACCTGCAGCGGGCGCAGGAGTTCCTCGCCCGCGACCTCGACGCCCTGCACGACGTCGCCGGCGACTGGACCGGGCCGTTCAAGGTGCAGGCCGCCGGGCCCTGGACGCTGGCCGCCATGCTGGAGCGCACCCGGGGGGACCGCGCCGTCGTCGACCCCGGCGCCCGCCGCGACCTCGCGCAGTCCCTGGCCGAGGGGCTGCGCGCGCACGTCGCGGAGGTGTCGGCGCGGCTCCCCGGCGCCGCCGTCGTGGTCCAGGTCGACGAGCCGTCCTTGCCGGCCGTGCTGCAGGGCGCCCTCCCCACCGCCAGCGGGTTCGGCAAGCTGCCGGCCGTCGAGGAACCCGTCGCCACCGAGGAGCTCACCCGTTTCCTCGACGTCCTCGACCACCCCGTCGTGGTGCACTGCTGCGCCCGGCAGGTGCCGCTGGCCCTGCTGCGCTCCGCCGGTGCCGACGCCGTCGGGTTCGACCTCGGCCTGGTCACCGACCTCGACGCGGTGGGCTCCGCGGTCGACGAGGGCACGCACCTGTTCCTGGGCGTCGTCCCCGGCACCGACGCCGTCCTCCCCGCGCCGAAGGTGACCGCGACCCGGCTGCAGCAGTGGTGGGGACGGCTCGGGTTCCCCGCCGAGCAGCTGCACGCCGCGGTCACCCTGACCCCGACGTGCGGGCTGGCCGGCGCGAGCCCCGCCCACGCGCGGGCGGCGATGGCGCACGTCCGCGAGGCGGCGAAGTACCTGCTGCCGGACTGACGTTTCCTGTCGTACCCCGCGGCTACCGTGCACCCCGTGATCACGGACGACGCAGCACCCCAGGTCGAGGCCGAGCAGGAGCGGGCCGACGTCACCGAGGTGCCCGACGCCGCCCGCGACCGGCACCGCGAGCTGTCCGAGGAGCTCGACCGGCTGGCCTTCGCCTACTACGTCAAGGACGCCCCGCTGGTCAGCGACGGCCAGTACGACGAACGCCTGGGCGAGCTCAAGGCGCTCGAGGCCGAGCACCCGGCGCTGGTGACCCCCGAGTCACCCAGCCAGAAGGTCAACGGCGGCTTCGGCGCCACCTTCTCCCCGGTCACCCACCTCGAGCGCATGCAGAGCCTGGACAACGCGTTCAGCTCCGACGAGCTGTCGGCCTGGGCCGCCCGCGCGGACCGCGACGGCGCGGCGGGGGCCGGCTACCTCTGCGAGCTGAAGATCGACGGGCTGGCCATCGACCTGGTCTACGAACGCGGCCGGCTGGTCCGGGCGGCCACCCGCGGCGACGGCACGACCGGTGAGGACGTGACGGCCAACGTCGCCACCATGGCCGACGTCCCCCAGCAGCTGACCGGCGACGACGTCCCCGAGCTGGTCGAGGTCCGCGGCGAGGTCTACTTCCCGGTCGCCGCCTTCGCCGAGGTCAACGCCGCCCAGGTCGAGGCGGGCAAGGCCCCGTTCGCCAACCCGCGCAACGCAGCCGCCGGGTCGCTGCGGCAGAAGGACCCGAAGGTCACCGCCGGCCGCCCGCTGCGCCTGCTGGTGCACGGCGTCGGTGCCCGTGAGGGCTTCGAGGTCGACCGGCAGTCGCAGGCCTACGAGAAGCTGAAGGCCCTGGGCCTGCCGACCAGCGAGCGGTACGAGGTGGTGCCCGACCTGGAGGCCGTCTGGGCCTACGTCGAGCGCTACCGGGAGCAGCGGCACTCCGTCGAGCACGAGATCGACGGCGTCGTGGTGAAGATCGACCAGGTCGCCCTGCAGCGCCGGCTCGGCTCCACCAGCCGGGCCCCCCGGTGGGCGATCGCGTTCAAGTACCCGCCCGAGGAGGCGACCACCAAGCTGCTGGACATCCGGGTCAACGTCGGCCGCACCGGCCGGGTCACGCCGTTCGGCTACATGGAGCCGGTCAAGGTGGCCGGGTCCACCGTGCAGCTGGCCACCCTGCACAACGCCGGCGAGGTGGTCCGCAAGGGCGTGCTGATCGGCGACACCGTGGTCATCCGCAAGGCCGGCGACGTCATCCCGGAGATCCTCGGCCCGGTCGTCGACGTGCGCACCGGTGACGAGGTCGAGTTCGTCATGCCCACGCACTGCCCCGAGTGCGGTACGGAGCTGCGGCACGAGAAGGAGGGCGACGCCGACATCCGCTGCCCCAACGCCCGGTCCTGCCCGGCGCAGCTGCGGGAGCGGGTGTTCCACGTCGCCGGCCGCGGCGCCTTCGACATCGAGGTGCTGGGCTACGAGGCCGCCACCTCGCTGCTGGCCAGTGGTCTGCTCAGCGACGAGGGTGACGTGTTCTCCCTGACCGCCGAGCAGCTGGCCACCGCCGACTTCTTCACCAAGAAGGACGGCATGCTGTCGGCCAACGGCCAGCGGCTGCTCACCAACCTGCAGACCCGCAAGGACGTCCCGCTGTGGCGGGTGCTCGTCGCCCTGTCGATCCGGCACGTCGGGCCCACCGCGGCGCAGGCGCTGGCCCGCGAGTTCCGGTCGATGGACCGGCTGATGGCCGCCAGCGAGGAGGAGCTCGCCGCCGCCGACGGCGTCGGCCCGACCATCGCCGCGGCCGTCCGCGACTGGTTCTCCGTCGACTGGCACCTCGGCGTCGTCGAGAAGTGGCGGCGGGACGGCGTCCGGATGGAGGACGAGGCGTCCGACGCCGGCCCCGGCCCGCTCACCGGCGTCACCGTCGTCGTCACCGGCTCGCTGCGCGACCACAGCCGCGACCAGGCCATCGCCGCCATCCAGGAGCGCGGTGGCAAGGTCACCGGCTCTGTGTCGAAGAAGACCGGCTTCGTGGTGGTCGGCGCCGACCCCGGCAGCAAGTACGACAAGGCCGTCCAGGTCAAGGCGCCGATCCTCGACGACGACGGGTTCGCCGTGCTGCTCGAGCAGGGCCCCGACGCCGCCCGCGAGGTCGCCACGATCGGCGACGGCAGCGAGCCCGAGCCGACCCCCGCTGACGACGACGCCACACCTGCGCCGAAGAAGCGGGCCCCGCGCCGGACGAAGGCCGCCGCGGACGACGCCGCGCAGGACGACCCCGCGCAGGACGACCCCGCGCAGGACGACGCCGCGCAGGACGACGCGGGGGAGGAGGGCGGGGACTAGACCGGCGGCAGCGTCGCGACGGTGGCGGCGATCCCGGCCAGGTGGGTGAGCCGCAGCAGCTCCGAGCGGCGGAACGCCGGCCCGCCCGAGCGGCCCAGCAGCACGACCGCGGTGCCGTCGAACGGCGCGGCCATCATCTCCACGGCCATCCCCCGCCAGAGATCGGGCACCCAGTCGTCCTCGCTGGGCAGCAGCACCGGAGCGGTCAACGGCAGCCAGGGCAGCGGGAGCCCGCTGAGGTCCGGGGCGGCCTCGGAGGCGGCGTGCACCAAGACCCCATCCGGGGCCGCGGCCAGGACCACCGCCCACCCGGCGTGCAGCACCCGGGGCAGCTCCCCGGCCAGCAGCGCCGCCGTCCCGCTGCCGGCCCGGCCGAGGGACTCGACGAGCTGCAGCTCGCGGTGGGTGTCCAGCTGACCCGAGAAGGGTCGCAGCGATTCGACCTGCACGCCGGGCACCGTCATGACGGCGGTGATGAGGCCGTCGACGACCCGGTCCTCCGGCAGCTCCACCACGACGTCGTCGACCGCGATGCCGTCGCCGCGCTCCAGCACGTCCACCGAGACGATGTCGATGCCGGCCAGCCCCAGCGCCGTCGCGACGGCGCCGAGGATGCCGGGCCGGTCGGGCACGACCAGCCGGAGCAGGTAGGACACGGGCACCTCCGCAGGACCGCCGGGTGTCGATCTCCGTCGATCGTGGGCGCCGCCAGCCTGCCGCACGGACCCCCGTCGAGGCCAACCCGCCTCGCGGGCCGGGGCCGTGGTCCGCCCCACGTAGACTCCCAGGGTCGGGGGCCGCAGGCCCCCCGCCGTCCACCGAGCAACCAACAGTGGGGTCCCACCAGCGCATGAGCACGGACGCACACAGCCTGTCCCGAGACGACGTCGCGCACCTGGCGCGGCTGTCCCGGCTCGCCGTCACCGACGAGGAGCTCGACCGCTTCGCCGACCAGCTCGGCGTGGTGCTCGGCGCGGTCGCCCGCGTCCAGGACGCGCCGACCGACGACGTCACCCCGACCACGCACGCCGTCCCGCTGACCAACGTGCACCGCCCCGACGTCGTCACCCCCAGCCTGCCCCGCGAGCAGGTGCTCGCCGGCGCCCCCGCCGCCGAGGACGACCGCTTCCGCGTGCCGCGCATCCTGGGGGAGGAGGCGTGAGCACCGAGCTGACCCACCTCGACGTCACCGCGCTGCAGGCCGCCCTCGCCGCCGGCGAGACCAGCGCAGTCGAGGTCACCCGCGCCCACCTGGACGCCATCGAGTCGTACGACGGCGAGCTGAGCTCCTACCTGCACGTCGACGCGGAGACCGCGCTGGCCACCGCCACCGAGGTCGACCGCCGCCGGGCCGCCGGCGAGGAGCTCGGCCGGCTGGCCGGCGTCCCCGTCGCCCTCAAGGACGTCGTCGTCACCGACGGCGTGCCCACGACCAGCGGCTCCCGCATCCTCGAGGGCTGGTTGCCGCCCTACGACGCCACCGTCGCCGAGCGCCTCAAGGCCGCCGGCACCGTGCTGCTGGGCAAGACCAACATGGACGAGTTCGCGATGGGCTCCTCCACCGAGAACTCCGCCTACGGACCCACCCGCAACCCGTGGGACCACGACCGCATCCCCGGCGGGTCCTCGGGTGGCTCGTCGGCCGCGGTCGCCGGGTTCCTCGCTCCCTGGGCCATCGGCACCGACACCGGCGGCTCCATCCGCCAGCCCGCCGCCGTCACCGGCCTGGTCGGGCACAAGCCCACCTACGGCTCGGTGTCGCGCTACGGCCTCATCGCCTTCTCCTCCAGCCTCGACCAGGCCGGGCCGATGGCCCGCACCGTGGCCGACGCCGCCCTCATGCACGAGGTCATCGGCGGGCACGACCCGCGCGACTCGACCTCCATCGACGCACCGGCCGCGCCCTACGTCGCCGCGGCCCAGCAGGGTGCCCAGGGCGACCTGACCGGCACCGTCGTCGGCGTCGTCCGCGAGCTCGGCGGCGAGGGCCACACCGAGGGCTACGAGCCCGGTGTCCTCGAGGCGTTCCGCGCCGGTGTCGAGCAGCTGCGGGCCCTGGGCGCCGAGGTCCGCGAGGTGTCCTGCCCCAGCTTCGACCTGGCGTTGGCCGCCTACTACCTGATCGCGCCGAGCGAGGCGTCGTCCAACCTGTCCCGCTTCGACGGCGTCCGCTACGGCCTGCGGGTCGGCGACGACGGCAGCCGCGACCTCGACGAGGTCATGGCGCTCACCCGCGAGCAGGGCTTCGGGCCCGAGGTCAAGCGCCGCATCATCCTGGGCACCTACGCCCTGTCGGCCGGCTACTACGAGGCCTACTACGGCCAGGCGCAGAAGGTCCGCACGCTCATCGGTCGCGACTTCCTCACCGCCTTCGGCGACGGCGTCGACGTGCTGGTCAGCCCGACCTCGCCGAGCGTGGCCTTCCCGATCGGCCAGCGCGTCGACGACCCGCTGGCCATGTACGCCGCCGACCTGTGCACCCTGCCCGCCAGCCTCGCGGGGCTGCCGGCCATCTCGGTGCCGTGCGGGCTGTCCGAGGGCCTGCCGGTCGGGCTGCAGGTGATGGCCCCGGCCCTCGCCGACGACCGCTGCTACCGGGTGGGCGCGGCGCTGGAGGTCGCGCAGGACGCCGCCCGCGGCGGCACCTTCCTGGGTCAGCTGGCGGCGCGGGCATGAGCACCGCCCTGAAGGCCGCGTGGGGCCTGACCGCCTTCGTCGTCCTCGCCGGCGCCGTGCTGTGGGCGACCACCGGCCGCGCCGTGTTCGCCGTGTTCATCGTCCTCGGGGTCCTCACCGCCGTCGGTGCCGTGGTCACCGGCCGCGCCGAGGCCCGGGAAGCCAAGAAGGAGCAGAAGTGAGCACCGACCGTCTGCTCGAGTTCGACGACGTCGTCGCCCGGTACGAGCCGGTCTTCGGCCTGGAGACCCACGTCGAGCTGGGCACCGCCTCCAAGATGTTCTGCGGCTGCGCCACCACCTTCGGCGCCGAGCCCAACACCCAGACCTGCCCGGTCTGCCTGGCCCTGCCCGGTGCGCTGCCGGTGGCCAACGCCGCGGCCATCGAGGCCACCATCCGGATCGGTCTGGCCCTGGGCTGCCGGATCGCCACCTGGTGCCGGTTCGCGCGGAAGAACTACTTCTACCCCGACATCCCCAAGGGCTTCCAGACCTCGCAGTACGACGAGCCGCTGTGCACCGCGGGGCACCTGGACGTCGAGGTCGACGGCGAGACCTACCGGGTGGAGATCGAGCGGGTACACCTCGAGGAGGACACCGGCAAGAACCTGCACGTCGGCGGGGCCACCGGGCGCATCCACGGGGCCGACCACTCGCTGGTCGACTTCAACCGCGCCGGCATCCCGCTGGTGGAGATCGTCACCCGGCCGGTCCCCGGCGTCGGTGCCAAGGCCCCCGAGGTCGCCCGCGCCTACGTCGCCGAGCTGCGCGAGATCCTCCTGGCGCTGGGCGTGTCCGAGGTCCGCATGGAGCGGGGCAACCTGCGCTGCGACGTCAACACCTCCCTCGCGCCGGTCGGCTCCCTGGAGTGGGGCACCCGCACCGAGACCAAGAACGTCAACTCCCTGCGGTCGGTCGAGCGCTCGGTGCGCTACGAGATGCGCCGGCAGGCCGCGCTGCTCGACGACGGCGAGCGGATCCTGCAGGAGACGCGGCACTTCCACGAGGACACCGGCTCCACCTCGGCCGGGCGGAGCAAGGAGGAGGCCACCGACTACCGGTACTTCCCCGAGCCCGACCTGGTGCCCATGGCCCCCGACGCCGCGTGGGTCGAGCAGCTGCGCGCCGACCTGCCCGAGCTCCCCGCCGCCCGTCGGGCGCGGCTGCGGGAGGAGTGGGGTCTGTCCGACACCGAGATGGCCTGGCTGGTCAACGCCGGTGCGCTCGGCCTGGTCAGCGACACCGTCGCCGCCGGCGCCGACCCCGCCGACGCCCGGAAGTGGTGGCTGGGGGAGCTGTCCCGCCGGGCCAAGGACGCCGGTGTCGAGCTGACCGAGCTCGACGTCACCCCGGCCCAGGTCGCCGAGCTGACCCAGCTCGTCGCCGAGGGCACCGTCAACGACCAGCTGGCCCGCCAGGTGCTCGACGGCGTGCTGGCCGGCGAGGGCTCCCCGCGGCAGGTCGTCGATTCCCGCGGACTCGCGGTGATGGGTGACTCCGACGAGCTCGGCGCCGCCGTCGACGCCGCGATCGCCGGTGCGCCCGACGTGGTGGAGAAGGTCCGCGGCGGCAAGACCGCGGCCCTGGGCGCCCTGGTCGGTGCGGTCATGAAGGAGACCCGCGGCAAGGCCGATGCAGCCACCGTCCGCCGCATGCTCGAGGAGCGGGTGCTCGGCGGGTGATCCCGGTGCGGGCGGTGCCTGCAGCGGGCTGCCACCACGGTGATCAGGTGACCTGATCACCGTTCCGCCGACCACACGAACGTCGGTGCGGTTGGCCGGACAGTGACCAGGTGACCTGATCACTGTCCGGTGCGGGGGCGGGTGCCTACAGCGGGCTGGTGGCGTCCGAGGCGGGCGGCTGGATGCGCAGCACCTTGTCGTCGTCCTCGGCGGGGGAGCCGATCCCGTCGGTGTTGGACGTGGTGATCCACAGCGCGCCCTCGGGATCGACCACCACGGTGCGCAGCCGGCCGTACTCGTCGGCGAGGAACGGCTCGGGCTCCTCCACCGGCGCGCCGTCCGGGCCGAGGGTGGCGAGCACGACCTGCCGGCCCTCCAGCGCGCCGAGGAAGACGAAGCTGCCCGACACCGCACAGCCGGCCAGCCCACCGGTCCCGCCGGGCACGCTGAGCACCGGTGGGTTGCTGCCGGGCAGCGCCCGCGGCGCGCCGTAGTCGCCGCCGGGCACCAGCCGGTTGAACTCGTCGGGACCGGTGGCGGCGTCGTCGGTGGCGTAGACCGAGCCGTCGGGTCCCAGGCACAGCCCCTTCACGTCCGACAGGCCCGAGCTGTAGAGCGGGCCGTCGCCCACCGGCTGGCCGAAGACGTCGTAGGCCAGCACCTTGCCGGCCAGCGACGAGCGGTCCTGGGCGAGGTCGGCGTCGCCGGTGTCCCCGGTGCCCACGTACAGGGTGCCGTCGGGGCCGAAGACCAGCCCGCCGCCGTTGTGGGTCTCGCCGCGCGGGATGCCGGTCACCACCGGGTTGGGGGTGCCGCCGAGGGGGAAGCGGACCACCCGGTTGTCGGTGGCGGTGGACAGGTAGGCGTAGAACAGCCCGTCCTGGTCGTAGGTGGGCGACAACGCCAGCCCCAGCAGCCCGCCGTCCCCGGTGGTGTCCACGCCGGGCACGACCATCAGCTCGCGGGCGGGGGAGCGGTCGGGGAAGACCTGCAGCAACCGACCGGTCTCCCGCTCGCCGACCACCCCGGTGCCGTCGGGCAGCAGCACCAGCCCGGTGGGCACGGCCAGGTCGGTGGCCAGCACGTTCGGGTCGCCCTGCTCCTCCTGCCCGGTGCCCGGCGTCGGGCTGCCCGGGGCCGGCGAGGGCGCGCTGTCGGTCGGCGGGCCGACCTGGGGACCGGGGGCGTCCTGCACCGCGCGGAACGGGCCGGCCGGGGTGTACCCGCCGCCGCAGCCGGCCAGCAGTGCGCACGCGGCCGCGGCCACCAGCGCGCGGGCTCCCCGGGTCACCCCGCCCAGGGTACGCACCGGCGCCCTCCCGGATCGCCGTCGCGAGCCCGCGCGCCTAGCGTCGCGACCGTGCCCGACACCCCCGTGCTCGACCTGCCCGACGACGCCGAGCTGCACGTCCTGGTGCCCTCCCGCGCGCTCGGTGCGCACCTGGAGCAGCTGTCCCCCCGGGTGCGCGCGCACCGGGTCGACCCCGCCGACGGGCCGCCCACCGGGGACGCCGCCCGGGCCCAGGTGTGGGTCCCCGCCGGCGGTTCGGGCATCGCCGACGGCTTCCTCGACGGCCTGCCCGAGCTGCGGCTGGTGCAGTTGATGAGCGCCGGCGCGGAGAAGTTCGTCGGTCGGCTGCCCGAGGGCGTCGTGCTCTGCAACGCCCGCGGCGCGCACACCCCGGCCACGGCCGAGTGGGTGGTCGCCGCGACCCTGGCCGCCCAGCGCGGCCTGCCGCACTTCACCCGCGAGGCCGACGCCGGCCGCTGGTCGCCCCGCACCGACCGCTCGCTGGTCGGCGCGCGGGTGCTGGTCGTCGGCGCCGGCGACATCGGCCGCGCGGTCGGCGCGATGATGGCCGGCTTCGACGTCGAGCTGACCTACGTCGCGCGCACCGCCCGGGAGGGCGTCCGCGCCACGTCCGACCTGCCCGAGCTGCTGCCCCGGGCCGACGTCGTGGTGGTCATCGTCCCGGTCACCGACCAGACGGTGGGCATGGTCGACGCCGGCTTCCTGGCCGCGATGCCCGACGGCGCGCTGCTGGTCAACGCCGCCCGCGGCGTCGTCGTGGACACCGACGCCCTGCTGGCCGAGCTCACCGCCGGCCGGCTGCGGGCGGCGGTGGACGTCACCGAGCCCGAGCCGTTGCCGGCGGGCCACCCGTTGTGGTCGGCGCCGGGGCTGCTGCTCACCCCGCACGTGGCCGGGAACGTGCCCGACACCGGCCGGCGGGCGACCGAGGCCGTCTCCGCGCAGCTGCAGCGGGTGCTGGCGGGTCGGCCGCTGGTGGACGTCGTCGACGACTACTGAGCGGGGGGTGCGGCCTCGGGGTCGGGGATCCGGCCGCCGGAGACCGACGCCAGGCGCGGCAGGTCGCGGGCACGGACCACGGGCAGCCGGACCTCGGTGCCGGTGGTGCGCACCAGCCACAGCGACCGGTCGTCGTCGACCCGGATCCCGGCGACCTCCGACCACGGCACGGTCCGGCCGGCCAGCAGGCTGCGCGGGGTGATGCCGTCGGGGCCGATGTCCAGGCCCACCCGCAGCACCCAGGCCGTGACGAGCGCGGGGACCAGCAGCACCGGGACACCCCACCACGCCGCGGTCGCCACCGGCAGCGTGCAGATCAGCAGCACCACCACGGGCACCAGAGCCACGCGGCTCATCCTCATCCGTGCCGTCGTCGGTACCTGGCCCACGCAGCCGATCGTCCCAGAACGCCCCGGGCTTACCATCCCGGGCGTGACGACCGTGGACGAGAACCGCACCTCCACCATGAAGCCCCGGTCCTTCGAGGTGACCGACGGCATCACCCGCGCCCCGGCCCGCGCCATGCTGCGAGCGGTGGGCATGGGCGACGACGACTGGGACAAGCCCCAGATCGGCGTGGCCTCGTCCTGGAACGAGATCACCCCCTGCAACCTCTCCCTCGACCGGCTGGCCAAGGCCGTGAAGACCGGGGTGCACGAGGGCGGGGGTTTCCCGCTGGAGTTCGGCACCATCTCCGTCTCCGACGGCATCTCCATGGGCCACGAGGGGATGCGGGCGTCGCTGGTCTCCCGCGAGGTCATCGCCGACTCCGTCGAGACCGTGGTGTTCGCCGAGCGGCTGGACGGCTCGGTGCTGCTGGCCGGCTGCGACAAGTCGCTGCCGGGCATGCTCATGGCCGCCGCCCGCCTCGACCTCGCCGCGGTGTTCCTCTACGCCGGGGCCACCATGCCGGGCAAGCTCGGCGACAAGGACCTGACGATCATCGACGTCTTCGAGGGCGTCGGCGCGTGCGCGGCCGGCAGGATCACCCAGGACGAGCTGACGGCCATCGAGAAGGCCACCTGCCCCGGCGAGGGCGCCTGCGGCGGGATGTACACCGCCAACACGATGGCCAGCGTCGCCGAGGCCCTCGGCATGAGCCTCCCCGGCAGCGCCGCCCCGCCCGCCCCCGACCGCCGCCGCGACGGCTACGCCGTGGAGTCCGGCAAGGCCGTCGTCGAGCTGCTGCGCCGCGGCATCACCGCACGCCAGATCATGACCAAGAAGGCCTTCGAGAACGCCATCACCGTGGTCATGGCCCTCGGCGGCTCGACCAACGCCGTGCTGCACCTCATGGCCATCGCGCACGAGGCCGACGTCGACCTCACCCTCGACGACTTCAACCGCATCGGCGACCGCACCCCGCACCTGGCCGACGTGAAGCCCTTCGGCCGGTTCGTGATGACCGACATCGACCGCATCGGCGGCATCCCGGTCGTGATGAAGGCGCTGCTGGACGCGGGGCTGCTGCACGGCGACTGCCTCACCGTCACCGGTCGCACGATGGCCGAGAACCTGGCCGACATCGGCCCCCAGGACCCCGACGGCGCGATCATCCGGGCGATGGACGACCCGATCCACCGCACCGGTGGCCTGACGATCCTGCGGGGGTCCCTCTCACCCGACGGCGCGGTGGTGAAGAGCGCCGGCTTCGACGCCGAGGTCTTCGACGGCACCGCCCGGGTCTTCGACGGCGAGGCCGGCGCGATGCAGGCGGTCACGGAGGGCACGCTCAAGCCCGGCGACGTCGTCGTCATCCGGTACGAGGGCCCGCGCGGCGGCCCGGGGATGCGCGAGATGCTCGCCGTCACCGGCGCCATCAAGGGCGCCGGACTGGGCAAGGACGTGCTCCTGCTCACCGACGGCCGGTTCTCCGGCGGGACGACGGGCCTGTGCGTGGGCCACGTCGCGCCCGAGGCCACCGACGGGGGTCCGATCGCGTTCGTCCGCGACGGCGACCGCATCGTGCTGGACCTCGCCGCCCGCACCCTGGACCTGCACGTCGACGAGGCCGAGCTGTCCCGCCGCCGGGAGGGCTGGGCGCCCCCCGCGCCCCGCTACACCCGCGGGGTGCTGGCCAAGTACGCCAAGCTGGTCGGCTCGTCGGCCGGGGGCGCCGTCTGCGGCTGAGCCGCCCGGGCCCCCCGTGCGGGTGAGCCCCGCCCCGGTCGGCTCGTGCAGCCGCCCGGGGCTGCCGACCTGGCTGAGGTGGAACGCACCCGGCGCCGGACACCCCTCGTGGGTCTGCTGTGCCTCGCGCTGCTCGGTGCCACCTGGCTGCTGCCCGCCGGGGCCCACCGGCTGGCCGCCGACGCGGTGGTCGTCCTCGCCGCGCTGGGCACCGCCGCCGTGCTGGCCCGGGCCGGTCGCGACGTGCCCGCCCGCGGCTGGACCCTCGTCGCTCGCGCCCTCGTGCTGGGTGTCGTGGTGGCCGGGGCCGCCGAGCTGGTCGGTCCCGCGCCCGGTGCGGTCGACCCGCCGCGCACCGCGGCCTCCGTGCTGCCCCACCTGGTCGGCGTGGTCGCCGTCCTCGTCCTGCTCGGCCGGGCCCGGCTGCGCGCCGGCGGTGCCCGGCTGCTGGTCGAGAGCGCCCTGTTCTGGACGGCGGCGTTCGTGCTGGCCCAGCTGCTCGTCGTCGGCCCGGTGGTCCGGCGGCTCCCGCTGGACGCCGTCGCCCGCGCCGGCCTGGAGGCCAGCTGCACCGCCGCCACGCTGCTGCTGGCCGCCGGCCTCACCTTCCTCACCGCGGCGGGTCCGGCCCGCCGCACGACCGCGGGCACCACCCTCGCCGGGCTGGCCGGGGTCACCGTCGCCGACTGCCTGGCCGTGCTGGGCTCCACCGGCGGGTTCGGCCTGCTGGGCCTGGCCAGCCGCGCGGTCCTCGTCGGCGGGCTGGTGCTGCTCGCGCTCGCCGCCGCCCACGACCCCGGGACGGCGGCCGACGACCGCCCCGTCGCCGACGGCCGGCTGGCCACCGGCATCACGCTGGCCGGCCAGCTGCTGCCGCACGCGGTGATGGTCCTGGCCGCCGTCCTGGTCCTCGCCTCGGCGCTGTTCGTGGCCACCCCGACCCCGGCCGCCCTGGTCGCGGTCGCCGCCGGCCTGGCGCTCACCGGCGTGCACCGCGTCGTCGTGGTGGGGGACGAGATGCGCTTCGCCGGCCGGCTGGGCCGCAGCGAGGCCTTCTTCCGCAACCTGGTCCGCGCCAGCAGCGACGCCGTGCTGGTGCTCGACGGCGAGCGGGTCATCACCTGGGCCGCGCCGTCCCTGGCCGACCCCGCCGACGCCGCCGGCCGGCCGCTGGTGGGCGCACCGGTCACCGACCGGGTGCACCCGCAGGACGTCGACACCGTGCGCGCCTGGCTCGCCGACGGCGGGGACGGCGCCGCCCTGACCGGGCTGTGCAGCTTCCGCCTGCCCGCCGCCGACGGCACCTGGCAGGCCTGGGAGGCCAGCGTGACCGACCTGCGCGCCGACGCCGCGGTCGGTGCCCTGGTGCTGCACTGCCGCGACGTCACCGTCCGCCTGCACGCCGAGGACGAGCTGCGGTCGCTGGCCTTCACCGACCCGGTGACCGGCCTGCCCAACCGCGCCGCCCACGTCATCGCCCTGGCCGGGGAGCTGGCCGCCGCCGGCCCCGAGGCCCAGGTCAGCCTGCTGCTGTTCGAGATCGAGGGCCTCGACGACGCCCGGGAGAATGTCGGACGGGACGTCGTCGACGTCGCCGTCGTCGAGGTCGGGCGGCGGCTGCGGGCCACCGTGCGGGCCGACGACCTGGTCGCCCGGGTCGGGGCCGAGGTCTTCGCGGTGCTCGCGCACGGCACCGGCGACGAGCCCGACCGGGTGGCCGCGCGCTGCCTGTCCGTGGTCGAGCAGCCCGTGGTCACCCAGCTGGGCCTGGTCGACCTGTCGGCCGCCGTGGGCCTGGTGCCGCTGGTGGCCGGGCCCGGTGCGGAGACCGTCCTGGACCGGGCCGAGCTCGCCGTGCGCAGCGCTCGGCTGGCCGGCCCGGGGTCGGTGCGCCGCTGGGAGCCCGCGCTGGCCGCGGCCCGCGACCGCCGGGAGCGGCTGCGCGAGGACCTGGTCGGTGCCCGCGCCCGCGGCGAGCTCGCCATCGCCTGGCAGCCGATCGTCTCGCTGACCGAGCAGCGGGTCACCGGCGTCGAGGCCCTCGCCCGCTGGGTGCACCCGGCCTTCGGCGAGCTCGAGCCCGAGGAGTTCATCCCGATCGCCGAGCGCGCCGGGCTGGTCGGGGACCTGCAGCGCTGGGTGCTGCACGAGGCGATGACCCAGGCCGCCGCGCTCCCCGAGCACGGCGAGCCGCTGCGGCTGGGCATCAACGTCTCGCCGGTGCACCTGGCCAGCGGCACCGTGGTCGGCGACGTCGCCGCTGCCCTGGGCGCCACCGGCTTCCCGGCCCAGCGCCTGGTCATCGAGGTCACCGGCTCCACGGGGTTGGTGGACAGCCCCTCGCTGGCCGCCGACTTCGCCGCGCTGCGGCTGATGGGCGTGCACCTGGCGCTGGACGACTTCGGTGCCGGGGCCTCCTCGCTGGACCACCTGACCCGCTGGGCGGTCGACGTGGTCAAGCTCGACCGCGCCTTCCTCGCCCGGGTGGACAAGGACGCCCGGCCCCGCGCACTGACCGCCTCCGTCATCGGCATCGGCAGCGCGCTGGGCATCGACGTGGTGGCCGAGGGCGTGGAGACCCCCAGCCAGCTCACCGTGCTGCGGGCCCTGGGCTGCGGCTACGCCCAGGGCTTCCTGCTGTCCCGGCCGCTGACCCTGCCCGCCCTCGTCGCCCGGCTGGACGCCGGCGCCGGGCACCTGTGGCCGGGCCAGGTCGGCCGGGTCGGGGCCGGCTGACCGCCCCGTCCCACGGAGCGGTCCACCGCGTCCCAGTGGATGGGACGCGGTGGTTGACGCGGGTGCGCCCCCCGGCGCACAGTGACGCCGTGCTGCGCTCTGCCCTCCTCGTAGTCATCGACTAGCGCGACGGTCACCCGACCGTCGCGCCCACCCCTCCGTGCCTGCCGGCACGAGGGGTTTTTTGTTGCCACGGGCCCAGAGCACGAGCTGCCGCGCACCCGCCCACGCCTTCCAGGGAGACCCCCCAGATGAGCACCACCGCCAGTGCCCAGGCCACCCCCGGTGCACCCACCCAGGCCGCCGCGGCGGCCACCGTCGGCGTCGAGTCCACCGACCGTTCGCTGACCGACGCGGCCCGACCGGCGGGCGCCCCCGCGACCGGCATCACCGGCGCGCAGAGCCTCGTCCGCTCGCTGGAGGCCGTCGGCGTCGACCTGGTCTTCGGCCTCCCGGGCGGGGCGATCCTGCCGCTCTACGACCCGCTGTTCGACTCCACGGTGCGGCACGTGCTGGTCCGCCACGAGCAGGGCGCCGGGCACGCGGCCACCGGCTACGCCCAGGCCACCGGCCGAGTCGGGGTCTGCATGGCGACGTCGGGCCCGGGCGCCACCAACCTGGTCACCCCGCTGGCCGACGCCTACATGGACTCGGTGCCGGTCGTGGCCATCACCGGCCAGGTGGCCAGCGGCTTCATCGGGACCGACGCCTTCCAGGAGGCCGACATCCGCGGCATCACGATGCCGATCACCAAGCACAACTTCCTGGTCACCGACCCCGCCGAGATCCCGCAGCGCATCGCCGAGGCCTTCCACCTGGCCTCCACCGGCCGACCCGGCCCCGTGCTGGTCGACGTCCCCAAGGACGTGCTGCAGGCGACCACCGACTTCAGCTGGCCGCCGCGGATGGACCTGCCCGGCTACAAGCCGACCACCCGCCCGCACGGCAAGCAGGTCCGCGAGGCCGCCGCGGTGATCCAGGCGGCGCGCCGGCCGGTGCTCTACGTCGGCGGCGGCGTGCTCAAGGCCGGCGCCAGCGAGGTGCTCCGCGAGCTGGCCGAGATGACCGGGGCCCCCGTCGTCACCACCCTGATGGCCCGGGGCGCGTTCCCCGACAGCCACCCCCAGCACCTGGGCATGCCCGGCATGCACGGCACCGTCACCGCCGTCGCCGCGCTGCAGAAGGCCGACCTGCTCGTGGCCCTCGGCGCGCGCTTCGACGACCGGGTCACCGGCAAGCTGGAGAGCTTCGCGCCCGGCGCCACGATCGTGCACGCCGACATCGACCCGGCCGAGATCGGCAAGAACCGCAAGGCCGACGTCCCGATCGTGGGCGACGCCAAGGAGACCATCACCGAACTGGTCGCCGCGCTCACCGCGCTGCAGGAGAAGGACGGCCCCGCGGACCTGTCCGCCTGGTGGGCGCAGCTGGACCGTTGGCGGGAGACCTACCCGCTGGGCTACGACCTGCCCGAGGACGGCGCGCTCTCCCCGCAGTACGTCATCGAGCGGCTCGGCGCGATCGCCGGCCCGGACGCGGTCTACTGCGCCGGGGTCGGCCAGCACCAGATGTGGGCCGCGCAGTTCGTCAAGTACGAGAAGCCGGGCACCTGGCTCAACAGCGGGGGCCTGGGGACGATGGGCTACGCCGTCCCCGCCGCGATGGGCGCCAAGGCCGGCCGGCCCGAGGCCACCGTGTGGGCGGTCGACGGCGACGGCTGCTTCCAGATGACCAACCAGGAGCTGGCCACCTGCGCCATCGAGGGCATCCCGGTCAAGGTGGCGCTGATCAACAACGGCAACCTGGGCATGGTCCGGCAGTGGCAGACCCTGTTCTACGAGGGCCGCTACTCCAACACCCGGCTGCACAACCGCGGCTCCGGCGGCGGGGAGATCGAGCCGATCCGCATCCCGGACTTCGTGCAGCTGGCCGAGGCGCTGGGCTGCGTGGGGCTGCGCTGCGAGCGGGCCGAGGACGTGGACGAGGTCATCGAGGAGGCCATGGCGATCGACGACCGCCCGGTGGTCATCGACTTCGTGGTGGGCTCGGACGCCCAGGTCTGGCCGATGGTCGCCGCCGGCGCCAGCAACGACGACATCCTGGCCGCGCGGGACGTCCGCCCGGTCTTCACGGAGGGACCGGTCTGATGACGCGCCACACCCTGTCGGTCCTGGTCGAGAACAAGTCCGGTGTGCTGGCCCGCGTCTCCGCGCTGTTCAGCCGCCGCGGCTTCAACATCGAGTCCCTCGCCGTCGGCCCCACCGAGAACCCCGACCTCTCGCGCATGACGATCGTGGTCGACGTGGAGAGCCAGCCGCTGGAGCAGATCACCAAGCAGCTGAACAAGCTGGTCGAGGTGATCAAGATCGTCGAGCTGGACGGCGCCTCGGTGCAGCGCGAGCTGCTGCTGGTCAAGGTCCGCGCGCCGCTGGCCGACCGCGCCCAGGTGCTGCAGACCGTCGAGCTCTTCCGTGCCAAGGTCATCGACGTCAACGCCGACACCGTGACCGTCGAGGCGACCGGCACGACCGAGAAGCTGCAGGCGCTGCTGGCCGTGCTGGCCCCGCTCGGGATCAAGGAGATGGCCCAGTCCGGTGCCGTCGCCCTGGCCCGGGGACCCCGCTCGATGAGCGGCGCCGGTACGTTGCGCCCGGTCGAGCGCACCGCCTGAAGCCGTTCCACCCCACCTACCGAAGGAGCTCCACCGCATGGCCGCCGAGATCTTCTACGACGACGACGCCGACCTCTCGATCATCCAGGGGCGCACCGTCGCCGTCATCGGCTACGGCAGCCAGGGCCACGCGCACTCGCTGTCGCTGCGCGACTCCGGCGTCGACGTCCGCGTCGGCCTGCCCGAGGGCAGCAAGTCCCGCGCCAAGGCCGAGGCCGAGGGCCTGCGGGTCGTCACCCCCGCCGAGGCGGCCGCCGAGGCCGACCTGATCATGGTCCTGGCGCCGGACCACGTGCAGCGGACGCTGTACACCGAGTCGATCGAGCCCAACCTGCAGGACGGCGACGCGCTGTTCTTCGGCCACGGCTTCAACATTCGGTTCGGCTACATCAAGCCCCCGGCCGGCGTCGACGTCGCGATGGTCGCCCCCAAGGGCCCCGGCCACCTGGTGCGCCGCGAGTTCAGCGACGGCAAGGGCGTGCCCTGCCTGATCGCCGTCGAGCAGGACGCCTCCGGCTCCGCGCAGGCGCTGGCGCTGTCCTACGCCAAGGCCATCGGCGGTGCCCGCGCCGGGGTCATCAAGACGACCTTCGCCGAGGAGACCGAGACCGACCTCTTCGGCGAGCAGGCCGTGCTGTGCGGCGGCATGTCCGCGCTGGTGCAGGCCGGGTTCGAGACCCTCACCGAGGCCGGCTACCAGCCCGAGATCGCCTACTTCGAGTGCCTGCACGAGCTGAAGCTGATCGTCGACCTCATGTACGAGGGCGGCATCGCCAAGCAGCGCTGGTCGGTGTCGGACACCGCCGAGTACGGCGACTACACCTCCGGCCCGCGCGTGGTCGACGCCCGGGTCAAGGAGACGATGGGTGAGGTGCTCAAGGACATCCAGGACGGCACCTGGGCCGCGAAGTTCATCGCCGACCAGGACGCCGGCGCCCCGGACTTCACGGCCAAGCGGGCCGCCGCCGAGGCGCACCCGATCGAGGAGACCGGCCGCCAGCTGCGCGGCCTGATGAGCTGGGTCTCCGCGTCCGACGACTACACCGGCACCGCCCAGCGTTCCTGACCCCCGACGCAGGACGGCCCCGCACCGGCAGGTGCGGGGCCGTCCTGCTTCCTCCGTTCAGGCGGCCCAGGCGCGCACCTCGGGCTTGCGGGTGAGCACCACGACCCCGACCGCCAGACCCAGCAGCAGGACCGACAGGACGTCCACCGTGCCGGCCAGCGCGATCGCCAGCACCAGGTTGACCAGCCAGACGGCGACCAGGGCGATGCCGGCGTAGGCCAGCAGCCGACCGTCGATGCCGCGGTACAGCCGCACCGAGCCCAGCACGGTGGCCGCCGACAGCACCAGGTACAGACCGCCGATCACGAAGCCCGCCACGCTCCCGGCGGCCAGGCCGAGGCTCAGGCCGTTCAGGCCGGGCAGCAGGCAGAACACCGCCTGCAACCCGGCCAGGGCCACCGCCGCCACCACCGTGGGCGGAGGACGGCGGGGGCCGGTCCCACCCATGCTCAGCGGCCGCGGCGCGCGCGGTGCGCGGCGAAGAACTGCGCCGACGGGGCCAGGCACAGCAGCACGATGGTGCCGACGGCGGCGCCGAACAACAGGAAGCTGAACACGATCTCACCGGCACCCGGGCGGGCGAACTCGTTGCCGGTGTTGGCAAGGTTGGCGACCAGGCCGAACCCGGTGAAGGCCGTGGAGATGGCGGCGGAGACGATGAGCATGACCCGGCTGCGGCCGGTCAGCGCCCACACCGAGCCCCAGATGGTGATCACGGTCCAGGCCAGGATGAGCAGCCCGGCGACCAGGATGAACCCGGTGACCGCACCGCTGATGGCACCGAAGCCCGGGATCTCGTCGTCCAGCGAGTTGCCCGCCCCGGCCACGGTGGCGCCGCCGATGATCGCCAGCAGCGAGAACAGCACGCCGAAGGCACCGAAGATGAACCCGAAGACCGCGGCGGTGATGACGGCGCCGGGCTTGGACGGTGCGGCGGGGGCGTACCCGTACCCCTGGTCGTAACCCTGCTGGCCGTAGCCCTGCTGCCCGTAGGCCTGGGCGTAGCCCGGCTGCTGGCCGTAGGCCTGCTGCCCGTATCCCTGGGCGCCGTACCCCTGCTGCCCGTACCCCTGCTGCTGGCCGTAGGAGGACTGCCCCCAGGAGGACTGCTGCCCGTACGGGGAGGTCTCCGACCGGCCCTGCTCGTCCTGCTGCTCGCTCACTGCACTCCTCCGCGCGGGACCGGCGCCGCGGACGCTCGCCGGTGCTTGAACGGCCAGGATGGCGGGCGGCCGGGGGAGGGGCAAGCAGGCCCTCACCCCGGCGGGTCCTAGGCTGTCCACCCGTGACCACGCCTGCGCCCGTCGTCCTCATCGCGGAGGAGCTCGCCCCCAGCGCCCTGGAGGTGCTCGGCTCCGGCTTCGAGATCCGGCACGTGGACGGCGCCGACCGGTCCGCGCTGCTGCCGGCCCTGGCCGACGCGTCCGCGGTCATGGTGCGCAGCGCGACCACCATCGACGCCGAGGCCCTGGCCGCGGCGCCGAACCTCAAGGTGGTGGCGCGGGCCGGCATCGGCCTGGACAACGTCGACGTGCCGGCCGCCACCGCGCGCGGGGTCATGGTGGTCAACGCGCCGACCTCCAACATCGTCAGCGCCGCCGAGCACGCGGTCGCCCTGCTGCTGGCCGCCGCTCGGCACATCCCGGCCGCGGACGCCTCGCTGCGCGAGGGCACCTGGAAGCGCTCCACGTTCACCGGTGTCGAGGTCACCGAGAAGACCGTCGGCGTCGTCGGCCTGGGCCGCATCGGCGTCCTGGTCGCGCAGCGGCTGGCCGCCTTCGGCGTCACGCTGATCGCCTACGACCCCTACATCCAGCCCGGCCGCGCCGCCCAGCTCGGCGTCCGGCTGGTCTCGCTGGAGGACCTGCTCCGCGAGTCGGACTTCATCACCATCCACCTGCCCAAGACGCCCGAGACCCTCGGGATGATCGGGGCCGAGCAGCTGGCGATGACCAAGCGCGGCGTGATCATCGTCAACGCCGCCCGCGGCGGGCTGGTCGAGGAGGCCGCGTTGGCCGACGCGCTGCGCTCGGGCCAGGTCGGTGCGGCCGGCATCGACGTCTACGCCAAGGAGCCCTGCACCGACAGCCCGCTGTTCGCGCTGCCCAACGTCGTGGTCACCCCGCACCTGGGTGCCTCGACCACCGAGGCCCAGGACAAGGCCGGGACGGCGGTCGCCCGCAGCGTCCGGCTGGCGCTGCAGGGCGACTTCGTCCCCGACGCGGTCAACGTGCAGGCCGGCGGGATCGTGGCCGAGGACGTCCGGCCGGGGCTGCCGCTGGCGGAGAAGCTGGGCCGGGTCTTCACCGCGGTCGCCGGGGGCCTCGCGCAGTCGGTCGAGGTGCAGGTGCTGGGCAAGATCGCCGAGTTCGACGTCTCCGTCGTCCAGCTGGCCGTGCTGCGCGGGGTGTTCACCGACGTCGTGGAGGAGCAGGTCTCCTACGTCAACGCCCCGCTGCTGGCCGAGGCCCGCGGCCTGGAGGTGTCGCTGGCCTCCGACGTCGAGAGCCCGCACTACCGCAACCTGGTCAGCGTGCGCGGAGCGATGGCCGACGGCGCCGAGGTCACCGTCTCGGGCACCCTCTACGGCAAGAACCAGGTGCCCAAGCTGACCGAGGTCATGGGCTTCGAGATCGACCTGGAGGCGAAGGGCTACCTGCTGTTCTTCACCTACGCCGACCGGCCCGGCGTCGTCGGCACCGTCGGCGCGGCGCTGGGGGCGGCCGGGATCAACATCGCCGGGGCCCAGGTCAGCCGCACCACCCAGGGCGGGGACGCGCTCATGGCGGTCACCGTCGACAGCGAGGTCAGCGGTGAGCTGCTGGCCGACATCGCCGGCCAGATCGGCGCCCGCGAGGCCCGCTCGGCCGACCTGAACCCGACCTGACCCCACCCCCACAGCTCCGCACCGCGGCGCCGGCCCCCGACCCGGGGACCGGCGCCGCGGTGCGTCCGGGCCCAGGTCGCTGCCCACCGACGGCCAGTTCATTGCCAGCTGCGACTGGTTGAGCACTGGTCCACTCGGCACCCGGGGGATCCGCGCTGGGCCGGATGCGCGTCCCGCTGGGCCGACCGTCCGGTCCGTCACGGAATCGTCGCACGACCGTCGGGGAACGCTCACAGACTCGGCGGACGGCCCAGGGAGGCTGGGCCGTTCGGGTCATGGTCGGAAGCCTTGCTCACGACCAGCGTTGGCCGGGTCCGGCGCAGAGCCGCGCCGGGACCATCTCCCAACGCCGACAGGGGTGCACGTGGTTCCCAGGACAACCACCATGCCCGGGGAGGGACGCCACCGCGTCCTCGCCCGGGGCGGGATCGTCGCGATCGCGGCGGCCCTCACCATGACCGGGGGGGCCGGCGCCGCGCTGGCCTCGCCGGCCGACATCGCAGCGCGCGCCGGGCAGGAGCAGATCTCCCTCACCCCGGACCAGCTGCAGCAGGTCCGCGACCAGCTCCAGGCGCGCCAGGCCGGGACCCGGCCCGCGGGCCTGCCCGCCAGCGGCCCGGCCTCGTTCTTCGTCGAGACCAGCACGCCCTCGACCTCGCAGGTCTACACCGACGCCCTGCCGGGTGCGGGCGAGGCCGCCGCGGGTGCGGCCGCCGCCGCGGCCCAGCCGGCCGC
>NZ_JAMXRZ010000140.1 GCF_024124375.1 Klenkia sp. PcliD-1-E
CGGCCGCGTCGGCGGCCGCCTGCGCCGTGGCCGACCTGTCCCGGGCCCTCCCCGTCGCCTCGCGCACCCAGCGGGCCACCGGGACGTCGCCGGGGTCGACGGCCAGGTCCTCGGGGAGGTCCTCCCCGACCACCTGCGCGACCCGGGCCAGCAGGGCGCCGAGTGCGGCGTGCGCCGCGTCGAGCCGGCGGTCGGCGGCGCGGCGCTCCTCGGCGAGCCAGTCCTCGGCGCGGGCGAAGCGGTCGACGTCGAACAGGGTGCGGAGGAGGCGGCTGCGGTCCTCGGGTTCGGCACGCAGGAAGCGCGCGAAGTCCCCCTGCGGCAGCAGGACCACCTGGCAGAACTGCTCCGCGGACAGGCCCAGCCGGGTGCGCAGGTGCTCGGACCCCTCGTCGATGCGGGTGCTCACCGGTTCCCACCCGCCGTCGGTGAGCCGCTGCACGTGCAGCAGGGCCTGCTCGGTGGTGGTGCCGGTGCCGCGCTTCTTGGGCCGCACCTGCTCCGGCCGGCGGGTGATGCGCAGCCGCTCCCCGCCGAGGGTGACCTCGCACCGGACCTCGGTGCGGACGTCGGGGGCGGCGTGGTCGCTGCGCAGCCGCTTCTCCTGACCGCGCGGGCCCGGCACGGTGCCGTAGAGGGCGAACACGACGGCGTCGAGCAGGGTGGTCTTCCCCGCGCCGGTGGGGCCCCACAGCAGGAACAGGCCGTCCCGGCCGACCTCGTCGAGGTCGACCTCGACGGTGCCCGCGAAGGGGCCGAAGGCGCTGATGGTCAGTGCGTGCACCCTCATCGCGCGCTCACCTCGCGCTCACCTCGCGGCCTCCTCGCGGTCGGCGGCGGCCAGCGCGCGGGCCAGCAGCTCGCGCTCGGCCGCGCTGGGCCCGGCGCCCCCGCGGACGTGCTGCACGAACTCCGCGGTCACCGCCAGGTCGTCGCGGCCGCGCAGCCGGTCGGTGTAGGTGCGGGGCCCGCCCGTCGGTGCGGCGCCGGACCACTCCAGGTGCACGCAGTGCGGGAACCGGGCCCGCAGCCGGCGCATGGCGTCGGTCGGGCGGACCGGGTCGGTGAGGCGGGCCGAGACGAAGTCGTCGACGAGCGCCTCGTGCACGGGGTCGGCCAGCAGCTCCGCCAGCTCGCCGGTGACGACGCTCAACCGGCGGGGAGCGGGCAACGGCACCCCCCGGACGCCGGCCAGCCCCCCGGCGTCCAGGTCGACCAGCCACACCTGCTTGCGCTGCCCGGCCTCCCCGAAGGAGTAGGGCAGCGGTGAGCCGCTGTAGCGCAGCCGCGGGGTGAGGGTCTGCGGCCGGTGCAGGTGACCCAGCGCCACGTAGTCGACGCCGTCGAACACCGACGGGCTGACCAGGTCGACGCCGCCGACGGCGATGTCGCGCTCGCTCTCGGTGGGCAGCCCGCCCCCGACGAAGGCGTGCGCCAGCACCACCGACCGGGCACCGGGCCGGAAATACAGGTCGGCCCGCACCTTGTCCATGGCCGCGGACAGCACGGCCTGGTGGGACCGGGCGAGGTCACCGCCGAGCTCGTGCCGGGCGACCTCGGGCTCGAGGAAGGGCAGGCCGTACACAGCGACCTCGCCCTGGGCGTCGGTGAGCAGCACCGGCTCGTCGAGGGAGGCGGTGGTGGCGCGGACGTGGACGCCGGAGACGGCCAGCAGGCCCGACGCGAAACCGAGGCGGCGGGCGGAGTCGTGGTTGCCCGGCGTCAGCACCACCGCTGCGCCTGCCGCCCGCAGCCGGGACAGCACGCGGTCGAGGACACCGGTGGCCTCGGCGGAGGGCACCGCCCGGTCGTAGACGTCGCCGGCGACCAGCACGACGTCGACCTGCTCGGCGCGGACCACGTCGGCCAGGCCGGACAGCACGGCCTCCTGCTCGGCGAGCAGGTCGGTCCCGTGCAGGGACCGGCCCACGTGCCAGTCGGAGGTGTGCAGCAACCGCATGCCCACGACGCTAGGCGCACCCTCCGACAGAAGGGGGCCGCACCGGTCAGGCGCGCACCGCGGGGACCGGCGGGAGCGGCGCCCGCGGCGCGGACAGCCGGTGGTCGAGCGCGACCGGGTGGGGGATCCGGATCGCCGCGAGCTGCTCGGTGGGGCGCTCCACCGGGCGGGTCGGGGCCGGGCGGCGGCGCACGGCCGCGACCAGGTACCGCCGGGCGGGCTCCTCCACCAGGTGGTGCAGACCGACGGCGAGCAGCGCCGACCCGGCCAGGATCCCCGGGACCGCGAGCACCAGGCCCGGGTGGAGGGTGCCGAGGTCGGCGGGCGAGGTCCACCACAGGCTCAGCACGGCCTCGATGACCGTGAAGTGCACCAGGTAGAGGCAGTAGGAGACGCGGCCCGCGTACTGCATCGAGCCGCTGGACAACCAGCGGGCCGGGCCCCGGGCGGTCAGCGCCAGGCCGGCGACGAGGAGCGGGAAGAGGACGACGACCACCCCGTAGTGGTCGGTCGGGGTCGGCGACGGCCCCTCGGACCAGGTGAGCCACGCCGCCCACGCGGCACCGGCGGCGATGCCCCCGACGGCCGACCAGGTGAGGACCAGGCCCACCTGGTCGCCCCGCCGCCACCCCTGCGCCCGGCGAACGGCGAGGGCGGTCAGCATGCCGGCGGTGAAGCCGCAGGCCAGACGCGCCAGCCAGTTCTGCTCCGAGTCGGGGACGCCCTGCTCGAAGGCCAGGACCGCGCGGGGCGCCAGCGCCGCGACGGCGCCGACCAGCAGCACGGCCGCGGGCAGCCGGCGCAGCAGGCCGGCGGCCAGCACGAGGAGGGGGAAGGCGAGGTAGGCGGCCCACTCGGCGCTGACCGACCACCCGGGCGGCACGAAGCTGGCCCCGCCGAGCTCGGCGTGGCCCCACTGCTGGGTCATCGTCAGCTGGCGCATCAGCTCCGGCAGACCGGACGCGGGGTGCGCGGAGACGACGTCCGCGTCGGCGCCGCGGGACCGCATCACCCACAGCCAGGCGCCCGCCACGGCTGTGACGGCCGCCCAGGCAGGCCAGACGCGGGCGAAGCGGTTCCAGACGAACAGGCCGACCCGACGGGGGGTCGGCCGGCCCAGCTCGTCCAGGTAGTTCCAGGTGAGCACGAAACCGCTGAGCACGAAGAACAGCTCCACGCCGGTCCAGCCGGCGCCGATCACCGGCCGCAGGAGAGGGAGCTGGTCCAGGTAGGGGCCGGCGACGATCTGCAGGTGCAGCAGGACCACCCAGAGGGCGGCGACGGCGCGCAGCCCCGTCAGCGCCGGGACCGGCCCGGGTCGGGCCGGGCGGGTGTCCTGGGTGCCCCGAGGCAGACCGTTCCGTCTCACGTCGATCACGCTAGACACCCCAACCATGAGCGGAGCGTCACGGACTCGACCAAATCGTGTCGACTTGTCGGCAGGAATGGCCATCCGGGGGACGTGCGCGGGAACGCCGGGCGTCAGCGCCCGGGCTGCACCGGCCCGGTGTCGCCCCGGTAGTACTGCCCGAGGTACCCGGCGCTCTCCTGGGCCCGCCGGTCGGCGTCCTCCTCGACGACGTGGTTGAGCAGCTGCTGCACCGCGTCGGAGTCCGGGATGGCCGACCAGACGGTGGCGCCGCTCTCCCCCGGCGTCTCGATGGTCACGGTGCCGGAGTTGATGATCCGGTCCCACAGCGTCTGCCGGTAGGACACGTCGGTGATCCGGGACAGGCCGATGTCCCGGCCGGTGCGGGACAGGATGCCGACCCGGTACAGCACCCGGTGCGTGGTGATCACGTAGTGCGTCGTCCGCCAGCGCAGCAGCGGGACGGTGACGAAGACCACGGCCAGCACCAGGACGAGCGCGGTGATCAGCAGGCGGTAGACGCCCTGGTTCGACCCCTCCGGGATCAGCGCCGCCCCGAACGAGCCCCCGCCCACCAGCACCAGGAAGACGACGACCGGCCAGAAGACGGTCAGCCAGTGCGGGTGCAGGTGCCGCACGACCTCCTCGTCGTCGGCGAGCAGCTTGTCGGGGTAGGCCACGGGCCCAGGATGGCCGACCGCCGACCGCCCGTCACGCCTCCGGCGCGCGGGGCCGCACGTGTCGCACGTCGCCGGCGGCCAGGTCGTACCGGCCGTCCGGGGTGCGGACGACGAGCCGGCCGTCCCAGTCCACCGCCTCGGCGACGCCGTCCAGCGTCGACCCGTCGGGCAGGGTCACGGTGACCTCGGCGCCGATCGTGGAGCACCACGCCAGGTAGTCCGCCGCCAGCCCCGAGGACACCGGGTCCCCTGCGTGCGCCACCCATGTGCGGTAGCGCTCCTCGAGGGCGCGCAGGTAGGCCAGCAGCACCGGCGCCCGGTCGACGGGGCGGCCGGCGACCAGCCCCAGCGACGTCCCGGTGGCGGGCAGCTCGTCCTCGGTCGTGGACACGTTCAGCCCGACGCCGACCACGACGGCCCCGTCGGCGACCTCGGCGAGGATGCCGGCCAGTTTGCGGCCGTCGGGGGCCAGCAGGTCGTTGGGCCACTTCAGCGAGGTCCGCGCCGTACCGGACAGCGACTCGGCCAGCGCGACGCCGGTGAGCATGGACAGCCAGCCGCGCCGGGCCACCGGGACGTCGGGTCGCAGCAGGACCGACACCGTCATGCCCGCCCGCGGCGGCGAGGTCCAGGTCCGGTCCAGCCGGCCCCGTCCGGCGACCTGGTGCTCGGCGACGAGCACGAGGCCCTCGGCCTCGCCGTCGGCGGCCCGGGTGGCGAGCGCGGCGTTGGTCGAGCCGATCTGCTCGACCACCTCGACCGAGCGCCACAGGCCCCCGCCCCGCTGCAGGGCTGTGACCAGTGCCACGGCGTCCAGACCGGGCCGGTCCAGGTCCCGGTAGCGCCCCGAGCCGATGTCCGCCATGTCCCCTACGCTACGGCCGGTGCAGCCGGTCCCCGCAGCGGAGCGGGCCGGCCAGAGCGGAGGCTGACGGCCTTGGAGGTCCCCGAGTGAGCGCGGCTGAACTGCAGGACGCCGGCGAGCAGGTCCCCGACGACATCGACGTCCACACCACCGCCGGCAAGCTCGCCGACTTCGCCCGCCGCCAGGAGGAGGCCCTGCACGCGGGGTCGGAGAAGGCGGTGGAGAAGCAGCACGCCGCGGGCAAGATGACCGCCCGCGAGCGCGTGGACGCCCTGCTGGACGAGGGCTCGTTCACCGAGTTCGACGAGTTCGCCCGGCACCGGTCCACCAACTTCGGCCTGGAGAACAAGCGCCCCTTCGGCGACGGCGTGGTCACCGGCTACGGCACCGTCGACGGCCGCCCGGTCGCGGTGTTCAGCCAGGACGTCACCAGCTTCGGCGGCAGCCTCGGCGAGGTGTACGGCGAGAAGATCGTCAAGGTGCTCGACTTCGCCGTCACCAACGGCTGCCCGGTGGTCGGCATCAACGAGGGCGGTGGCGCGCGCATCCAGGAGGGCGTGGTCTCCCTGGGCCTGTACGGGGAGATCTTCCGGCGCAACGTGCACGCCTCGGGCGTCGTCCCGCAGATCTCGCTGATCATGGGTGCCAACGCCGGCGGGCACGTGTACTCCCCCGCGCTGACCGACTTCGTCGTCATGGTGGACCAGACCAGCCAGATGTTCATCACCGGCCCCGACGTGGTGAAGACCGTCACCGGTGAGGACGTCACGCTGGAGGAGCTGGGCGGGGCCCGCACGCACAACACGAAGTCCGGCGTCGCGCACTACCTCGGTTCCGACGAGGCCGACGCGATCGACTACGTGAAGACGCTGCTGTCCTACCTGCCGGCCAACAACCTCGACCCGCTGCCGGCCCTGGAGGTCCCGCAGGTCGACGTCTCCGTCGAGGGCGTGACCGACACCGACCGCGAGCTGGACACCTTCGTCCCGGACTCGGCGAACAGCCCCTACGACATGCACACCGTGGTCGAGCACGTGCTCGACGACGGTGAGTTCCTCGAGGTGCAGGAGCTGTGGGCGCCCAACATCCTCGTCGGCTTCGGCCGCGTCGAGGGCCGCCCCGTCGGCGTGGTGGCCAACCAGCCCACCCAGTTCGCCGGCACCCTGGACATCGACGCCAGCGAGAAGGCCGCCCGCTTCGTGCGCACCTGCGACGCCTTCAACATCCCGGTGCTCACCTTCGTCGACGTCCCCGGCTTCCTGCCCGGCACCTCCCAGGAGTGGGACGGCATCATCCGGCGCGGCGCCAAGCTGATCTACGCCTACGCCGAGGCCACCGTCCCGCTGGTCACCGTCATCACCCGCAAGGCCTACGGCGGCGCCTACGACGTGATGGGCTCCAAGCACCTCGGTGCCGACGTCAACCTGGCCTGGCCCACCGCCCAGATCGCCGTCGTCGGCGCCCAGGGCGCGGTCGGGATCCTCTACCGGCGCGAGCTGGCCGCAGCCGAAGACCCCGACGCCCGTCGCGCCGAGCTCATCACCGAGTACGAGGACACCCTCGCCAACCCCTACATCGCCGCCGACCGCGGCTACGTCGACGCGGTCATCCTGCCCTCCCACACCCGGGTGCAGGTCACCAAGGCGCTGCGGGTGCTGGCCAACAAGCGCCAGACCCTGCCCGGCAAGAAGCACGGGAACATCCCGCTGTGACACCGCGACCCTCCGGGCCGCACCGCGGCCAGGCGCCGTCCCCCGACAGCGGAGCCCCCTCGTCGATCGATCGCGGGGACCCTCCGGGCCCCCACTCCTCCCGACCCTTGCTGCGGGTCGTGTCCGGGGCGCCGTCCGACGAGGAGCTGGCGGCGCTCACCGCCGTCGTCGCCGCGCTGTCCCAGCAGGGTCCGCGGCGCCGCCGTCCGGCGCCGGTGGGTGCCTGGGCGTCCCACGCCGACGGTCACCGCCGTCCCCTGCAGCCCGGCCCGGGCGGCTGGCGCGCCTCGGGGCGGTTCGCGTGAGCCGCCGGCTGGTGCTCGGCTCGGCGTCGCCCGCCCGGCTGCAGCTGATGCGGCAGGCGGGGCTGTCCCCCGAGGTCGTGGTGTCCGGGGTCGACGAGACCGCGATCCGGTCGCCGCGGGTGTCCGAGCTGGTCGCGTTGCTGGCCACCGCGAAGGCACAGGCCGTCGCCAAGCAGGAGGACGACGCCCTGGTCATCGGCGCCGACTCCGTGCTGGAGTTCCGCGGCCGACCGCTGGGCAAGCCCACCGACGCCGACGACGCCCGGCTGCGCTGGCGGCGGATGGCCGGCCGCAGCGGGGTGCTGCACACCGGGCAGGCCCTGCTCGACGTGCGCGAGGGCGCCATCACCCGGCGCGACGTCGCCGTGTCGTCGACCACGGTGCACTTCGCCAGTCCCACCGACGCCGAGGTCGACGCCTACGTCGCCACGGGTGAGCCGTTGCAGGTGGCCGGCGCCTTCACCCTCGACGGGCTCGGCGCACCGTTCGTCCGTCGCATCGAGGGCGACCCCACGGCCGTCATCGGGCTGTCGCTCCCGCTGCTGCGGGTGCAGCTCGGCCGGCTGGGGCTCACCATCACCGATTTCTGGGACCGCTGAGCCCGACGGCTCCGGTCCACCGCGCCCACATCGAGGAGGCTGTGCGCAGTGCAGAAGGTCCTGATCGCCAACCGCGGCGAGATCGCCGTCCGGGTCGCCCGCGCCTGCAAGGACGCCGGGCTGACCAGCGTCGCCGTCTACGCCGACCCCGACCGGGACGCCCTGCACGTGCGGGTCGCCGACGAGGCCTTCGCCATCGGCGGGAACACCCCGGGTGAGTCCTACCTGGTGATCGAGAAGATCATCGAGGTGGCCGAGCGGTCGGGGGCGGACACCGTGCACCCCGGCTACGGCTTCCTGTCCGAGAACGCCGACTTCGCCCAGGCCGTCCTCGACGCGGGGCTGACCTGGGTCGGCCCCTCCCCCGCCGCGATCATCGCCCTCGGGGACAAGGTCCAGGCCCGGCACATCGCGGCGAAGGTCGGCGCCCCCCTGGTGCCGGGCACCAAGGACCCCGTCGCGAACGGGCAGGAGGTCGTCGCCTTCGCGCAGGAGCACGGGTTGCCCGTGGCCATCAAGGCCGCCTTCGGCGGTGGCGGCCGCGGCCTCAAGGTCGCCCGCACGATGGAGGAGATCCCCGAGCTGTTCGACTCCGCCGTCCGCGAGGCCGTGTCGGCGTTCGGTCGCGGCGAGTGCTTCGTGGAGAAGTTCCTGGACAAGCCCCGCCACGTCGAGGCCCAGGTGCTCGCCGACACCCACGGCAACGTGGTCGTCGTCGGCACCCGCGACTGCTCGCTGCAGCGGCGCAACCAGAAGCTGGTCGAAGAGGCCCCGGCGCCGTTCCTGACCGACGAGCAGCGGGCCCGCATCCACGCCAGCGCGAAGGACATCGTGCGGGGCGCGGACTACGTGGGCGCGGGCACCGTGGAGTACCTGGTCGGCGCCGACGGCGACATCTCCTTCCTGGAGGTCAACACCCGCCTGCAGGTGGAGCACCCGGTCAGCGAGGAGACCAGCGGCCTGGACCTGGTGCGCCACCAGTTCCGCATCGCCGAGGGTCTGCCGCTGGAGATCACCGAGGACCCCACCCCGCGCGGGCACTCCGTCGAGTTCCGGATCAACGCCGAGGACGCCGGGCGGAACTTCATGCCCGCCCCGGGCCCGGTCACCGCGCTGTCGGTGCCCCAGGGCCCCGGCGTGCGCTGGGACTCCGGCGTCGTCGCCGGCGGCGAGGTCGCCGGCGCGTTCGACTCGATGCTGGCCAAGCTGATCGTCACCGGCGCCACCCGCGCCGAGGCCCTGCAGCGCGCCGCCCGGGCCCTGGACGAACTCGTCGTCGAGGGCATGCCCACGGTCATCCCGTTCCACCGGGCCGTGGTGCGCGACGAGGCGTTCACCTCCGAGCCGTTCACCGTGCACACCCGGTGGATCGAGACCGAGTGGGACAACCAGGTGCAGCCCTACGGCGCCGCCGCCGACACGGACGAGCCCGAGGAGCGGCAGACCGTCGTCGTCGAGGTCGGCGGCCGCCGGCTGGAGGTGTCCCTGCCCGCCGGGTTCGCCGTCGGCGGGGGCGGTGCGCCCGCGGCCGGCGCGAAGGCCAAGCCCCGCAAGCGCGGTGGCGGGTCCGGGAGCGGCGCCGCGTCCGGCGACAGCCTGACGTCCCCCATGCAGGGCACGATCGTCAAGGTGGCCGTGGAGGACGGCGCGACCGTGGCCGCCGGGGACCTGGTCGTCGTCCTCGAGGCGATGAAGATGGAGCAGCCGATCGTCGCCCACAAGGCCGGCACCGTCTCGGGCCTGTCCGCCGAGGTCGGCGCCACCGTCACCAGCGGCGCCGTCCTCTGCACCATCGCCGACGCCGGGTGAGCGGGTCGGCCGGGGCCGCGCCCCGGCCGACCCCTCAGCGCACGACCGCGCCCCCGGCGGGTGTCCACCGGATCGAACCGCGCTGGAAGGGCTGCTCGCACGCCCCGGCGGAGCAGACCTCCGGACCGGTCGGGTAGCCCAGCGCGCCGTTCTCCCAGCCCGATGCGCCCCACCGGTCCCGGATGGCACCGATCACCGGGACGACCGGGGTGCTGGCGCTGCCGTACAGCGAACCCCCCTGGAACCGCTGGAAGCACCCACCGTCGGTCAGCCCGCAGAACGTGTCCGACACCGGGTAGCCCAGGCCACCGGTCTCGTACCCCCGCGCACCCCACGCCGACAGCACCG
>NZ_JAMXRZ010000141.1 GCF_024124375.1 Klenkia sp. PcliD-1-E
GGGGCGCCGGGTGCGCCGGGGGCGCCGGGAGCCCTCGGGGTGCCCGGCGGGGTGAGGCCGTAGGCGCCGGCCATCGCGGCGTCGCTGGGCACCGGGGCGTCGGTCGGGCCGGTGAAGGCCGGGGCCTCCGACAGCCGCGCGGACGCCACGGCGTACTCGGTCATCAGCGGGTTGACCACCTCGTCGAGGGCGCGCTGCGTGTAGTGCCGCAGGTTCTCCTCGTGCCGGTTGTCCCCGATGTCCTCCAGCTCCAGGCCGAAGAAGCCGCCGTTCTCGTCGTCGTCCTGCAGCTCGGCGGTCCGCTGCTCGTAGTCCCGCCAGAGCTGGGTCATCGCCGTCTGGTAGGTCTCGATCATCCCCGCGAGGTCGTCGAGGGTCCGGCTGTTCTGCTCGGCGGCCTGCTGCCACTGCTGCAGCGACCAGGAGGTCTGCCCGACGCGGGTCAGGTAGGCCCGGGAGGCGTCGGAGTCCCAGTCGTCCTGCAGCGCCTCGCCCCGGCGGACGAGCGTGTCCCGCTGGGTCTGGAGCAGCTGGGCGAGCGACGTCCAGGCCTGCGCGGACTTCCGGATGCTCTCCGGGTCCTCCATCTGGACCACCATCGGGTACAGCTGCTTGATGGTGTAGTCCTCGGGGTTGGCCGCGTCCTGCGTCGCCTGGTTGTAGCTGGACCGGTCGACGTCGTAGCTGGGCTGGTACCCCTCGGGCGTGTAGCCGAAGTCGCCCGGCACGTCAGGAGGACGGCGTGGGCGACGGCGTGGGCGACGGCCCCGGGGTGGCCGTCGGGACGCCGGTGCCGTTGCTGCCGCTCGGCGAGTTCATCGACCCCGACGCGGTCGGCGTCGGCGCGTAGCCCGGGGTGGGGGTCGGGGTGGCCGCCGCCTGCTCGCGCTCCTCGCGCTCGGACCGGAGGTCGATGGCCTCCTGGTCGTCGTAGCCGTCCTCGCGGGCCTGCTCGTCGTGGGCCTGCACCTGCTGCGTGGGGGTCGGCGCCGGGCAGGCGGCCACCGGGGTCGTCGTGACCGTCGGGGTGGGGCGGTACCCGTCCTCGTAGGTGCCGTGGTCGTCGGGGTCCTCGCCCATCCGGCGGAGCATCACGCGGCGCTGGGCCTCGGCCCGCGCGGCGGCCTGCTGGGCCTGGGCGACCTGCCGGCCGATGGAGTCCTGGCCGGGCGCGGGGGTGAAGGCGGCGTCGACGCCGTTCATCAGCACCTGCTGCTCGGAGTCGCCCTCGCGGTAGTTCTGGGCGACGGTGATGCCCGCGTAGCCCAGCGCGGTGAGACCACGGGCCGCGTCCTGGGTCAGCTGGAGCACCGAGGCGGCCAGGCTGGAGTAGCGGGAGCGGGCGAGCGCGGCCTCGGTGAAGCCGCTCCCACCGATGTTGGCCGACATCACCCCGGTCATGGAGCTGCTCAGCCCGGACGTGAGGTCCTGGGACTGCTCCACGGTCTTCTTGCCGAAGTCAGAGATCTGGTCCGGCCGGGCGAACGTGCCCTCGCTCATGTCGTCTCCCGGTGCTCGTCGTGGTGGCCCGCGTCGCGCGTCGGGAAGAGTACCGGGCCGGGCCGGTCCGCCGCTCGGCGCCGGTTCACAGCTCCGGGGGCAGCCAGGCCAGCTGGACCAGCTCGGTGCCGCGCCGCCGGGTGACCAGCCAGCCGCGGCCCGGGGGCTGCGGGCCCGGCTTGACCGCGCCGACGAGCGCGCCCTCGCCCTTGTCGCCGTCCATGACGATGCCGGGGGTGGCCAGCTCCCGCAGCCGCTGCAGGACCGGCTCGAACAGCGCCCGGTTGGCGCCGCCGCTGCGCCGGGTGAGCACCAGGTGCAGGCCGACGTCGCGGCCCTGGGCGAGGAACTCCAGCAGCGGGGTCAGCGGGTTGGGGCTGGCCGCGGCGACCAGGTCGTAGTCGTCGACGACCAGGTACAGCTCGGGTCCGTCCCACCAGCTGCGGTCGCGCAGCTGGGCCGGGGTCACGTCGGGACCGGGCAGCCGGCCCTGCATGACCTGGGCGACCTCGGCCACCATCTCGCGGGCCGTCGGGGCCGACGTGGCGTACCCGATGCTGTGCTCCTCGCTCACTGCGCCGAGCAGGCTGCGCCGGAAGTCGATGGTCAGCACCCGCACGTGGTAGGGCGTCCACTGGTCGGTCACCCGGCGCACGAAGGACCGCAGGAACGTGCTCTTGCCGCACTCGGCGTCGCCGAACACCACCAGGTGCGGTTCGACCTGCATGTCCAGGTGCACCGTGGACAGGTCACCCTCGGCGATGCCGATCGCGATGCCGCGGTTGGGGTCGGCGAGCAGCTGGCCGTGCTCGACCAGGGCCGGCAGCAACCGGACGCCGGGGGCGACCGGGCCGTGCCAGCGGGCCTTGACGGCGTCGACCAGCCCGGCCACGCCGTCGGCGAGGTCCTCGGTGCCCTGCTCGCCGTCGATGCGCGGCAGCGCGGTGAGCACGTGCAGCTTGTCGGCGGTGATGCCGCGGCCGGGCGTCTCGGCCGGGACGTTGACCGCCGTCCGCCGGTCCAGCAGGGAATCGCCCGGGTCGCCGAGCCGCAGCTCCAGCCGGGTGCCGAACAGGTCCCGGATCGCCGGGCGCAGGTCCAGCCAGCGCCCGGCCGACACCACCACGTGGATGCCGTACGACAGCCCCCGGCCGGCCAGGTCGGTGACCGCGGCCTCGATGTCCTCGAAGTCGTTGCGGACGGTCAGCCAGCCGTCGACGACGAGGAAGACGTCGCCGTACGGATCGTCGGCGACCTGGCCGGACCGCAGCCGGCGCCGGTAGGTGGCCATCCCGTCGACGCCCTGATGGGCGAAGGCGAGCTCGCGCCGGGCCAGCAGGGTCTGCAGCTCGGCCACCGTGCGGCGCACCTGGTCGGTGTCGCTGCGGGCCGCCACGCTCCCCACGTGCGGCAGCTCGCGCAGGCCGGCCAGCGTGCCGCCGCCGAAGTCCAGGCCGTAGACCTGCACCTCGCGCGGGGTGTGGGTCAGGGCCAGGGAGGCCACCAGGCTGCGCAGCGCGGTGCTCTTGCCCGACTGCGGGCCGCCGACGACCGCCACGTGGCCCCCGGCCCCGGACAGGTCGAGCACGAGCGGGTCGCGGCGCTGGTCGGCGGGCTTGTCGACGACGCCGACGGTGACCCGCAGACCGCCCCACTGGTCGGGTGCGTCCACCGTGGTGCCGCGGTCGGGGTGCTCCACCAGCGGTGGCAGCAGCTGGTCCAGCGACGGCGGCTCGGCCAGCGGCGGCAGCCAGACCTGGTGCGCCGGGGTGCCCCGGCCCTCCATGCGGTCGACCAGCACGTCGAGCAGGCTCTCGCCCACCGCGCTGCCCTCGTCGGGCGCCGGCTCGGCCTCGCCCTCGGCGGGGGTGGCCGGCACCGGCGGCGCGAGGTACTGCGTGTCGTAGGTGTGCACGACCGGACCGGCGGCCGCGCCGACCTCGCGGCGCTCGGTGGGCCGCTTGTAGGTACCGCTGACGTAGGCGGCGCGGAAGCGCTCCAGCGGGTCGGTGCCGTACTTCATGAACCCGTGGCCCGGCGCGCGCGGCAGCTCGAAGGCGTCGGGGGCGGCCAGCACCACCCGGCTCTCCATCGCCGAGTTGGTGCGCAACCCGATCCGGTAGGACAGGTGGGTGTCCAGGCCGCGCAGCCGGCCCTCCTCCAGGCGCTGGCTGGCCAGCAGCAGGTGCACACCCAGCGAGCGGCCGACGCGGCCGATCTGCACGAACAGGTCGATGAAGTCGGGCTTGGCGCTGAGCAGCTCGCTGAACTCGTCGCAGATGATCAGCAACGTGGGCACGGGGGGCAGCGGGACGCCCGAGGTGCGGGCGCGCTCGTAGTCCCGCAGCGAGCTGTAGTTGCCCGCCGAGCGCAGCAGCTCCTGGCGGCGCAGCAGCTCGCCGTTGATGGCGTCGACCATGCGGTCGACCAGCGGCAGCTCGTCGGCGAGGTTGGTGATGACGGCGCTGGTGTGCGGCAACCGGTCCAGCTTGGTGAAGGTCGCGCCGCCCTTGAAGTCGACGAGCACGAAGTTCAGCGTCTCGCTGTCGTGGGTGACGGCCAGGGCCAGCACCAGGGTGCGCAGCAGCTCGGACTTGCCGGCGCCGGTCGCCCCGACCAGCAGCCCGTGCGGGCCCATGCCGTCCTGCGCGGACTCCTTGAGGTCCAGCTCGACCGGGGCGCCGTCGGGCCCGACCCCGATCGGGACCCGCAGCCGGTCACGGTTGGGCCGGGGTGCCCACCCCTGCTCGACGTCGTAGCCGTAGGGGTCGGCGATGTCGAGCAGGTCGGCCAGCCCGGTGGCGGTGCTCAGCGCGGCGTCGCCGCCGCGGCTGCCGGCCGACAGCCGGAACGGGGCCAGCTGGCGGGCCAGGGACTCCGCGAGCGGGCCGGCCAGCTCGTCGGCCCGGCCGATCTCGGCGGTGCCGTCGGTGGTCCGGCTGCGCAGCGTGCCGTCGTCGTCGACCTCCAGGACCAGCGTGCCGCGGTCCAGCAGACGGGGCGGTGGGGTGCTCAGGTCCAGCACGGTGACGCCCTCGACGCCGCCGTCGGTCATCAGGTGGCTGGAGCCGGCCACCTCACCGCCGTCCAGGACGACGACGACGTGCGGACCGGGCACCGGCACACCCGACCCGCTGGGGTCGAACCGTGGGCGGACGGCGAGGAAGTCGTCCAGCAGGGCCTCCAGCGCCGGCACCGTGGGGGAGACCAGCCGCAGCCGGCCCAGGGCGTCGGTGCGCTCGGGGTGCTGGCCGTGCGGGAGCCACTTCGTCCACTCCCAGCCGGCCCGCTCCTCGGTGCCCGCGGCGACGGCGACCAGCAGGTCGTCGGGGCTGTGGTGCACGGCGAGCTGGGCGACGACGGCGCGGGCCAGCGCCCGCCGGCGGGCCGGCGGTCCCAGCACGTGCACCCGGCCGAAACCGTTGACCGCCATCGCGACGGGGAGCTCGGGGACGACGGAGTAGGTCAGCACGAAGCGGCGCAGCGCGCTGGCGCACAGCGGTTCCAGCTCGTCCAGCGGCCGGGTCTGCGGGGGGACGACGGGCGTGGCCAGCGCCTGCGGGCCGCGGCCGATGCGCACCACGCCGAAGTCGGCGTGCTCGCGGCGGCGCTCCCACAGCCGGTGGCTGGCGGCGGTGACCCACAGCTGGTCGGGCTCGGGGTGCCGGTAGAGCATGGCCTCGCGCTGGGCCTGCGCGGTGCGCCGCACGCTGCGCCGCTGCAGGGCCAGGTGCCGCATGTAGGCCCGACGGTCCTCGGCGAGCTGCCGCTTGCCCGAGCCGCCGGCGTTCACCAGCCCCATGGCGACCATGCCGAGGGCCGAGACGCCGAGCAGGCCGCCGGCGACGTAGCCCAGCGGGCCACCGCGGCCCTGGGTGAACAGCAGCGCCATGGCCCCGGCGCCGGCGAGCATCGGCAGCATCATGAGGACCTGGCCCCAGCGCCGACCCCCGGTGGGGATCTCCGGCGGCGGGTCGAGGACCACCTCGCCGCTGGGCAGCTCGGGGGCCTCGCGCCGCGGCTGGCGGCGGAGCACGACGGTGCTCATCGGGTTCCTCCTCACCGCGAGAGTGGTCCGTATCGTATGGGCCGCCCCGGATGCGGGCCGCTGGACCGACGACGGATGGGTGGTGCGATGTGACGCGGTCCGTCGGCGGTGGGCTGGCGCGGGTGACGGTGGCCTCCCCGCTGCGCCGGGTGGACGTGGCCCTGCCCGACGCGGTCCCGGTGGCCGAGCTGCTGCCGGCCCTGCTCCGCAACGCGGGCGAGGGGCTCGCCGACGACGGCCAGGCGCACGGCGGCTGGGTGCTGCGCCGGGTGGACGGGCAGCTGGTCGACCCGGCCCGCTCGCTGGCGGCCCAGGAGCTGCGCGACGGCGAGGTGCTGCACCTGGTGGCCCGCCAGGACGACTGGCCGGAGCTGGACTACGACGACGTCGTGGACGCGATCGCGGGCTCCGCGCGGGCCGCCAGCCCGGACTGGGGCCCGGCCGCCACCCGCCGCACCGGGGTGGCCGTGGCGTGCGCCGCCCTGCTGCTGGCCCTCGGCCTGGCCGGGACCGGCCCCGACCACGCGCTGGCCGGCGTCGTCGCGCTCTGCCTGGCGCTGGTCGCGCTGGGCGGTGGTGTCGTGCTGGCCCGGCTGGCCTCCGACGCCGAGGCGGGCACGGCGCTGGCCGTCGTCGCGATGGTGGCGGCCGCCGTCGGCGGCGGCCTGGTCGGGCTGGGCGAGCAGCCGCTGTCCGCGCTGGGCCCCGCGCAGGTGCTCACCGCCGCCGTGGCGCTGGTGCTGGTCTCCCTCGTCGGCGTGGTCGCCGTGGCCGGCCGCACCCAGTACCCGGTCGGCGGCGTCGTCGTCGGGGTGCTCGGGGTGGTCGCGGCACTGCTGGCGCGGGCCGGGTCGGTCGACGGCACGGACGCCGCCGCGGTGGTCGCCGTCCTGGTCGTCGTGCTCGCGCCGCTGGCCCCGCTGCTGTCGCTGCGGCTGGGCAAGCTGCCGGTGCCGGCCCTGCCCTCGACCACCGAGGACCTGCTCGCCGACCCGCCGCCGGTCGGGCGGGCCCGGGTCGAGGCCCGCGTGCGCCGCACCGACGAGCTGCTCACCGGCATGCTCGGCGGCGGTGCCGCGGCGGCCGTGCTGGCCACCCCGGTCCTGCTGACCAGCGGCCGGACGTCGGCGCTGTGGCTGGTCGGGCTGGTCGCGGCGGTCTCGCTGCTGCGCGCCCGGTTCTTCCCCGCCGCCCGGCACCGGGTCCCGCTGCTGCTGGGCGGGCTCCTGCCGGCGCTGGCGCTCGGCGTGGCCGCGGGCGGGCTGCCCGAGCCCTGGGTCGCGGCCGGGGCGGTGCCCGCGCTGGTCGTGGTGGCCGGGCTGGCCGTGGCCGCCGGGCTGGTCTTCCGGCACCGCGCGCCGGGCCCCTACGTCGGCCGGGTCGCCGACGTGCTCGACGTCGTCCTGGTGCTGGCCGTGGTGCCGGTGGCCTGTGCGGTGCTCGGGCTCTACGGCTACGTCCGCGGCCTCTACGGCTGACCGGGGTCCTCCGTGGCGAGCAGGCGGGACCTGTACCAGAGCTACCAGTTCCTGGTGAAGCGCGTCGTGTCCGGCGTCGTGCTGCGCGAGACCGACCCCGCGCAGAGCCCGCTGCGCCGGATGGGCGGGGCGGTGTTCGGCAGCGTCATGGTCGCCGTCCTGGCCCTGGCCGTCGCCGGTGTCGTCGGGGTCGTCTCGCCCGGCGGGAACGACCGGTGGAAGGACCAGCCGGCCGTCGTCGTGATGGAGGAGACCGGCGCCCGGTTCGTCTGGCTGCCCGACCAGGCCGGCGTGTTCCACCTGCACCCGGTCGGCAACTTCGTCTCCGCCGCGCTGCTGGCCGGCACGTCGGACGTCGTCGAGGTCTCCCGGGCCTCCCTGGCCGGTGCCCCGCGGGGGCAGGCGCTGGGCATCGACGGCGCCCCGGACGCCGTCCCCGCCGCCGACCAGCTGGTCGGGGCGCCCTGGACGCTGTGCGCGGTCCCGGTCGAATTGGCCAGCGGTGAGCAGGTCACCCGCACCGCCCTCGTCGTGGGCGGGACGGCCGACGGCGGGCGCGGCGCCGGCGACGCGGGCTTCCTGGCCCGCGACGTCGACCGCGGCACGCTGCACTACGTCCGGGACGGCGTGCAGTACCCGGTGCCCGACGAGGGCGCGGTGCTGCAGGGGCTGACGCTGGGCGACGAGGTGCAGGTCCAGGTCGGGACGGCGTGGTTGTCCGGTCTCCCCGAGGGTGCCCCGCTCGCGCCGCAGCCGGTCGCCGACCGCGGGCAGCCCTCCACGGCGCTGCCGGGCGCGGTCGCCGGGCAGGTGGTGGTCGTGCAGTCGGAGTCCGGTGGGCAGCTGTACTACCAGGTGGCCACCGACCGCCTGGTCGGCATCAGCCGGGTGCAGGCCGACCTGCTGCTGGCCGACCCGACGCTCGCGGCGCTGGCCTACGGGGGCGCACCGCCCACCGCGCTGCCGGTCAGCCCGGCGCAGACCAACGGGGCGACCCTGGTGCCGCTGCCCGAGCCCGGCCCGCTCGACCCGCCGGACGAGCAGCCGCCCACGCTCCCCGTGTCGTCGGCGACCGAGACGGTGTGCGCCGCCTTCGACGGCGTCGGCCAGCGGCCGGAGGTGTCCCTGGGGGCCGAGGTCGACGCCTCGGGCGCGGCGCTGAGCGAGCAGCGCACCGCCGACGGCACGGTCCTGGCCGACGCGGTCGTCGTCCCGGCCGGCGGCGGGGCGCTGGTGCGGGCCCAGGAGTCGGACTCCGCGGCCGACGGCCCGCTGTTCCTGGTGACCGACCAGGGACGGGCCTACCGGGTGCCCGACGAGGCCGTCGCGGGCGTGCTCGGCTACGCCGGGGTCGACCCGGTGGCCCTCCCGGCCGCCCTGGTGGCCCGGGTGCCGGCGGGCCCGCCGCTGAGCCCTGACCTGGCCCGCGGCGCGGGCTGAGGCCCGCAGGACCGCTGGACGGCGGTTCGCCAGCTCCGGCCCCGTCCAGTACCGTTCGCCGTGCTCACCGACGCCCCACAGGCGTCACCACGGTCCGACCCGGTCGACTCCACCCGGCCGTTCTGGAGGGATGAGGAACACATGGCAGATGGAACTGGCGCCAGTCCGGAGCAGATGGCGACCTTCGCCCGGTCGGCCTCGGACGCCGCGGAGCAGCTCAACGCGCTCTTCCGCAACCTGAACAACCAGCTCGCGACCCTGGAGTCCCAGTCGCGCGGCCAGTTCGCGACCGCGTTCGCGCAGGTCAAGAACACCGTGAACACCGAGAGCGCGAACATGAACGCCGCGCTCGGTGCCATCGCCGCGTCGGTGGGCCAGGCCGGTGCCAACTACACCCGCAGCGACGAGGAGATGCGCGGTCAGATGACCAGCGTCGAGAACCTCACCACGGGCATCACCAGCGGCCTGGTCCGCTGACCCGGCGCATCGAGAAGAGGGAGCAGACATGAGCGGTGGCGAGTACCAGGTCAGTTGGTTGCTGCAGAACGAGGCCGCGGGCTTCGTCAACGGCGCCTCCTCCGGCCTCGACTCCTCGTTGAGCGACGTCAACAACCAGGTGAACTCCCTGATGAGCACCTGGACCAGCGACGCGCAGGTCGCCTACGGCGCCCGCCAGGCGCAGTGGAACTCCGCGGCCGACCGGATCAAGGAGGCCCTGATCTCCTTCCAGACGGCGCTGGCCTCCTCGGCGGAGACCTCGCAGTCCACCGAGCAGACCAACGTGGGCATCGTCTCCGGCTGAGCCGACCCGCAGCTGCTCGACGGCCGCTCCCCGCTCGCGGGGGGCGGCCGTCCTGCGTCCGGGGTCAGGGCAGCGGCGGTGCCCGGAACAGCGCCTCGCCGGGGACGAACTCCGGGTCGCGCTCGACCCGGGGCGGCGGAGGCAGCGCGCCGGCCCGCCAGCGCCGGCGGCGGAGACGGGGGACCAGCACGGCGAGCAGGCCGACGGCGGCGGCAGCGGCCAGCAGGCCCAGTGACCAGCGCACGGCCGTCGTC
>NZ_JAMXRZ010000142.1 GCF_024124375.1 Klenkia sp. PcliD-1-E
GCCCCCGCCCCGGCCCCCGCCCGCCCGCCGCTGGCCCGCCGGTCCGGCCGGCGCGCCCGCGCGACGACCCCGCACCTGCACCAGCCGGCCGCCGACGCGGGCAGCGAGGTGCAGTTCCTGCTGGCCGACTCCTCCGAGGAGGCCGTCGAGCGGTTGCGCGCCGAGCTGGGCTGGCTCGGCGACTGCCTCGTCGTCGTCGGCGTCGACACGCCCACCGGCCGGGAGTGGAACGTCCACGTCCACGTGCACGACGTCGGCGCGGCGGTCGAGGCCGGCATCCGTGCCGGTCGGCCGCACTCCATCGCCGTCACCGCCCTCGCGCCGGTCCGGGTGGCCCCGCCGGTGGCCGGTGACCGCGCGGTGGTCGCCCTGGTGCCCGAGGGCCCGTCGGCGCCCGGGGTCGCCGCGCTGCTGGGTGCCGAGGGCGTGCAGGTGCTCGGCGTGCCCGTCCCGCCCGACCCCGACGACGCCGGGGTCGGGGCCGAGGTGCAGGCCGCCGTCCGGGCGGCGGTGCTGGGCGCCGGTGCGGCCGAGGTCGTGCTGCTGCCCGACCACCCCGCCCTGGTCGGCCCGGTCGGGCGGGCCGCGGTGCAGGCGCGCGGCGAGGGCCGCGACGTCGCCGTCGTGCCCACCCGGTCCCCGGTGCAGGGCCTGGCCGCGGTCGCCGTCGCCGACGCCGGGCAGCGGTTCGCCGACGACGTCATCGCGATGACCGAGGCCGCCTCGGCCACCCGCTGGGCCGAGGTCCTGGTGGCCGAGCACGAGGCCCTCACCTCGGCCGGCCGCTGCCACCCCGGTGATGCCCTCGGCGTGGTCGAGGGCGAGGTCGTGGTCGTCGGCCCGGCGCTGCTGGCGGTGACCTGCGAGCTGCTCGACCGGCTGCTGGCCGGCGGCGGCGAGCTGGTCACCCTCGTGGGCGGCCGGCTGGCCGACGCCGCCGCCACCCACCTGGCCGCCCGGCACCCCACGGTGGAGGTGGCGGTGCACCCGCTGGGCCCCGGGGCCCGGGTGCTGCTGGTCGGGGTGGAGTGACGTGCTCGACCTCGACACCCCGCTGGGCAAGGTGGTCGGCACCCGCACCGCGAAGGCGATGGCCGAGGAGCTGTCGCTGCACACCGTGCGCGACCTGGTCCGGCACTACCCCAGCCGGTACGCCCGCCGCGGGGAGATGACCCGGTTCACCGACCTCGAGGTGGGCGACCGGGTCACCGTGCTGGGCCAGGTCCGCACGGTCGACACCCGGCCGATGCGCAACCGCCGCGGGTCCCTCACCGAGGTCACCGTCGGCGACGGCGACGGGTCGATGCGGCTGGTCTTCTTCAACCACCGGCACGCCCGGCTCGAGGTCGGTGCGTGGGGCCTGTTCGCCGGCACGGTCAGCAGCTGGCACGGCCAGCTGCAGTTCAGCCACCCCGACTGCCAGGTCCTCGACGACTCGACCGACGCCGACGAGTGGGCCACGGCGATGCTGCCGATCTACCCGGCCAGCAAGAGCGTCTCCAGCTGGGTGGTGCAGAAGTCGCTGAAGCTCGTCCTCGGCGACCCCGGCGCGGCCGACGCCCTGCTCGACGCCGACCCCGTGCCGCCCGGGGTGCGCGCCCGGCACGGGCTGATGCCGCTGGCGCGGGCGATCTGGCTCAAGCACCACCCCGAGACGCCCGAGGACGTCGCGCGGGCCGACCACCGGCTCAAGTGGGACGAGGCGCTGGTCCTGCAGGTCACCCTCGCCGCCCGGCGGCGGGCCGCGGCGCTGGAGCCCGGCATCGCCCGCCCGCGCCGCGCCGGCGGGCTCGCCGACGCCGTCGACGCCGCGCTGCCCTTCGCGCTCACCGACGGACAGCGCGAGGTGGGGGAGGCCCTCGCCGTCGAGATCGGCCGCGAGCAGCCCATGCACCGGCTGCTGCAGGGCGAGGTCGGCTCCGGCAAGACGGTGGTCGCGCTGCGCGCGATGGCGCAGGTCGTCGACGCCGGCGGCCAGGCCGCGCTGCTGGCGCCCACCGAGGTGCTGGCCGCCCAGCACGCCCGCGGCATCGGTGCCCTGCTGGGCCCGCTGGGCCGGGCAGGTGAGATCGACGGCGACCCCGACGGCACCCGCGTCACCCTGCTGACCGGCTCGCTGCGCGCCGCCGCCCGCCGGGCCGCACTGGCGGAGGTGGCCGACGGCAGCGCCGGCATCGTCGTCGGCACGCACGCGCTGCTGTCCGAGGGTGTCGACTTCGCCGACCTGGGTCTGGTGGTGGTCGACGAGCAGCACCGCTTCGGGGTCGAGCAGCGCGACCGGCTGCGCGCGAAGGGCACCCGGCCGCCGCACGTGCTGGTGATGACCGCGACCCCCATCCCGCGCACCGTCGCGATGACCGTCTACGGCGACCTGGAGACCCTCACCCTGCGCCAGCTGCCCGCGGGCCGCGGCGGGGTCTCCAGCTCGGTGGTGCCGGTGGCCGAGAAGCCGGCCTGGCTGGACCGCGCCTGGGCGCGGGTGCGCGAGGAGGTCGCCGCGGGCCGGCAGGCCTACGTCGTCTGCCCGCGCATCGGGGACGACGAGAAGGACGCCGGCCCCGAGACCGACGACGGCGCCCCGCCCGAGACCGCGCAGACCTCCGACCGGCGCCCGCCCCTGGCGGTGCTGGACGTCGCCGAGGCCCTGGCGTCCGGGCCGCTGGCGGGCCTGCGGGTCGAGGTGCTGCACGGCCGGTTGACCCCGGAGGAGAAGGACGCGCGGATGCGGGCCTTCGCCGCGCGCGAGGTCGACGTCCTGGTCGCCACCACCGTCATCGAGGTCGGCGTCGACGTGCCCAACGCCACCGTCATGGTCGTCATGGACGCCGACCGGTTCGGCGTGAGCCAGCTGCACCAGCTGCGCGGCCGGGTCGCCCGCGGGAAGCACCCCGGGCTGTGCCTGCTGGTCAGCGAGGCCCCCACCTCCTCCTCCACCGGCACCCGGCTGGCGCAGGTCGCCGCGACCACCGACGGCTTCGAGCTGGCCCGCCTGGACCTGGAGACCCGCCGCGAGGGCGACGTGCTGGGTGCGGCGCAGTCGGGCCGGCGCTCGGGGGTCAAGCTGCTGTCGCTGCTGCACGACGAGGAGCTCATCGCCGCCGCCCGCACCGAGGCCGCCGCGCTGCTGGAGACCGACCTGGGCCTGGCCGCGCACCCCGAGCTGGCCGCCGCCGTCGCCGCGCTCAACGCCGGCGACCGCGCCGACTGGCTCGAACGGGCATGACCCGGATCATCGCCGGGGCCGCAGGCGGCCGGCGGCTGAAGGTGCCCGCCTCCGGGGTGCGCCCCACCGGCGACCGGGCCCGCGAGGGGTTGTTCAACTCGCTGGGCTCCCTGCTGGACCTCGAGGGCACCCGCGTGCTCGACCTGTACGCCGGCTCGGGCGCCCTGGGCCTGGAGGCGCTCTCGCGCGGCGCGTCCGACGTGGTCTTCGTGGAGAACGGGCCCCGGGTGCTGCCCGTGCTGAGGGGCAACATCGCGACCGTCGGCATGCCGGGCGCGCACGTGCTGCCGTCCTCCGTGCCGACCGCGGTCGCCAAGCCCTCCGGCGGTCCGCCCTTCGACCTGGTGCTGGCCGACCCGCCCTACGCCGTCCCGGCCGACGTCGTCCTGACGGTGCTCGACGGCTTGGTGACCCACGGCTGGCTGGCCCCCGAGGCGGTCCTGGTGGTGGAGCGGCCGGCCCGGGAGGACCCGTGGGCGTGGCCGACACCCCTGCGGGGACTGCGCGACCGCCGCTACGGGGAGGCCCTGCTCCGGTACGGTCGCGCAGCGTGAGGTCAGCATGAGGAGAGCGGTCTGCCCGGGCTCCTTCGACCCGGTCACCAACGGCCACGTCGACGTCATCTCCCGGGCCGCGGCGCTCTACGACGAGCTGGTCGTGGCGGTGCTGGTGAACCCCGGCAAGGCCGGGCTGTTCGACGTCGAGGAGCGGATGGAGCTGCTGCGCGCGGCCACCGCCGACCTGCCCAACGTGGTGGTCGACTCCTTCTCCGGGCTGCTGGTCAACTGGTGCCGCGAGCACGACGTCCCCGTGGTCGTGAAGGGCCTGCGGGCGGTCGGGGACTTCGAGTACGAGCTGCAGATGGCCCAGATGAACCGCGAGCTCGCCGGCGTCGAGACCCTCTTCGTGCCCACCGCGCCGCAGGTCGGGCACCTGTCTTCCAGCCTGGTCAAGCAGATCGCCGCGTTCGGCGGCGACGTCTCGCACCTGGTGCCCGCCGAGGTCAACACGCGGCTGGTCGCCCGGCGCGAGCGGGAGGGGGAGGCATGACCGAGGTCGTGTACCGGCTCTACGAGGTCGTCGACGAGCTGGCCTCGCTGATCGAGAACGCCCGCAGCGTTCCGATGTCCTCCTCCTGCATGGTGCCCCGCGACCACCTGCTCGACCTGCTCGACGACCTGCGCGAGGGGCTGCCCGAGGAGGTGCAGCAGGCCGGCGCCATCGTCGAGCAGCGCACCGAGATCCTCGAGCAGGCCCAGGCCGAGGCCGAGCGGCTCACCGGCCGCACCCGCGCCGAGGCCGAGCAGGTGGTGGGCACCGCCCGCCGCCAGCGCGACGAGCTGATCGGCACCGCCCGGCGGCAGCGCGACGAGCTCATCGCCCAGGCCCAGGCCGAGGTCGAGGACCTGCTCACCCGTGCCGAGGCCGAGGCCGACCGGATCCTGGCCGAGGCCGACCGCCAGCAGGCCGAGCTGGTCGCCGAGGGCCGTACCCAGCAGGCGGCGCTGGTCGCCGCCGGGCAGGCCGAGCACGACCGGCTGGTCGCCGAGACCGAGGTCTACCGCGGCGCGGTCGCCCGCGCCGACGAGCTGGGCGAGCAGACCGCGGCCGAGGTGGCCCGGATGCGCGCCGAGGTCGACGAGTACGTCGACAGCCGGCTGGCCGACTTCGGCACCACCCTGGGGCACATGGTCCGCTCCGTCGAGGCCGCCCGCGCCCAGCTGCGCCAGCCCTAGGGACGGCGGTGACGAGCCTGGGGTAACCTGGGCTGCTCCCGCACGCGCTGCCCGGCACGCCCCGCGGTGAGAACCGACCCCGAGCACAGAGAACCCCGTCATGCCTGCTGCCCCCACGCCCCGTCGCGGCGCCGCGTCCACCGACGCCCGGCGCCCCGGTGGTGACCCCTGGAAGGTCGACCTGCGCGAGCTGGGTCGCCGCGCGGGGTCCATGCGCGACTGGGAGAGGACGGTGCCGGCGCCCGCGGGCTGGGGCGTGGAGATGATCGGCGTCCCCGAGGGCGCGCCGGTCGAGCTGCACCTGCGCCTGGAGTCGGTCATGGAGGGCGTCCTCGTGTCCGGTGACGTCGACGTGCCGGTCACCGGCCAGTGCGCCCGCTGCCTGGACCCGGTCGAGGACACCCTGCACCTGGACGTGCAGGAGCTCTACGCCTACGAGGGCAGCACCACCGAGGCCACCAGCGAGGAGGACGAGGTCCGCCGCATCGACGGTGAGCACCTCGACCTCGCCCCGCTGGTGCGCGACACCGTCGTCCTCACCCTGCCGCTCTCGCCCACCTGCACCCCGGACTGCTCCGGGCTGTGCGTCGACTGCGGCCAGCGCATCGACGACCTCCCGGCGGACCACTCGCACTCCCAGCTCGACCCGCGCTGGGCAGGGCTCGCCGACCGTTTCACCCCATCGAAGGAGAACTGACCGTGGCTGTCCCGAAGAGGCGCATGTCGCGCTCGAACACCCGCTCGCGTCGGTCGCAGTGGAAGACCACCGCGCCCACGCTCGCGCCGTGCCCGAACCGCGCGTGCGGGGAGCTCAAGCCGCCGCACCAGGCCTGCCCGACCTGCGGTCAGTACGACGGCCGCCAGACCATCGCGGTCTGACCTGCTCCAGCACGACCCCGACGTGACCGGCCACCCCACCCCAGGTGGTGCCGAGCACGCCGCACAGGCCGCCGACTGGCTGCGCGACGCCCTGGGTGTCGAGCTGCCCGGCGGCCTGCTCGCGTTGGCCCTGACCCACCGGTCCTGGGCCTACGAGCACGGCGGGCTGCCCACGAACGAACGGCTGGAGTTCCTCGGTGACTCCGTGCTCGGCCTGGTGGTCACCGACGAGCTCTACCGCAGCCAGCCCGACCTGCCCGAGGGGCAGTTGGCCAAGCTGCGGGCGTCGGTGGTGAACATGACCTCCCTCGCCGGGGTCGCGCGGTCCCTGGGCGAGGGCGGCATCGGCCCGCACCTGCTGCTGGGCCGCGGCGAGACCGCCACCGGTGGCCAGGACAAGGAGTCGATCCTGGCCGACGCGCTGGAGGCGCTGCTGGGCGCCATCCACCTCGGCTGCGGCCTCGAGGTCGCCGCGGCCGTGGTGCACCGGCTGTTCGACCCGCTGCTGGTGGACTCCGCGTCCCTGGGGGCCGGCCTGGACTGGAAGACCAGCCTGCAGGAGCTGGGCGCGGCCCAGGGCCTGGGTGCCCCGGTGTACCGGATCGAGTCCGAGGGCCCCGACCACGCCAAGACCTTCACCGCCACCGTGCTGCTGGCCGACGAGCCCCGCGGCGACGGCCACGGCCGCACCAAGAAGGCCGCCGAGCAGATGGCCGCGCAGAACGCCTGGCGCGCGCTGTCGGCCGCCGGGCGGGGCTGAGCCCCGTGCCCGAGCTGCCCGAGGTCGAGGTGGTCCGGCGCGGCCTGGAGCGCTGGGTCGCCGGGCGCACCGTCGCCACCGCCGAGGTGCTGCACCCGCGCGCCGTCCGCCGGCACCTGGAGGGCGTCGACCACTTCCTCGCCGACCTCACCGGGGCCACGGTCACCGCGGCGCACCGGCGGGGCAAGTACCTGTGGCTGCCGCTGGCCCGCGACGGCGTCGCCACCGGCCGGGTGCTCGTCGGCCACCTGGGCATGAGCGGCCAGCTGCTGGTGGAGAAGCCCACCGAGCCCCGCGAGAAGCACCTGCGCGCCCGGTTCACCTTCACCGACGGCGGCCGGGAGCTGCGCTTCGTGGACCAGCGCACCTTCGGCGGCCTGGCCACCGAGGACGCCGGCCCGGACGGCCTGCCCGGCCGGCTCGCGCACATCGCCGTCGACCCGCTGGCCGACGACTTCGACGCCGACGCCTTCGCCGCCGCGCTGCGCCGCCGTCGCACCGAGGTCAAGCGCGCCCTGCTGGACCAGACCCTCGTCGGCGGGGTGGGCAACATCTACGCCGACGAGTCGCTGTGGCGGGCCCGCCTGCACGGGGCCCGTCCGACGGAGAAGCTGACCCGCCGGCAGGTCGACGACCTGCTCGAGGGGATCCGCGACGTGCTCGGCGAATCGCTCGCCCAGGGCGGCACCTCCTTCGACTCGCTCTACGTCGACGTCAACGGCCAGAGCGGGTACTTCTCCCGCTCGCTGGCCGTCTACGGCCAGCTCGACCGCCCCTGCCCGCGCTGCGGCACCCCGATCCGCCGGGAGTCCTTCATGAACCGCTCCAGCTACAGCTGCCCGAGCTGCCAACCCCGACCCAGGGCCCGGCGCTCGTGACCCGCCGGGTGGTCGCCCTGGTGTCGGGGGACGTGCAGGGCGTGGGCTACCGCTGGTTCGTCCGGGGCCAGGCCGGCGACCGGGGGCTGGCCGGGTCGGCCACCAACCTGCCCGACGGCCGGGTCGAGGTCGTCCTCGAGGGCCCGGACGACGACGTGCACGCGGTGCTCGACGCGCTGACCGGTCCGGCCGCACCGGGCACCCCGCGCGAGGTGGCGCTCACCGACGAGGACCCGGTGGGCGCGCACGGGTTCACCACGGCGTGACGGAGATGACACACCCCTGACCTGGTGGCCCGGCCGTCGGCCGCGTTGACCTGGGACCGGGGGACTGTCACCCTGGCAGCACAAGCCCGCGCCCGGCCGGCACGCCCGGACGCGCTCCCCCTCGCACGTGGAAGGCCGTTCTCGTCATGGCCAAGGCCCTGTTCGGTTCCGTCGTCGACCCCCGTCAGCTGGGGGCGGCCCAGGAGATCGCCGCCCTGCGGGCGCGGGTCGCCCGCCTGGAGGCCGAGGTCGCGCAGCTGCGTGCCGAGCGCGACGACCGCATCGCCCGCGAGCTGCTGACCATGGCGACCCCGGAGACGCAGCCCGCGCTCGCCTGAGCCGTCCCCGTCGGAGGCCCTCGCTAGCCTCCTGACGTGCATCTGTCGTCGCTGACGCTCAAGGGCTTCAAGTCCTTCGCGTCGGCCACGACGCTGCGCCTGGAACCGGGCATCACCGCGGTCGTGGGGCCCAACGGGTCGGGCAAGTCCAACGTGGTCGACGCCATCGCCTGGGTGCTCGGCGAGCAGGGTGCCAAGAGCCTGCGCGGCGGCAAGATGGAGGACGTCATCTTCGCCGGCACCGCCGGTCGGCAGCCCCTGGGCCGGGCCGAGGTGACGCTCACCATCGACAACGCCGACGGCGCGCTGCCCATCGACTACACCGAGGTGGCGATCACCCGCCGCATGTACCGCTCCGGCGAGAGCGAGTACGAGATCAACGGCGACAAGGTGCGGCTGCTCGACGTCCAGGAGCTGCTCAGCGACTCCGGCATCGGCCGCGAGATGCACGTCGTCGTCGGGCAGGGCCAGCTCGACGCCGTGCTGTCCGGGCGCCCCGAGGACCGCCGGGGGTTCATCGAGGAGGCCGCCGGCGTCCTCAAGCACCGCAAGCGCAAGGAGAAGGCGCTGCGGAAGCTGACCTCGATGCAGGCCAACCTCGACCGGCTGGCCGACCTCACCACCGAGCTCCGCCGCCAGCTCAAGCCGCTGGGCCGGCAGGCCGAGGTGGCCCGGCGCGCGGCGGGCATCCAGGCCGACCTCCGCGATGCCCGGCTACGGCTGCTCGCCGACGACCTCGTCGCCCTGCGCGCGACCCTGGCCGCCGACGTCGCCGACGAGACCGCCGCCCGCGAGCAGCGCACCCGGGTCGAGGGCGAGCTGGTCGCCGCCGCCGGGCAGCAGGGTGCGCTGGAGGCGGCCCTCGCCGCCGACGCCCCGGCCCTCGCCGCGGCGCAGGACACCTGGTTCCGGCTGTCCACGCTGGGCGAGCGGTTCTCCAGCACCTCCCAGCTCGCCGCCGAGCGGCACCGGCACCTCAGTGCCCCGGTCGCCGCCCCGGCCGGCCGCGACCCCGACGAGACCGACCGGGAGGCCGCCCGCGTGGAGGCCACCGAGACCGAGCTGGCGGCGCAGCTGGTCGCCGAGCGGGGGCGGCTCACCGCCGCGACCGCCTCCCGCACGGACCTGGACGCCGCCCTGGCCGCCGCCGAGCGCGAGCTGGTCACCGCTGCCCGGGCGCTGGCCGACCGCCGGGAGTCCCTCGCGCGCCTGTCGGGGCA
>NZ_JAMXRZ010000143.1 GCF_024124375.1 Klenkia sp. PcliD-1-E
CGAGCGCGGGTCGGGTCGACGCGGGTCGGGCCGGCCGCCGCCGCCCCCGGAGCGGGTGGCCCGGGCCGGCGGGGGCCGGCGGACCGAACCGGGGGGCAGCCCGACGGGCGAGGTCTCGTCGTGGGGAGGCACGGCGGTGGCCCCTCTCTGGCGGATCGGTGTGGTCTGTGCGGTGCCGGCGGGCGCGGGTCAGCGGACCAGCATGCCCCGGTCAGGGCGTCGCGGTCCAGGATGACCGCTCCACCTGTGGATGGCCGGGAACGGTCCGTCCCCGCCCGTGTCGTGTCCCGCCGGGTGGTCAGCCGCCGCGGCGCTGCCGGCGAGGTGCCCGACCCGGCACGGGCTCCGCACCCAGGACGTAGGAGACGGCCAGGTGGTTCCACCGGCAGCTGCGGCAGACCTCGACGGACCAGACGGTGAACTCGTCCTGCATCGCGTCCATCCGGGCGAGCTCCCGTTCCCGCTTCGCCTGCCCGGCGACCGTCCCCAGCGCCTCACCGTAGACGTAGTTGACCCTGGTCAGCAGCGTGTTCTGGCACACCGGGCACCGGTCGGCGGTCTCCTCGCCGTGGTGCCGGGCGGCCTGCACCAGGTGCGGTGTGGCGTCGCAGACCTCGGCGAGGGCGACCCGGCCGGCGCGCACGTCGGCCAGCACCGCGCGCTTGCGCAGCGTGTGGTCGACCACCGATCGGCGTGGCACCACTCCACCGTACGACCGGGGGGCGGCCGGCTCGACCTGACAAACGGATCCGTATGCGAGCTGACAAAGCAGACCGTATGTTCGTGTCGTCCGGCCCGTCAGCGCGGCCGGTCCGGATACCCCGCACCGACAACCGCCGCGCACCGTCGCCGGCACACCAGGAGGACCCATGGGATCGGTCAAGGTCGCCATCGTGGGCGTCGGCAACTGCGCCGCGTCGCTCGTGCAGGGCGTCGAGTACTACAAGGACGCCGACGAGACGCAGAGCGTCCCCGGCCTGATGCACGTCCGGTTCGGCGACTACCACGTCTCCGACGTGAAGTTCGTCGCCGCGTTCGACGTCGACGCCAAGAAGGTCGGCCAGGACCTGTCCGCCGCCATCGGCGCCAGCGAGAACAACACGATCACGATCTGCGACGTGCCGCCGACCGGGGTCACCGTGCAGCGCGGCACGACCCTGGACGGCCTGGGCAAGTACTACCGCCAGACCATCGAGGAGTCCGACGAGCAGCCGGTCGACGTCGTCGCCACGCTCCGCGAGTCCGGCGCCGACGTGCTGGTCTGCTACCTGCCCGTCGGCTCCCAGCAGGCCGCGGAGTTCTACGCCCAGGCCGCCCTGGACGCCGGCGTCGCCTTCGTCAACGCGCTGCCGGTCTTCATCGCCGGCACGCAGGAGTGGGCGGACAAGTTCACCGCCGCCGGCGTCCCGATCGTCGGCGACGACATCAAGAGCCAGGTCGGCGCGACCATCACCCACCGGGTGCTGGCCAAGCTGTTCGAGGACCGCGGCGTCCAGCTGGACCGCACCATGCAGCTCAACGTCGGCGGCAACATGGACTTCAAGAACATGCTCGAGCGCGAGCGCCTGGAGTCCAAGAAGATCTCCAAGACCCAGGCGGTGACCAGCCAGGTCGACCGCGACATGGGCAAGGACAACGTGCACATCGGTCCGTCGGACCACGTGCCGTGGCTGTCGGACCGCAAGTGGGCCTACGTCCGGCTCGAGGGCCGAGCGTTCGGCGACGTCCCGCTGAACCTGGAGTACAAGCTCGAGGTCTGGGACTCCCCGAACTCGGCCGGCATCATCATCGACGCGGTCCGCGCGGCGAAGATCGCCAAGGACCGCGGGATCGGCGGCCCGATCCTCTCGGCGTCCTCGTACTTCATGAAGAGCCCGCCGGTGCAGTACAGCGACTCGGAGGCCCGCGACGCCGTCGAGGCGTTCATCCGCGGGGACGTCGAGCGCTGACCCGCCAGCACCGACCCAGCGGGCCGGTGTGCCTCCCTACCCTGGGGGCATGCCGGCCCGCTCGCGTTGGATCGCCCTGCTGCTCGCCCTCGCCGTCGCGGTGCTGGCCGGGTGCAGCAGCGGTGGGTCCGCTGCCGACCGCAACCCCGGCGACACGATCACCGAGGACGAGGCGCAGACCCTGGCCGGCCTCCTGCACCGCAACTACACCGCCGGCGGCGCGGACTTCACCATCACCGCGCCCTACGCGGAGAACACCGTGCTGACCCTGACCGGCGAGATGGACTTCCGGGCCGGCATCGGCCGCGCGCAGGCCGTCACCAGCTACGGCACCGGCCAGCCCGACGACACCCGCACGCTGTTCTTCACCAAGTCCGACCTCTGGTACGGCGACGTCCCGGGGCTGACCGAGGCGATGGCCGCGGCCGGCCGCCCGGGCACGACCTACCTGGAGCGGCCGATCGCCAGCACCCAGGCCAACGGGACGGCGTCGCTGGTCGACGTCCTGGTGCAGCTGCTGCCCAACCTGTCCCAGCGGGCCGACGACGACCCGCGGTCCTTCCTCGAGCGCAACTACACCTGGCAGGGCCAGCGGTCGGTCGACGGCCAGCTCGCCGTGGCCTACCAGACCGGCACCGGGGCGACGATCGTGGTGTCGGCCGAGACCAAGATGCTGCTGCAGTACACGACCCGGCTCCCCGACCAGACCTTCGAGGTCACCATCACCCTCAGCGACCCGGGGCCGCGGACCATCACCGTGCCGGGGGAGGCCGAGACCGCGCTCGCCTCCGACTACCCGCAGGTCGCCGCGGAACTGGGCTTCTAGACGCAGAACGGGAGGGACGGTCTCTTCCCCAGACCGTCCCTCCCGCAGCACACAGTCTGCCAGACCCGGCGACGCCCGGCGAGACTCCTGGTGCCTCAGTTCTGGGTGGGGTCCGGGGTGGCGGTGGCGAGCACCGCGCGGGCGCCGGTCTGCCGGCGCAGCACCCGGTGCCACAGGGCCGCACCGGCCTCGCCCGACAGCACGTCGTCGGCGTGCGCGCCCACGCAGGCCCACGCGCCCTCGGCGATCTCCCCGCCCAGCTGACCCGGGGACCAGCCGGCGTACCCGGCGAACACCCGCAGCCCCCGCACGGCGGGCGCCAGGCCCGCGGGGTCGCCGTCGAGGTCGACCAGGTGGACATCGGCGTCGACCGGCTGCAGACCGGGCCCGCCCTCGGCGCACACGGCCAGGCCCAGCGCGGTCTCGCTCTCGCACGGGCCACCCACGTGGAAGACGCCCGGCGCCACGGCCAGGTCCGCCCAGCCGGGCAGCACCTCGGCGATGCGCACCTCGCTGGGCCGGTTCAGCACCACCCCGACCGTGCCGGAGGCGGAGTGGTCGACGACGTAGACCACGGTGCCGACGAAGTTCGGGTCGGCGAGCACCGGCATCGCGACCAGCAGGGACCCGGGGCGCACGTCGGCGATCCGGCCCAGCGTCAGCGGTGGGGCGACCGCGCCGGGCGCCCGGCCCGCCGGGGCGGTGGGCCGGCGGTCCGGGTCTGGCGACGGGGGCACCGCGTTCATCGCGCCCAGTGTGCCCCAGGACGGGACCCTCCGGGGGCATCCGGCGCCGCCCGCGGCGACCGTAGGGTGCGCAGGTGTGGGGGGACGGGCAGCGACGGCGCGCCGGCTGCTGGAGCGGCCCGACTTCCGCCGCCTGCTGCTCACCCGGCTGGCCGCGCAGTTCGGCGACGGCGTCTTCCAGGCAGCCCTGGCCGGCACCGTGCTGTTCAACCCGCAGCGGGCCGCCGACCCGCTCGACGTCGCCGCCGGGTTCGCCGTCCTGCTGCTGCCCTACTCGGTGGTGGGCCCCTTCGCCGGTGTCTGGCTGGACCGGTGGAGCCGCCGGCAGGTGCTGCTGGTGGCCAACTGCCTGCGGGCCGCGCTGGTCGCCGTCGTCGCGGCCCTGACCTTCGCCGGCGTCGACGGCGCGGCCTACTACCTGGCCGGGCTGGCGGTCTTCTCGGCCAACCGGTTCGTGCTCTCGGCGCTGTCGGCCGGTCTCCCGCACACCTGCGACCGCGCCGAGCTGGTGCCCGCGAACGCGCTGAGCACCACCGCCGGGGCCGTGGCCGGGGTGCTGGGCGGCGGCGTGGCCATCGGCGTGCGCGCGCTGGTGGGCGGGGACGACACCGGCTACGCGGCCCTGGCCCTCTTCGCCGCCCTGCCCTACCTGGCGTCGGCCGCCGTCGTCGCCGGTTTCGTCCGGGCGCACCTGGGCCCGGACCACTCGTCGCGCACCGCGACGGTCTCGGCCCGGGACGTGCTGCACGGCATGGCCGCCGGCGCCCGGCACGTGCTGGCCTCGCGAGCGGCCACCTGGGTGCTGTCGGTGATGGCCGTGCAGCGGGTCTGCTTCGGCCTGCTCACCCTGCTCAGCCTCCTGCTGTACCGCGGCACCCTGGACCCGGTCGGCCCCTTCGCCGTCGGCCTCGCGGGCCTCGCGCAGGTGCTCGCCGCAGGAGCAGTGGGCACGCTGCTGGCCGCGGCGGTCACCCCCGCCGCCGTCCGCCGGTGGGGCAAGGTCGTCTGGACGACGGCGGCGCTGGTGCTCGGTGGCGTCGGCCAGCTGGCCCTCGGGCTGGCCTTCGCCGCCCCCGCCGTGGTGGCCGCGGGCTTCGTGCTGGGCTTCGTGGGCCAGGCGGTGAAGATCTGCGTGGACAGCACGCTGCAGGAGGTCGTGCACGACGACTTCCGCGGCCGGGTGTTCTCCGTCTACGACACCCTGTTCAACGTCACCTTCGTCGCGGCGGTGGTGGTGGGCGCCCTCGCACTGCCCGCCTCGGGCCGCAGCGTGGCCGCGCTCGTCGTCGTCGGTGGTCTGTACCTGGCCGCGGCGCTGGCCAACGGGCTGCGCGGCGCCCGGGCGGTCAGCGCGCGCGCCACCAGCTGAGCAGCTCGGCCTCGGCGACGTCGGGCTCCAGCGGGCCGCGCTCCAGGCGCAGCTCCTTGAGGAAGCGCCAGGCCTCGCCGACCTCGCGGCCCGGGGGGATGCCCAGCAGCTCCATGATCCGGTTGCCGTCCAGGTCCGGGCGCACCCGGGCGAGGTCCTCGGCGGCCGACAGCTCGGCGATCCGGCGCTCCAGCGAGTCGTAGGTCGCCGACAGCTGCGCGGCCCGCCGCCTGTTGCGGGTGGTGGAGTCCGAGCGGACCAGCTTGTGCAGTCGGGGGAGCAGGTCCCCGGCGTCGGTGACGTAGCGGCGGACGGCGGAGTCGGTCCACTCGCCCGAGCCGTAGCCGTGGAAGCGCAGGTGCAGGAAGGTCAGGCGCGAGACCTGCTCCACGACCTCCTTCGGGTACTTCAGCGCGGTCAGCCGCTTGCGCACCAGCTTGGCGCCGACCACCTCGTGGTGGTGGAAGGAGACCCGGCCGCGGGGCTCGCGGCGCCGGGTGGCCGGCTTGCCGATGTCGTGCAGCAGGGCGGCCAGCCGCAGCACGAGGTCCGGGGACGGCGACCCCGGGTCGGCCAGGTCCAGCGCGATGGCCTGGTCGAGCACGGTCAGCGAGTGGGCGTAGACGTCCTTGTGCTGGTGGTGCTCGTCGATCTCCATCCGCAGCGCCGAGAGCTCGGGCAGCACGACGTCGGCCAGCCCGGTGGACACCAGCAGCTCCAGGGCCGCCCGCGGCGCGTCGTTGCACAGCGTCCGGGAGAACTCCTGCTGCACGCGCTCGGCGGTGATCCGGCCCAGCTCCGGGGCCATCCGGGTCATCGCCTCGACCACCTCGGGCACCGGGACCAGGCCCAGCTGGGCGACGAACCGCACGGCGCGCAGCATCCGCAACGGGTCGTCGGCGAAGGAGTCCTCGGGCGTCCCGGGGGTGCGCAGCCGGCCGGCCAGCAGGTCGCCCAGCCCGCCGAACGGGTCGGTGACGGTGCGGTCCGGGCCCAGCGAGACCGCCATGGCGTTGACGGTGAAGTCCCGGCGGGCCAGGTCGTCGAGCAGCGACGTCCCCCAGGCGACCTCGGGGTTGCGCGACTCCCGGTCGTACCGGTCGGCCCGGAAGGTGGTGATCTCCAGCCGCTCGCCGCGCACCTCGGCGCCGACGGTGCCGAAGGCGATGCCCTGGTTCCACGTGGAACCGGCCAGGCCCTCGAGGACGGCGAGGGTCTGCTCGGGGGTCGCCGACGTGGTGAGGTCCAGGTCGCCGATCCGGGGCGTGCCCGCACCCGCGGCGAGCAGGGCGTCGCGCACCGAGCCGCCGACCAGGTGCACCTCGTGACCGGCGGCGCCGAAGCGCTCGCCGACGAGGCCCAGGACGGGCGTGAGGTCGACCAGCGCGCGGACGGTCTCCTGCACGGCCTCGGGGACCGGCTGGGGCTCGGGACGCGGGGGCTGCTCGGACACGACCAGCCAGGCTACTGAGCCCGGTCGCGCTACCCTGCAGGCATGGCTCCGACGGGCGGACGACGGCGCCCGGGCCGACGTCTGCGCCGGGTCGACGAGACCTCCGCGGGCGGGCTGGTCGTCGCCGACGACGACGGCACGGGCCCCCGGGCGGCGCTGATCGGCCGCACGGACCGCCGGGGCCGGCTGCTGTGGTCGCTGCCCAAGGGCCACATCGAGGCCGGGGAGACCCCCGAGGACACCGCCGTGCGCGAGGTGGCCGAGGAGACCGGGATCGTCGGCGAGGTCGTCGCCCCGCTGGGCATCATCGACTTCTGGTTCGTCGCCGACGGCCGCCGGGTGCACAAGACGGTGCACCACTTCCTGCTGCGCGCCGTCGGCGGGGAGCTGTCCGACGAGGACGTCGAGGTCACCGAGGTCGCCTGGGTGCCGCTGTCCGAGCTGTCCGGCCGGCTGGCCTACGCCGACGAGCGGGCCCTGGTCGAGCGCGCCCCCGGCCTGCTGGCCGACAGCGCGTGACCCGCCGGGCTGCCGGCGGCGCCGGACGCCCCGCGACCCGGACCCGGGGACGGACCCGTTCCGGGACCCTCCTGCTGGTGGCGCTGCTGGGCGTCCTGCTGCTGCCCGGCACGCCGGCGCAGGCGGCGCCGACCTCGGGCCCGGCCGCGCCGGTGTCGATCACCGTCACCACCCTGGAGCCGCGCACCGTCCGGCCCGACAGCACGATCGTGGTCGGGGTGGTGCTGACCAACGACGGCGAGGACACCGTCACCGACCTGTCCATGCGGCTGCAGCGCGGTGAGCGGCTGGCCACCCGCGAGCAGTTGGCGGACGACGTCGCCGACCCCTCCCCGGGCGACGTGGCGCAGGCCCCGTTCGTCCCCGTGCCGGGGGTGCTGGAGCCGGGGGACGACGCCTCCTTCACCTACACCACCACCGCCGCCGACCTGGCCCTCACCGCGGACGGCGTCTACCCGGTGCTGGTCAACGTCAACGGCACCCGGGCCGGGCTGGTGGAGCGGGTCGGCGAGCTGTCCACGTACCTGACGGTGTTCGCGGCCACCACCAGCCGGACGTCGGTCGCCTGGCTGTGGCCGCTCACCGACCGCCCGCACCGCGACGCCGCGGGCGCCTTCACCGACGACGACCTGGCCACCGAGGTCGCCGCCGACGGCCGCCTGGACCGGGCCCTCACCGTGCTGGAGGACCTGCCCGACGGCGGCAGCTCCGTGCCGGTCACGCTCGCCGTCGACCCCGCGCTGGTCGAGGCGCTGACGACGATGTCCGGCGGGTACGCCGTGGACGGCGTCAGCGGGACCGGCGCCGCGGCGGCCCGTGGTTGGCTGGGCCGGCTGCGGTCCCTGGCCGCGGTCCACCCGGTGGTCGCGCTGCCCTACGCCGACGTCGACCTGGACGCGCTGCAGGCGGCCGGCCTGCCCGCGGTCATCACCCGGTCCCTCCCCGGCACCGTCGAGGGCACCGCGCAGCAGCCGGCCGACGACGGCGACCCCCTCGCCGGCATCACCCCCACCCCGACCTCGGCCGCGCCGACCTCCGAGGCCGCTGCGGCGACGCCCACGACCAGCGCCGGCGAGCAGGTCCTGACCGACGCGCTGGGCACCGCACCGCGCACCGACCTGGCCTGGCCGGCCGGCGGTGCGGTGCGCAGCGACACCCTCGCCACGCTCACCGCCGGCGGGGTCGACCAGCTGGTCCTGGGCGCGGGCGCCTACAGCGACGCCGACGCCGCGCTGGGCCGCACCGGCCGCGCCGCGGCCGCCCGGGTACCCGTCGACACCGCCGGGGGCACGCTCACCACCCTCGTCGGCGACACCGCGCTGGGCCAGGTCGTGGCGGGGGCCGACACCGCCACCGGCGGCCCGCGGGGGGCCGAGCAGCGCTACCTCGCCGAGCTGGGCGTGCTGACCTCCCAGCTGGCCGCCGTGGACCCCGCCGTCGCGCAGACGGTGCTCGTCGTCCCGCCCCGCGAGGTCCAGGCCGACCCCGACTGGACCACGCCCATGCTCGCCGACACCGCCACGGAGCCCTGGCTGGCCGCGGCGTCGCTGACCGACCTGGCCGCCGGCCCGGTCGCCGACGCCGGCGACCTGGTGGCGCCCCCGGACGACGCCCGGCTCGCCGGCCCGGGCATGGCCGCGGTGGCCGCCGCGGTGGCGGTCCGCGACGACGTCGCCGGAGCCGTCGTCGGCGACCCCGGCACGGTGCTGGCCGGCTACGACGCGGCCACCTCCCGCGCGACCTCGGTGGCCTGGCGGGACGACCCGGACGGCTTCGCCGCGTCGGCGGCGGACCTGCAGCAGACGCTCTCCGGCCTGCGGGGCGAGGTCGGCCTGGTGGCGCCGGCCGACGGCGCCTACAGCCTGGCCTCCAGCGACGCCCCGCTGGTGCTCACCGTCCGCAACGACCTGCCCTTCGCCGTCGACGTCACCCTGGACCTGCAGACCCGCAGCGGCGTGGGGTTCCAGGCCGAGTCCGTGCCCGCGCAGCGGCTGGAGCCGCAGTCGCGGACGGTGGTCACCGTGCCCGCCTCGGTGCAGCAGTCGGGCAGCTTCACCGTCGTCGCACAGCTGGCCACCCCGGCCGGCGGCCCGCTGGGCACCGCGGTGCAGCTGCGGGTCAGCAGCACCGCCTACGGCCCGATCACCCTGGCCATCACCATCGGCGCGGCCGCGCTGCTGGGACTGCTGTTCCTGCGCCGGCTGGTGCTGTTCGTGCTGCGCCGCCGGCGCGGGCCCGGGCAGGAGGACGACGTGCTGCCCCCCGTGGACGGCGACCCGGCCGGGCCGCTGCGCACCCCGCCGACCCGGAGCCCGGTGTGAGCGGCGGGTCGCACCGCCCCGACGGCGGCCCGGCCTCCGGGGAGGGGCCGACCGTCGCCGAGATCGTGGAGCGCGCGGCGCAGGAGCGGCGCAGCG
>NZ_JAMXRZ010000144.1 GCF_024124375.1 Klenkia sp. PcliD-1-E
CCCCCCCGCCCCCCCCCCGGCGGGCACCGCCGGGTCCGCCCCCCCCCCCCCGCCCGCCCCGACGAGCTCGGTCCCGTCGGTCGCGCCGACCACCCAGCCGGCACCGAGCACCCCCTCGGCCGCCGCCCCCGCCCCCCGCGTCACCCCGCCGTCCACCAGGACGCCGGTGCCCGGCACACCCGACACCCCGCCGACCACCGTGCCGACCACCGTGCCGACCACCGCCGTGCCGACCACCGTGCCGACCGACGCCGGGACGACGCCCCCGCCGCCGACCACCACCACCGTCCCGCCCACGACCGCGCCCACCACGACGGTCCCGCCGGCGCCGACCACCACGGCGCCGACCACGACGACACCGACCACGGCGCCGACCACCACCGGTCGACCGAGCCCCACCCCGACGGTCCCGGCCACGACCACCCCGACCACCACCCCGACCACCGCGGCCCCGACCACCACCACGTCCGCCGACACCCCGCCCACCGACACCCCGCCCACCAGCACCACGGCCACCGGCACCACGGCCACCAGCACCCCGCCCACCAGCACCCCGGCCCCCGGCACGAGCGCCGGCACGACGACCAGCACCGGGTCCACCACCCCGACCGGCTGAGCAGGGCCGGACCGGACGCGGCACCGGGGCGCAGGCCGGGGGATGCTGGGTCCGTGCCGACCCTCCGCCGCTCCGTGCTCACCGCCGCCCTCGCCCTGCCCGCGGCCCTGGTCACCCGCGCCGCCTGGGGCGTGCCCCGGGCGATGGGCGCCGACCGGCGCGCCCTGCGCCCGCACGTCGCCGGGTCCCCGAACTTCTCCGGGGGCAAGTTCCGCAACACCCTGCCCACCCCGACCGCGCTGCAGGGCGACCGCGCGGAGCTCGTCCGCGAGCTGCGCCGCAGCCGCCGCCGCGGCGCACCGGCCCGGCCGGTCCCCCTGGTCAGCCCGCAGCTCCCCGCACAGGCAGCCGACCTCGCCGTCACCTGGTTCGGCCACGCCAGCGCGCTGCTGGAGGTCGACGGCGCCCGCGTGCTGGTCGACCCGGTGTGGGGCGAGCGGGTGTCCCCGTCCGCGGTGGTCGGTCCGCGGCGGCTGCACCCGGTGCCCGGGCCGCTGGAGGAGCTGCCGCGGGTGGACGCCGTCCTCATCAGCCACGACCACTACGACCACCTCGACCTGCCCACCGTCGACCGGCTGGTCCGCGAGCAGGGCGCGCCCTTCGTCGTGCCGCTGGGCATCGGGGAGCACCTGCGCCGCTGGGGCGTGCCCGCCGAGCGCGTCGTCGAGCTCGACTGGGACGGCGAGCACCGGGTCGGGGAGCTGACCCTGGTGTGCGCCGAGGCCCGGCACTTCTCCGGCCGGGGACTGTCCCGCGACGACACGCTGTGGTCCTCGTGGGTGGTCCGCGGGCCGCGGCACCGGGTGTTCTTCGGCGGCGACACCGGCTACCACCCCGCCTTCGCCTCGATCGGCGCCCAGCAGGGCCCCTTCGACCTGACCCTGCTGCCGGTCGGGGCCTACGCGCCGCAGTGGCCGGCCATCCACATGGACCCCGAGGAGGCCGTGCGGGCGCACGGCGACCTGGGCGGCCGGGTGCTGCTGCCCATCCACTGGGCGACCTTCAACCTGGCCTTCCACGGCTGGGCCGAGCCGGTCGACCGGTTGCTCGCCGCCGCCGGCGACGTCCCCGTCGTCGTCCCCCGACCCGGCGAACGGCTGGACCTCACCGGCGAGGTCCCGGCGACACCCGACTGGTGGACCGCCGTCGCCGGATGACCCCGCAGGGGTTCGCGCGGAGCCGTCGGGGGCAGTGACCACCGACGACCGGGGCCACCGCGGCCCCGGTGCCGACCTCGCAGGAGGGGACGCGCCATGGCCGACGACACCCGGGGAACCGCCCCCGACCCGACCGGCCGGTACGGGACACCGCCCGCCGCCGGCACCACCACCGACCCGCAGGTCCACGACGAGCAGGGGTACGCCCGGTCGACGCACGAGGACCGCGTGCCCACCGAGCAGACCTCCGCCCGCCCCGGCCACGCCGCCGAGGGCACCAGCCCGGCCAACACCGCGGCACCGTCCGGCGCCCTGGCCGGGACCACCGGCGAGGCACCGCCGACCACCGCCGACACGGCCGCCCGGCACGGCGACCTCCGCCACGACGACCTCCGCCACGACGAGGCCCGCCACAACGGGGCGCGCCCGGAGCCGCGCCACGACGGGGTGCGGGACGACGAACGCTCCGACCACCACGGCGCAGGTGCCGCGGCCGCCGCTGCCGGGGTCGGCGGCGCGGTGGTGGCCGGGCACGACCGCGCGGCCGAGCACGACGGCGACCGCCACGAGCACCGGTACGACGACCGCGGCGACCTCGGCCGGGACGGCGTGCGGCACGACGGCCACCGGCACGACACCGTCGTCGCACCCCCGGTCGACCACGACGGGGACGGCCGCGACGACCGCACGGGAGCCGTCATCCCCACCAGCGCCAAGGAGATGGCGGCTGCGCAGCGCGCCCGCTACGGCGGCCTGCACATGGGCTCGGCGTTCTTCGGCTGGATGAGCGCGGTCGGCATCGCGGTGATCCTGCTGGCGATCCTGTCCGCCGCCGGCCTGGCCTTCGGCCTCTACTCGACCCTGGGCACCCCGCAGGAGGCGGCGAACCAGGCCAACACCGGCATCGGCCTCGGCGCGGCGATCGCCCTGCTGGTCGTGCTGTTCCTGGCCTACCTCGCCGGTGGCTACGTGGCCGGTCGGATGGCCCGGTTCAACGGCACCAAGCAGGGCCTCGGCGTCTGGCTGTGGGGGTTCATCGTCCTGGTGCTGGCCGCGCTCGCCGGCCTGGTGCTGGGCACCCAGTACAACTTCTTCGACCAGCTCAACCTGCCGTCGCTGCCCGTCGACTCCGGCACCGCGACCACCGGCGGGCTGATCGCCCTCGGTGCGGGCCTGCTGGTGACGCTGCTGGGGGCCATGCTCGGCGGCAAGCTGGGCTCGCGCTACCACCGCAAGGTCGACCGGGCCGCCTTCGAGCCCGTCGAGGTCTGAGCACCCCGGCCGGCCGGCGGGTTCAGCGCAGCAGCTTGGACATCCGCCGGTCGGCCAGCGGCTTGCCCCCGGTCTGGCAGGTCGGGCAGTACTGCAGCGACGTGTCGGCGAAGGAGACCTCGCGGACGGTGTCCCCGCACACCGGGCACGGCAGGCCGGTGCGGGCGTGCACCCGCAGGTTCGCCCGCTTCTCGCCCTTGAGCTTGGCCGCCTGCTGGCCGACCTGGCGCTCCAGCGCCTCGGTGAGCGAGGTGCGCACCGCGTCGTAGAGCCGCAGCGACTCCTCGTCGGTCAGCTTGTCCGCGCCCTTGAACGGCGACAGCTTCGCCACGTGCAGGATCTCGTCGGAGTAGGCGTTGCCGATCCCGGCGACCAGCGTCTGGTCGGTCAGTGCCCCCTTGAGCTGGCCCTTGCGGCCCCTCATCAACGCGGCGAAGGCCTCGGCGTCCACCGCCAGGGCGTCCGGGCCCAGCCGGGCGATGCCCGGCACCTCCGAGGACGGCGACCGGACGACGTACACCGCCAGGCCCTTGCGCGTGCCCTGCTCGGTCAGGTCGAAGCCGGCCCCGTCGTCGAGGTGCACGCGGACGGCCAGCGGACCCTTGCCCGGCTTCGGCGGAGCGGTGGGCAGCTCGGCGCGCCAGTGCAGCCAGCCCGCCCGGGCCAGGTGCACGACCAGGTGGATCCCGGAGACGTCCAGGTCCAGGAACTTCCCCATCCGGCCCGCGCCGGTGACCTCCAGGCCGGCCAGCGAGGACAGCGGCGGGTCGAAGGTCTTGAGCGTCTGGATGCCGGCGAGGTCGACACGGGTCACGACCTTCCCGACCGCGTTCTCCCGCAGGAACGCCGCCAACGCCTCCACCTCGGGCAACTCGGGCACGGGCCCATCGTCGTCCGTCCGGGCCGCCGGGACCACCCGCCCCTCCCCCGCCCGGGTCAGCCCGGGGTGAGGCCCGGCCCCGTCAGACCGGCAGGCCGTCCTCGTCCAGGTCCACCGTGGCACCGGGGATCTGCCGCGCGGACTCCTCCACCGCCGTGGCCACCGCCTCGGTGGCGGCGGCGTCGAAGACGCTGGGGATGATGTAGTTGGCGTTGAGCTGGTCGTCGCGGACGACGGCGGCCAGCGCGTCGGCGGCGGCCAGCAGCATGCCGGGCCGGATCTCGGTGGCCCGGGCGTCCAGCAGCCCCCGGAACACCCCGGGGAAGGCCAGCACGTTGTTGATCTGGTTCGGCAGGTCCGACCGGCCCGAGGCGACGACGGCGCAGTGCGCGCGGGCGCGGATGGGGTCGACCTCCGGCGTGGGGTTGGCCATCGGGAAGACGATGGCCCGCTCGGCCATGTGCGTCAGCGCCTCGACCGGCAGCACGTTGCCGGCGCTGACCCCGATGAACACGTCGGCGCCGACCAGCGCATCCGTCAGCTCGCCGCGGACGCACCCGGGGTTGGTCCGCCGCGCCAGGTCGAGCTTGGCCGGGGAGAGCCGCTCGTCGTCCGGGGAGAGCACGCCCTCGCGGTCCCACACCAGCACGTGCCGGGCACCGGCCTGCAGCAGCAGCGACACGATCGCCGTCCCCGCCGCGCCGCCGCCGGCGACGACGACCCGGACGTCGGCCAGCTCCTTCTCCACCACCCGCAGCGCGTTGCGCAGCGCCGCCAGCGCCACGATCGCCGTCCCGTGCTGGTCGTCGTGGAACACCGGGATGTCGAGCTCGGCCCGCAGCCGGGCCTCGATCTCGAAGCAGCGGGGCGCGGCGATGTCCTCGAGGTTGATGCCGCCGAACCCGGGGGCGATGAGCTGGACGGTGCGCACGATCTCGTCGACGTCCTGGGTGTCCAGGCAGATCGGCCAGGCGTCGATGCCGCCGAACCGCTTGAACAGCGCGGCCTTGCCCTCCATCACCGGCATGGCGGCACCGGGCCCGATGTCGCCCAGGCCGAGGACGGCGGACCCGTCCGTCACGACCGCGACGGCGTTGCCCTTGATGGTCAGCCGGCGGACGTCCTCGGGGTGGTCGGCCAGCGCCAGGCAAACCCGGGCGACGCCGGGGGTGTAGGCCATGGACAGGTCGTCGCGCGTCTTCAGCGGGACCTTGGAACCGACCTCGATCTTGCCGCCCAGGTGCAGCAGGAACGTGCGGTCGCTGACCTTGCGCACGTGCACGTTCTCCACGGCGTCGAGGGCTGCGACGACCTCCTCGGAGTGCGTGGCATCGGCGGCCGAGCAGGTGACGTCGACGGTGAGCCCGTCGGAGCGGGACTCCACCACGTCGATGGCGGTCACCGCGCCGCCGGCCGAGCCCACGGCGGTGGCGATGCGGCCGATGCTGGCCGGGTCGCCGTCCGCCGAGAGCCGCACGGTGATCGAGTAGGACGCCGAGGTGACCGGCCCGCGCACCGGCGGGGTCGTCGCGGGCGGGGTGGTCGGGGCAGCGTCGCTCGTCACGGTGTCGATGCTCGGGCCCGGACGGGGCCCGGTCCAGCCCGGTGTCGCCGAACGCTACGACCGCAACCGCCCTCGGCATGGATCAGGTGGGACGACGCACGTGCATCCTCCGCCAGCGTCGTCGGTGGCGGAGGATGCACGTTGCCCGTCGCAGCTGATCCACGCCGCGGCCGCGACGGCGCGCCGAGGCCGCAGTGGTCAGCCGACGAGCAGGGCCTCCCGGCTGCTGCCGCGCAGCGCGACGGCCCGGATGACCAGCGAGCCGGCCACGACGAGCGCGGCACCCAGCGCGGCGACGGTCACCGGCAGCGGGCCCCCGGCGGCGGCGATCGCGGTGGTGCCCCAGACGACGGCGAGCGCGAACGGCCCGGCCGCCACCCTCGAGGCCAGCACCAGCCCACCCCCGATCGCCGCGACCGCGACGAGGGCGACGACCGCCCACACCTGGGACGACGTGGTCCCCGGGTCGATGCCCAGCAGCGCGACCCCCGTGTTGCCCACGTTGGCCACCGGCGCCACGGTCACCCAGCCGAGCAGCAGCCCGGCGGTGGCGGCGGGCAGCACCCGGGCGGCGCCGGTGACGTCGAGGTCCTGCAGCCGGGCGTAGGCCACCGCGGCGGCGGCGGTGATGCCGAAGATGAGCACCTGGGCCGTCCACTGCGCGGCGGGCGAGGCGAACGGGTAGACGACCTCCCACACGGTGTTGCCGGCGAAGGCCAGGGCGAGCGGCCAGCCGGTGCGGCGGTGCACCTCGCGGCTGCGCTGCGACGGCAGCGCCTGGTGGACCGCCCAGGCCAGCGAGCCCAGGAAGATCACGCCCCAGATGCTGAACGCGTAGCCGGCCGGGGTGACCAGCGATCGGGCCCCGTCGCTGACGTCCCCGACGCTCCGGCCCGAGAGGGCGGTACCCAGGGGGCTCCCGACGACCTGCGCCACCGCGGCCACCGCCACCGCGACCACCCGTGTGGTGTCCTTCATGGTCTGCTCCTCGCACGCTTCTCGACGACCAGATCTCTCTACCGTGGAACAATCCAGCCGAAACCCGGAGGTGACGATGGACGCGGCGCACCGCGAGGTCGTCCTGCTCCTCCGCTCGGTCGCCGTCGAGAGCAACCGCACGGCGGCCGTCTTCGGCGAGACCCACGACCTGCACCGCACCGACCTGGACGCCCTTGCCGTGGTGGTGGGCGCCTCCCTCGCCGGCCGGGAGATGACGCCGGGCCTGCTGGCCACCGAGCTGCGGCTGTCCTCCCCCGCCACCACCGCCCTGGTCGACCGGCTCGAGCGCTCGGGTCACCTGGTCAGGCAGCGCTCCACCACCGACCGTCGCCGGGTCGTGCTGCAGGTGCAGGACACCGCCCGCGAGCTGGCCCGGGAGTTCTTCACCCCGATGGCCGAGGACGTCGGCGCGGTGCTCGCGGACATGACCGAGGACGAGGTGCGGGTGGTGGCCCGCTTCCTGCAGCGCGCGGTCGAGGCACTGCGCCCCCGGCCGGGTTCACCGGAGCGGCCCGCGGGGTAGCACCCGCGCCGTGGACGACATCCTGCACGCCCTGGCCAGCGCCCCGCGGGGCACCGGGCTGGCCGTGATCGCCGTCGTCCTGGTCGCCGAGGCCGGCTTCCTGGTCGGCATGCTGCTGCCCGGGAGCACCGCTGCGCTGGCCGCCGGCTGGCTGGCGGTCAACCGCACCTTCCCGCTGCCGCTGGTCATCGCCGTGGTCACCGCGGCCACCGTGGTCGGCGCCCACCTGTCGTGGTGGCGGGGCACGCACAGCGACGCCCCCGTGAAGGCCAAGGGCAAGGTCCGCACCGTGCTGTCGAAGGTCTTCCGCGGCCTGCGCGAGCACCCGTTGGTCTCCGTCGCGGTGGCCCAGTGCGTCTCCGGCACCCGCACGCTCACCCCCCGCGCGGCCGCCGCCGCCGGCGTGCCCTACCGGCGGTTCGCGGTCGCCCAGTTCGCCGGCGCCGTGGTGTGGGCCAGCGTGCTGGTCACCAGCGGCACCACCGCGGCGAACCTGATGCCGCCGCTGGACCCCGACGTCTACGTCGCGGTGCCCCTGGTCGTCGGCGTGGCCCTGCTGGCGTTCCTCGCCGTCAAGCTCGTCCGCCGGCGCCGGGTCGCGGTCCGGGCCGTCACCGCCTGAGCCGCGGGAGCCCGTCCTCCGCCGGGCTGCGCGCCCACGCGGCCAGCGTGACCGCGTCCACCCCCAGGACGGCGGCCACCGGCGCCTGCTCCGCCAGGTGCCCGGCGGCCCGGTCCCGCAGCGTGCGGGCGCCCACCGCGTTGCCCCGCGCGGCGTGGGTCAGCCCCACGGCGAGCTGAGCGAGACCGCGCCAGAGCTCCCGCTGGTCGGCCGGCCCGGTCTTCCAGGCGTCCTCGAACACCTCGTGCGCGTGGAAGGGCCGGCCGGCGTCGAGCAGCCGCTGCGCCTCGTCGAGGGTCTGCCCCGCCGTCCGGACGACGCCCTCCGGAGCCCGCGGCACGCCCGGGGAGCCGTGCGGCAGCGGCCGGCCCAGCCCGTCGCGGGGCCGGGCGCTGCGGGCCCGGCCCTCGGCGTCCCGGTCCCGTGCCACCGCCCCATCCTGCGCGGACCTCCCCGGGGTTGCCCCGGGGAGGGGGCCGTGTGCAAGGTTGGTCCCGAGGACGGCCCGTTCCTGGGACGAGCCGCCCCCGCACCGACCCGCGGTCGCCGTCGACCGGTCCGGACCTGGAGGGGGTGGCCGTGGCCATGTCCGTGCACGACGAGCAGCTCGGCGAGCTGGCCGGCGTCGACGAGGCGCGCGAGCACGTCCGGCTCGGGTCGCTGGCCCCGGCCGCGCCCGGGCCCGTCGGCCTGGAGCTGGAGGCCCACCTGGTCGACCTGCAGCACCCGCGGCGCCGGGTGCCGTGGGACCGGATCACCGGCCTGGTGGACCGGCTCGGCCCGCTGCCCGGCCGCAGCCGGGTCACCCTCGAACCCGGCGGCCAGGTCGAGCTCTCCGGCCCGCCCGGGGACGACGTCGCCGCCGCGGTGGCCGGCCTGCGCGCCGACAGCGCAGTGCTGCGGTCGGAGCTCGGCGCCGCCGGTCTCGGGCTGGCCCCGCTGGGCACCGACCCGGCCCGCCCGGCCGCCCGGGTCAGCCCCGGCCCCCGCTACGCCGCGATGGAGGAGCACTTCGCCGCGGTCGGCTGCCCCGTCGCCGGTGCGGCGATGATGACCTCCACCGCGTCGGTGCAGGTCAACCTGGAGGCCGGCGCACCCGGCGGGCAGCGCGACCGGGTGGCGCTGGCGCACGCGCTCGGCCCGGTGCTGGTGGCGGTGTCGGCCAGCTCGCCGATGCTCGCCGGCCAGGAGACCGGGTGGACCTCGACCCGTCAGCAGGTGTGGGGCGACCTGGACCAGGGCCGCTGCGGTCCCCTGCTCGGTCGCCGGGACCCGGCGGACGAGTGGGCCGACTACGCCCTCGCCGCGCCGGTGATGCTGGTCCGGTTCACCGACGCCGGCGGCGCCGAGCCGGTCAGCGGCCGGGTGCCGTTCGCCGACTGGGTCACCGGGCGCACCCTGCTCGGCGGGCGCCGGCCCAGCGCCGGCGACCTGGACTACCACCTGACCACCTTGTTCCCGCCCGTCCGGCTGCGCGGGTTCCTGGAGATCCGCTACCTCGACGCCGGCCCCGCCTGGCCGGCGCTGGCCGCGGTCACCGCCACCCTGCTCGACGACCCGGACGCCGCCGACGCCGCCGCCGCGGCCTGCCTGCCGGTGGTGGGCCGGTGGACCGCCGCCGCCCACCACGGCCTGGCCGA
>NZ_JAMXRZ010000145.1 GCF_024124375.1 Klenkia sp. PcliD-1-E
GGTGCTGGCGGCTGCGCGCGGGGGCGACGCCGCCACCGCACCGCGGGCGGACGTGGACCGCCGGTGGGTGCTGCCGGTGCTCGCGGCCGGCCTGCTCGGCATCGGCAGCGCTGCGGTGTGGACCCACGGCCGGACCGTCCTGCAGGACGGCGGGCTCGGTGACCGCGCGGCGCTGTGGGTGTGGGTCTGCCTCGGGCTCGGTGCCACCGGCGCGGCGGTGCTGGCACCGCCGCTGCTGCGCGCCGGACCGGTGCGTGCGTGGTCGGCGTCGGCCGCGCTCACCGCGGCGGGGGTGGCCGGGTGGGCCCTGCCCCCGCACGGGGTCGTCCCGGTGGTCGCCGGCCTGGTCTTCGGCCTGGGGTTCACCACCGCGACGACGGCCCTGATCGCCTGGGCGGGGGAGGTGTCGGCGACGCCCGCCCCGGCGGTGTCGGCGTTCTTCGTGGCGCTGCTGCTGGGTCAGGCAGCGGGCGCGCCGCTGGCTTCCGGGCTGCTGGCCGCGGGCGCACCGGTGGCCCTCGGCGCCGCCGCGGCCGTGGTGGCGGCCGGGGCGGCGCTGCCGCTCAGCGGGCGCCGGCGAGCTCCACGGGCCCGGTGAGCTCCAGGGTGCGGGTGGTCTCCTCGCGCACCTCGGCGAACAGCGTCGGGTCGTCGGCCAGCGTGCGGCCGTAGGAGGGGATGGCCTCGCGCAGCAGCGGCTCCCACTCGGCGCGCCGGTCGGGGAAGCAGCGGCGCAGCAGGTCCAGCATCGCGGCGACCGCGGTGGAGGCCCCGGGGGAGGCGCCGAGCAGGCCGGCGATGGAGCCCTCGCCGCCGACGACGAGCTCGGTGCCGAACTGCAGCACGCCGCGGCCCTTGTCGTCCTGCTTGATGACCTGCACGCGCTGGCCGGCGTGGATCATCTCCCAGTCGTCGCCGTCGGCGGTGGGCACGAACTCCTCGAGCGCCTCGATCCGGTCCGAGGGGCGCTGCAGCACCTGGCCGATGAGGTAGCGGGTGAGGGCGGTCTGGGTGCGGGCGACACCGAGCATCGAGCCGATGTTGCCCAGTCGTACCGACTTGGGCAGGTCCAGCCAGGACCCCGCCTTGAGGAACTTCGGCGAGAAGCCGGCGTAGGGGCCGAACAGCAGCGACTGCCGGCCGTCGATCAGCCGCAGGTCCAGGTGCGGCACCGACATCGGCGGGGCGCCGACGGCGGCCTGGCCGTAGACCTTGGCCTGGTGGCGGGCGGCCAGCGCCTCGTTGGTGGACCGCAGGAACAGCCCGGACACCGGGAAGCCGCCGAAGCCCTTGATCTCGGGGATCTCCGCGCGCTGCAGCAACGGCAGCGCGCCACCGCCGGCACCGACGAACACGAAGCCCGCGTTGACGGTGAACTCCTCGCCGCTGGCGTGGTGCCTCGCGGCGACCTTCCAGCGGCCGTCGGTGGTGCGCTCCAGGCCCTGCACGCTGGTGCCGGTGTGCACCGCGACGCCGCGGGCGGTGGCCTGGTCCAGCAGCAGCCGGGTCAGCGACCCGAAGTCGACGTCGGTGCCGGCCAGCGAGCGGGTGGCGGCCACCGGCTGCTCGGGGTCGCGGCCCTCCATCATCAACGGCACCCACTGCGCCAGCTCGTCCTGCGAGGTGGTCAGCTCCAGCTCGGCGAACAGCGGCGATGCCGTCAGCGCGGCGTGCCGGGCCCGCATGTAGTCCTGGCCCTCGGTGCCGTGCACGAAGCTGATGTGCGGCACCGGGGTGATGAAGTGCTTGGGGGAGTCGGTCAGCCCGGTGCGCACGAGGTGGGACCAGAACTGCCGGGAGAGCTGGAACTGCTCGTTGATCGAGATGGCCTTGGTCGGGTCGACGGTGCCGTCGGGGCCCGCGGGGGTGTAGTTCAGCTCGCACAGCGCCGAGTGCCCGGTGCCGGCGTTGTTCCAGCCGTCGGAGCTCTCCGCGGCGACGCGGTCACCGGCCTCGAACAGCGTGATCGACCAGTGCGGGGCCACGATGCCCAGCAGGGCGGCCAGCGTCGCGCTCATCACCCCGCCCCCGACCAGGACGACGTCGGGTCGCGACGTGTCGGGGACGACGGGGTGGGCGTACTCGCCCGGCGCGGTGTTCTCGGCGCTGGTCACGGGGGTGGTGGGGCCTTCCTGGTGGTCGCGCGCGGCGGTCGTTGCCGCGTGCTGCGTTCAGGGAGCGGGGTCGCCGCTGACCCCATCGTCGTCCCACCGCAGGGCGTGCACCCCACCCGGGAGGTGTGACGCTCACCATGCTGACGCACCGCGCGCGTCCCGGCACCGCAGGTCGGGCCGGTACCGTCGGTGCGTGCCCGACGAGACGCGCCCCGAGCCGACCCGCGCGGAGACCGCCACCCGGTCCGCGACCGGCCGGCGGCCGCGGACGGCCCTGCTGGTCGGCATCGCCGCCGGCATCCTGGCGCTGGACCTGGTGACCAAGCTGGTCGTGGTCGCCACGCTGTCCGACCGGGAGCCGCTACGGCTGCTGGGCGGGGCGCTCTACCTCACCGAGGCCCGCAACACCGGCGCCGCGTTCTCCTTCGCCGAGGGCGCCACCGTGGTGTTCAGCCTCATCGCCGCGGTCGTCGTGGTGGTCATCGTGCGGGCCGCCCGCCGGCTGTTCTCCACCGGCTGGGCGGTGGCGCTGGGCCTGGTCCTGGGCGGGGCGCTGGGCAACCTGGTCGACCGCGTGTTCCGCGACCCCGGGTTCCTGCGCGGCGGGGTGGTGGACTTCCTGTCCCTGTTCGACCCCTACGGCCGGGTGTGGCCGATCTTCAACGTCGCCGACTCCGCCATCGTCTGCGGCGGGATCCTCGGCGCGGTCCTCGCCGTGCGGGGCATCGAGTTCGACGGCTCCCGCGGCAAGGACGAGCGCAAGGGCGAGGGCGAGGGCGCGGACCAGCGCACGGACGGCCGCACGGGCGCGGGGAGCGACTGACCGTCGGTCACAATGGCGGGGTGACCGCCAGCCTGCGCCGTGAGCTCCCGGTGCCCGACGGCCTGGAGGGCCAACGGGTCGACCAGGCGCTGTCGCGGCTGTTCGGGCTGTCCCGCGGCGCCGCGGCCGACCTCGCCGACTCCGGCCGGGTCCTGGTCGACGGCCGGGCCCGCAGCAAGGGCGACCGGCTGACCGCCGGCAGCTGGCTGGAGGTCGAGCTGCCCCCGCCTCCGGGCGAGCCCGCCCCGCCGCAGCCGGTCGAGGGCATGGCGGTGGTGCACGACGACGACGACGTCCTGGTGGTCGACAAGCCCGTCGGGGTCGCCGCGCACGGCAGCCCGGGCTGGGACGGCCCCACCGTCGTGGGCGGGCTGGCCGCCGCCGGCTACCGCATCTCCACCAGCGGGGCCGAGGAGCGGCGCGGCGTCGTGCACCGGCTGGACGCCGCCACCACCGGGCTGATGGTGGTCGCCAAGAGCGAGCGCGCCTACACCGTGCTCAAGCAGGCGTTCAAGGAACGCACGGTCGACAAGGGCTACCACGCGTTGGTGCAGGGCCACCCCGACCCCTCGCGGGGGACGATCGACGCGCCCATCGACCGGCACCCCAAGCACGACTGGCGCTTCGCCGTCGTGAGCACCGGCCGGCCCTCGGTGACCCACTACGACACCCTCGAGGCGTTCCCCGCCGCCTCGCTGGTCGACGTCAAGCTCGAGACCGGCCGCACCCACCAGATCCGGGTGCACTTCTCGGCCCTGCGCCACCCGCTGGTCGGCGACATGGCCTACGGCGCCGACCCGGTGCTGGCCGCCCGGCTCGGGGTGTCCCGGCAGTGGCTGCACGCGGTGCGGCTGGGCTTCGCCCACCCCGCCGACGGCCGCTGGGTGGAGTTCACCAGCAGCTACCCCGACGACATCGCCGGGGCGCTGCGCCGGTTGCGCGACGAGGCCTGAGGCCCCGTCCCCGACGTGACCGGCCTGCCCGACTCCCTCGCCGACTTCGGTCCGGCCGCCTTCGCCGCGGTCGTCGTCGCCGGCTACCTGGTCGTCGGCGAGCCCGTCGTGGGGCACGTGCTGCACCGCCGGTTCGAGGACCGGATGCGCACCGACGCCCGCGCGCGCCGGTCGTTCTACCTCCGGCTCCTGGTGCTGGAGTGGGGTCTGTCCCTGCTGGTCCTGGTGGTGTTCCTGGCCGCCCCGGACGTCGACGGCGGGCAGGTCGGGCTGCGCTGGCCGCAGGCCTGGCCCGGCTGGCTCACCTCGGCGGCCTGCCTGCTGCTGGTGGTCTTCGTGGTGGCCTCCACCCGGGTGCTGCGCTCGGGGGCGCTGGCCGCCGCCGCCCCGCCGCCCACCGGCCGGCACGGGGAGCCACCGGTGCCCTCGACGGTCGCGCTCCTGCCGCGATCGGCCGCCGAGCGCCGGCTGTTCGCCGTCGTCGGGGTGACCGCCGGGGTGTGCGAGGAGTGGCTGTACCGCGGCTTCTTCCTCGCGGTGGTGGCCGCGGTGGTCCCCGGGCTGCCCTCGGGTGCGCTGGTGGTGGTCGCGGCCGTCGCCTTCGGGGCCGCGCACGCCTACCAGGGCGCGGGCGGCGTGCTGCTGACCGGCGTGCTGGGCGGGGTGTTCGCCGCCCTCTACCTGCAGACGGGGTCGTTGCTCCTGCCGGTCCTGCTGCACGCCGCCGTCGACCTCCGGTTCCTGCTCGTCCCGACCGCCGCGCTGCCGTCGCTGGGCCCCCGCGGGGTCCCGGGACGGGACACGCGGGGGGACCAGCACGACTCTGTCGGACCCCCGGAGTAGACAGCGGGGAGTGGGAGGATCGGGGCCGAGCACCCCCTGATCCACCCGATGCACCACCGGTCTGCGCACACGGCCTTCCCCGCCGGTCAGCACCACCTGCACCTGCACCACCGACCAGTGAGGAGCCCCCGTGCCTGACGGCGAGAACTTCGTGCACCTGCACGTGCACACCGAGTACTCGATGCTCGACGGCGCGGCGAAGCTGCCCGAGGTCACCCGGGCCGCCGCCGAGCAGGGCATGCCGGCCCTGGCCATGACCGACCACGGCAACGTCTTCGGCGCCTACGACTTCTACAAGCAGGCCAAGGCCGCCGGGGTCAAGCCGATCATCGGCATGGAGGGCTACTACACGCCCGGGTCACGGTTCGACCGCGCGCCCTACGACTTCGGCGCGATCGCCGACGAGGACGGCGAGGGCGCCTCGTCCAAGGGCAAGGCCGCCTACACCCACATGACCCTGCTGGCCCGCACCACCGAGGGCATGCACAACCTGTTCCGGCTGTCCTCGCTGGCCAGCCTCGAGGGCCAGTACCGCAAGCCGCGCTTCGACCGCGACCTGCTCGAGCAGTACGGCACGGGCCTCATCGCCACCACCGGGTGCCCCTCCGGCGAGGTCAACATGTGGCTGCGGGCGGGCAAGGTCGACCGCGCCCGGCAGGCGGCGGCGGACTTCCAGGACATCTTCGGGCGGGAGAACTTCTACGCCGAGGTGATGGACCACGGCCTGTCGATCGAGAAGCAGACCAAGCCCGCGCTGCTGGAGATCGCCCGCGAGCTGGGCATTCCGCTGCTGGCCACCAACGACCTGCACTACACCCACCGCGAGGACGCCGAGGCCCACGACGCCCTGCTGTGCATCCAGACCGGGGCGCGGCTGAACGAGACCAACCGCTTCAAGTTCAACGGCGACGGCTACTACCTCAAGTCCGCCGCCGAGATGCGCGGGCTGTTCACCGAGATGCCCGAGGCGTGCGACAACACGCTGCTGGTCGCCGAGCAGTGCGAGGTCACCTTCACCGAGGGTGCCGACCTCATGCCCCGGTTCCCGCTGCCCGAGGGCGAGGACGAGACCTCCTGGTTCATCAAGGAGGTCGAGCGCGGGCTGCACAAGCGCTGGCCCGGCGGCATCCCCGACCACGTGCGCAAGCAGGCCGACTACGAGGTCGGGATCATCACGCAGATGGGCTTCCCGGGGTACTTCCTCGTGGTCGCCGACTTCATCAACTGGGCCAAGGACAACGGGATCCGGGTCGGCCCCGGCCGTGGCTCGGCGGCGGGCTCGCTGGCCGCCTACGCGATGGGCATCACCGACCTCGACCCGCTGGCCCACGGCCTGATCTTCGAGCGGTTCCTCAACCCCGAGCGCGTGTCGATGCCCGACGTCGACATCGACTTCGACGAGCGCCGGCGCGGCGAGGTCATCCGCTACGTCTCGGAGAAGTACGGCGAGGAGCGGGTCAGCCAGATCGTCACCTACGGCACGATCAAGGCCAAGGCCGCGATCAAGGACGCCGGCCGGGTGCTCGACCGGCCCTTCTCCGTCGGCGACGAGCTCACCAAGCTGCTGCCCCCGGACGTGATGGGCAAGGGCATCCCGCTGACCGGGGTCTTCGACCCGGCGCACCCGCGCTACAAGGAGGCCGCGGAGTTCCGGGCCCGCTACGAGTCCGACCCCGGCGCCGCCGAGGTGGTCGACCAGGCCCGCAAGCTCGAGGGCCTCAAGCGGCAGTGGGGCGTGCACGCCGCCGGGGTCATCATCGGCCGCTACCCGCTCATCGACAGCGTGCCGATCATGCGGCGCGAGGCCGACGGCGCGATCATCACGCAGTTCGACTACCCCACGTGCGAGACGCTCGGGCTGCTGAAGATGGACTTCCTGGGCCTGCGCAACCTCACCGTCATCGACGACGCGCTGCGCAACATCGAGATCAACGGCAAGCCGCCGATCGACCTCGACGAGCTCAGCCGCGACCTGACCGACCCGAAGACCTACGAGCTGCTGTCCAAGGGCGAGACGCTGGGTGTCTTCCAGTTCGACGGCGGCCCCATGCGGTCGCTGCTGCGCCTCATGCGCCCGGACAACTTCGAGGACATCTCGGCCGTCGGCGCGTTGTACCGGCCCGGCCCGATGGGTGCCAACTCGCACACCAACTACGCGTTGCGCAAGAACGGCCAGCAGGAGATCACCCCGATCCACCCGGAGCTCGCCGAGCCCCTGGAGGAGATCCTCGGCCAGACGTACGGCCTGATCGTCTACCAGGAGCAGGTCATGGCCATCGCGCAGAAGGTCGCCGGGTACTCCCTCGGCAAGGCCGACCTGCTGCGCCGCGCGATGGGCAAGAAGAAGAAGTCGGTGCTGGACGCCGAGTTCGTCGGGTTCGAGGCCGGCATGAAGGCCAACGGGTTCTCCGGCGCGGCGATCAAGACGCTGTGGGACATCCTGGTGCCCTTCGCCGACTACGCCTTCAACAAGGCGCACTCGGCGGCCTACGGCCTGGTCTCCTACTGGACGGCCTACCTCAAGGCCAACTACCCGGCCGAGTACATGGCCGGCCTGCTCACCAGCGTCGGCGACGACAAGGACCGCCGGCCGGTGTACCTGGCCGAGTGCCGCCGGATGGGCATCAAGGTGCTGCCGCCCGACGTCAACGAGTCCTCCTGGGACTTCACCGCCGTCGGCCAGGACATCCGCTTCGGTCTGGCGTCGGTGCGCAACGTCGGCCACAACGTCGTCGCCTCGATCGTGAAGGCGCGGGAGGAGAAGGGCGCCTTCCGCGACTTCAACGACTTCATGCGCAAGATCGACACGGTGGCGTGCAACAAGAAGGTCATCGACTCCCTCGCCAAGGCCGGCGCGTTCGACTCCCTCGGGCACTCCCGGCAGGCGATCGCGGTCAAGCACCCCGAGGCCGTCGACGCCGCGATGGCGGTCAAGCGGCGCGAGGCGGAGGGCCAGTTCGACCTGTTCGGCGACATGGGTGGCGAGGACTCCGGCGCCGGCGCCTTCGACGTGGTGCTGGGCACCGCCGACTGGTCCAAGGCCGAGCGGCTGGTCTTCGAGCGCGACATGCTCGGCCTCTACGTCTCCGACCACCCGCTGCACGGGGTGGAGCACGTGCTCACCAGCCACGCCGACACCGCGCTGGCCGAGATCCTCGCCGGCGGCGTCGAGGACGGCGCCAACGTCACCGTCGCGGGCATCCTCACCGCGGTCTCCCCGCGCACGAACAAGCAGGGCGCGCCCTGGGCCATCGCCACCATCGAGGACCTCGAGGCCGGCATCGAGGTCCTGTTCTTCCCCAAGACCTGGCTCGAAGTGGCCGACAAGGTCGCCCGGGATCAGATCGTGGTGGTCAAGGGGCGCATCTCCCGGCGCGACGACACCCCGTCGATCTTCGGCTCCGAGGTCATGGTCCCCGAGCTCACCGAGGGCCCGCGCGGCCCGGTGCTCGTGTCGATGCCGGCGGCCCGGTGCACCCCGCCGGTCGTGGAGCGGCTGCGCGAGGTGCTGGGCAGCCACCCCGGCACCACCGAGGTGCAGCTGAAGCTGATCAACGGCCAGCGCGAGACGGTGCTGCGGCTGGACCAGCGGCTGTCCGTGCGGCCCAGCACCGCCCTCATGGGCGACATCAAGGCGCTGCTGGGCCCCACCAGCGTCGCCATCCTCTGAACGCCTCCTCTGGGCGCCGCCGCCGTGCGCCTGTGGTCGAATCGCTGACGTGACCGACGCCCCGCCCCCCACCCCGACCCCCGGGCCGGACGCACCCTCCGGCGCCGGGGGCCCGCGTCCGCCCGCGGTGCGGTCCGGTGTGCCGGGGCTGCGCGGCAGCCGGGACGACGTCCGCGGCGCCGTGGTCACCGCCGTCGTGCTGGCCCTGCTCGGCCTGGTCGCCGGCCTGCTGTGGGTGTGGCTGGCCCCCCGCGCCCAGTTCACCGTCACCTCCACCGAGGGTGCGGTCGAGGTCACCGGGGGCGGGCTGGTGAACCCGGAGCTGTTCGCCTCCGACGACGGGGTCTACGTGCTCCTGCTCGGCGGGCTGGGCCTGCTGGCGGGCCTGGCGGGCTGGCTGCCCCGGCGGCGGCGCGGCGTGGTCACCCTGGTGGGGCTCACGGTCGGGATGCTCGCCGCGTCGGTGACCGCCTGGCAGCTGGGCGCCCTGCTGGGCCGCGGTCCCTCCCGCGAGCAGCTGATGACCGTCGGCACCGTCGTCACCACCGCCCTGGACCTCAACATGCTGGCCGCGCTGGCCGTGGGCCCCTTCGTCGCGGTGCTCGTCTACGTCGTCGCCACCGTGCTGGCCAGCCGGGACGACCTCGGCCGCGGCGACCC
>NZ_JAMXRZ010000146.1 GCF_024124375.1 Klenkia sp. PcliD-1-E
CAGTCCCCGGAGCGGAGCTCGTCGAGCACCGCGCCCTGCAGGCGGGGGAGGGCGTAGGTGGCGAAGGTGGCGCCGGCACCGGCGTCGAAGCGGCGGGCCACCTCCACGAGGGCGACCTGGGCGCAGGAGAGCAGGTCCTCCCGGCTGACGTGCGCGGGCAGCGAGATCCGGGCCGCCACCGCGTTCACCGCGTACTGCGCGAGCGCGATGTGCTCGGTCACCAGGGCGTCGACCGACGGGGTCGACGGCGTCCGGGCCGGCCGGGACGGGCCCGCCTGGGGAGGCGACGGGCGAGACGGGTTCACGCCCCCTATCTCGGCGTCCCACGAGTCACACCTGACCCCCCTCGGCAACTCCTGCACCGAACTTGAGCACTCGGCTTCACCGTCGTCGGGATGTGCCGAAGACAGCCCCCGAGACCGGTGAGCGGCGACGCCAGCGGCACGACCGACACGAGAGGAGCCACGGTGGACTTCCAGCACCTGTCGACCCTGCTCTGGCGCGAGCAGGAGCTCTTGGACCTGCTGCTGTTCAAGGCGGAGGAGAAGCAGTACCTCATCGTCTCGGGCAAGAACCGCTGGCTGCCGCGCATCGCGCACGAGATCGAGGTGGTCCTGGACCAGCTGCGCACCCTGGAGGTCGAGCGGGCCGCGGTCGCCGAGACCATCGCCGCGCAGCTGGGCCTGCCGGCCAACCCCTCGCTGCGGACCCTCGCCGAGGCCGCCGGCGCGCCCTGGGACGACCTGCTGGTCAAGCACCACGAGACCCTGCTGGTCCTGGTCAGCGAGCTGCGCGGGCTGTCCGACGCCAACCGCGACCTCATCGCCAACGGCCTGGCCGCCATCGACGAGGCGCTGCTGACCGTCCGGCCGGACAACGTCCGCACCTACTCCGCCACCGGCCGCACCCAGGCCGGTGCCTCCCGCTCGGTCAGCCTGGACGGTGCGCTGTGAGCGGCTTCTCCTCCCTCACCGTCGCCTCCCGGGCGCTGGCCGCCCAGCAGCGGGCCATCGACGTCACCGGGCAGAACGTCGCCAACGCCAACACCGTCGGCTACACCCGGCAGCGGGTGGAGATGCAGTCCCTGGCCAGCGTGTCGGCCTACGGCCTGCAGTCCCGCGAGGACAGCCCGGGCAACGGGGTCAGCGCGGACAAGGTCATCCGGGTGCGCGACGCCTTCCTGGAGCGCCGGGCCCAGCAGCAGGCCGGCCTCACCAGCCAGGCCGCGGCCACCGCGGCCACCTACGACCAGCTCGAGACCTCCTTCGGCGAGCCCGGGGACACCGGGATCCAGAGCCTGCTCACCAAGACCTCGGCGGCGTGGAGCCAGCTGTCCACCCGGCCGACCGACACCTCCTCGCGGATCGCCGTCCTGGCGTCGGCCGACGCGCTGGCCAAGGGCCTGCGGACGGCGAGCGCGGCGATCGACGCCCAGTGGACGAACACCCGCCTCGAGACCGTCGACGTGGTCGACGAGGCCAACGCCACGCTGGCCCAGATCGCCCAGCTGAACAGGACGATCCAGGAGTCCCAGGGCAACGGGAACCCCGCCAACGAGCTGCAGGACCAGCGCGACGGCCTGGTGGCACTCCTGTCCAAGACGCTCGGTGCCACCGGCGTCGAGGGCGAGAACGGCATGGTCGACGTGGTCGTCGACGGCAACGTCCTGGTCAGCGCCGGGAACGCCTCGAAGCTGGCGCTGGCCGGCGGCATCGACCCGCTGACCATGGGTACCAGCCCGGTGCGGCTGGCCGTGGCGCCGGGTGGGTCGGTGCTGCAGCCCGGCGGCTCCGTCGGCGGTCAGCTCGACGCGCTGAACACGATCCTGCCGAGCTACCAGGGCAAGCTGGACGTCGTCGCGTCGAAGCTGAGCGCGGTCAACGGTGTGCTCGCCACCGGCTACGACCAGACGGGGGCCCCCGGCACCGCGCTCTACAGCGGGTCGACCGCACGCACCATCGCCGTCGTCCTCACCGACCCGGCCAAGCTCGCCGCCGCGGCCAACGGGCCGCTGGGCACGGACGCCTCGGCCGACGGGCAGGTCGCCGACGCGATCGCCGACCTCGGCAAGCAGGCCGGCGGCCCGGACGCCACCTACCGCGACATGATCACCGCCCTGGGCATCGCCTCCCGCAGCGCCACCGGCGCGGCCGCGACCGCCAGCACCGTCCTGGGCCAGGTCGACCAGGCCCGGCTGTCGGTCAGCGGGGTCTCCCTCGACGAGGAGATGACCAACCTGCTGGTGTTCAAGCAGTCCTACGCCGCGGCCGCCCGTGTGGTGACCGCCCTCGACGAGATGCTCGACGTCCTGATCAACAAGACCGGCCTGGTCGGAAGGTGACCTGATGCGCATCACCCAGCGGACCCTCGCGGACAACAACATCCGCAACATGGGGACCAACCTCGCCGCCGTCGCCAAGCTCAACGACCAGATCACCTCCGGCAAGGCGATCACCAAGCCGTCGGACAACCCCAGCGGCACGGCGACCGCCATGCGCACCCGCACCGACCTGGCCGCCAACGACCAGTACGGCGCCAACATCACGCAGGCCGGCACCACGCTGGCCGCCGCCGACGGCGCGCTGGCCACGGTCGGCGACATGCTGCGCCGGGTCCGCGACCTGACCACCCAGGCCGCGAGCACCGGGTCGCAGAGCCCCGAGTCGCTCAAGGCGTTGTCCATCGAGGTGGCCGGTCTGCGCGACGGGCTGCTGGCCATGGCCAACCGGACCGTCGACGGCCGGCCCGTCTTCGGTGGGGCGACCTCGACGTCGCAGGCCTACGACACGACCACCGGTGCCTTCACCGGCCGGGCCGGTGTCCCCCTCGACGTGCGGGTGTCCCCGACCGAGACCGTCCGCACCGACGTCGACGGACCCACCGCCTTCGGTCCCCCCGGTGCCGACGTCTTCGCCCTCGTGCAGCGGATCGCCGACGAGGTGACCGCGACCCCCACGGGCGACCTGACCGCCTCCATCGGCGACGTCGACGCCGCGCTGTCCCGGGTGACCGCCGCGCGCACCGAGGTGGGCGTCCGGGTGAACCGCCTGGACACCGTCAAGGCCGTGAACGCCGACGCCGCCATCTCCCTGGGCTCCCAGCTCGGCGACGTCGAGGACATCGACACCGCCAAGGCCTACCTCGAGCTCAAGCTCCGGCAGAACGCCTACGACGCAGCGCTCACCGTCAGCTCCCAGACCATCCAGAACTCGCTGGTCGACTTCATCCGCTGACCCGCCCGACCCGTGGGCCCCACCCGCACCGCAGATCTGCGTGTCGGGTTGCGCGACTGCCGATCATGCAGTCAGGTCCACGGCCAAGCGGCGGCAGGAGGCCGTCGCAGCCACCGACACCCATGGAGGGGTCCAGGTGCTCACGCTCACCCGCACGATCGGCGAGACCATCCGCATCGGCGACGACATCGAGGTGCACGTCGTCGAGGTCCGCGGCAACACCGTCCGGCTCGGCTTCAAGGCCCCTCGCGAGGTGTCCATCCACCGCGAGGAGGTCTACGAGCAGATCGCCGCCGCCCGCCGGCTGGCCGTGCGCGTGGCCGCCGACGCGGTCGGTGCGCTGACCGCCGCGCTGGGTGGGACGAGGGGGTCCGCAGCTGGCACACAGCCGGCCGCCGCGGTGAGCGACACGGCGGCGCGGTCCTCGGCATGATCTGCCCACGAATCCGTCGGTAGTTGGGCGACACGAACCTCGTTTCGGCTCAACCCGGACCCCTCGGTGCGCAATCCTTTCCCCCAAGCACGTGACAGGGGGCAATCAAGATGCGACACAGCGCGACCGACACGGATGACCTCGTCCGGACCGCCGGCCCGACGCCGGCGGCAGGACCCGTCCTCACCGCGGCACCCGATGCCGACCGGGACGGCGACGACCACCTCGTCGTCCACGTGCAGCTGCGGCCCCGCCGTGCGGCTGCGCGCAAGTGCCTGACCGCGCTGGCCCAGCTCGCCACCGAGCACGCCGGTGTCCCGGTCACCCTCGCCGGCCTGAGCAAGGACGACCGCGTCCTGCGCATCACCGTCGCCGTCGACCTCGGCCCACGCCTGGAGGTCGCCCGCTTCAGCCCGGCCGCGCAGGCCGCCTACGGCTTCGTGTCCGACCTGTTCACGGTCCTCTACGACCACATGCCGGTCTACGCGACCGAGCCCACCGCCGAGGAGAGCGCCGTCGTCGCGCCGTTCCTGCGGGCCGGTGACCGCCCGCTGGCCGCCGAGCCGGTCTGGCAGTCCGAGGTGCTGGGCGCCGTCAGCGCCTGAGGGCCGACGCGCCCCGCCTCCAGCACGTCCCCGCAGCACCTCGCAGCTCGTCCTCGACCGAGACGCGATCCCGCAGCCCGCGCCGGCCCCGCCCGGCGGGCTGTCTTCCCCCGAGATCCGACCCGACGACAGGAGTCACCCGGTGTCCGAGCCGCCCCGCAGGTCCAGCGCCCCGCTCGTGTTCGGCGGCATCACCGAGGACGAGGCCTGGGCGAGCACGCCCATCACGCTGCGCGACCGGGTGCACTTCCGCACGGAGCGGGAGCTGCCCATGGCGGAGTTCCGGGCCGCCCTGCCCGACGCGGTCACCGTCACCCTCGACGAGGGCGAGGGCCTCTACCGCGTCGACGGCGACGCCGGCCAGGCCGCGGAGCTGTCGGCGCTGGTGAAGAACTGGTGCGCCGTGCACGGCTACCGCACCGTCGGCCTGCGCGCCGAGAGCGGGGTGCGGCGCCGGGCCCCCCGCGACCTGCCCCCGCAGTTCCTCGCCGACCTGTGCCGGCACTACGGGCCGGTCAGCCTCAAGCGCCTGCAGCGGAACATGAGCACCATCCGGCTGCACATCCCCGACAACGACGACGTCGTCCAGCAGGTCAGCGAGTGGGTGCTCAAGGCCGTCGCGCAGTACGACGAGACCAAGGGCGTGCCCTTCGGCGCGTTCCTGGCCACCCAGCTGTCCAAGTGGGTGCACGACCTGGGCCGCGCCGCCTTCGGTCGCACCGCCACCGACACCGAGAACAAGCAGCAGAAGGCGATCGCCGCCTTCGTCGCCGAGCACCAGCGGCGGCCCACCGAGCGGGAGCTGGCCGAGCTGCTGGGCCAGAGCGTGGCGGTGCTGCGCAAGAACGCCCAGTCGGTGGCCACCCTCAACGGGCTGCGCAACCTGCAGTCGCTGGACGGCGTCCCCGACGGTGCCGACCACCTGCTGCCCGACACCGCTCAGGCGCCCGACGAGATCCTCGGCGAGGCCGAGCAGACCCTGCTCTCGCACGCCCTCACCGCGGCCTGCGCCCCCGACGTCACCGCGCGTCCCGACCAGCGGGCCGGCCAGCCCAACGTCCTGGGCTGGGTCACCTGGTACCTCACCACGTGGGGCGGGCAGACCAAGACCCAGCTGTCGGCCGACCTCGGCACCTCCGTGCGCAACATGAACGTGCACGCCGACCGGGCCGAGCGGGTGCTGAAGGACCGGCTGATGGAACTGGCCGGCTGACTCGGGTGGAGGAGTGCGCGCTGCTGCCGATAGATGAGGTCAGTGGGACGGGAGAGCCGTACGGGACCGTCCTGGGACGCAAGGGGAGCGTGTCAGCGATGTCGATGGTGTACGAGCAGTCGACCCGGGTCGTCCTGGTGCCGCACTGGCTGTCGGCCGCCGACCGCGACGCGCTCGCCGTGAGCATCGAGGCCGCCCTGACCCGCGCCGACCTGCCCGCGACCACTGCCGACCGCCTGGTCGACGTCCTCACCGAGCTGCACGTGGCCCGCGCCCGCGACGTCGTCTGGCCGTCCTCCACGGCGCGGGTCCGCCTGGTCACCGGGTGGGACCCCGACACCCTGCCGGTCCGCCTGTCGGCCATGGAGCTGGCCTGCACCCTCAGCCTGCCCGAGCTCACGCCCCCGGTGCGCGCCGCGCTCACCGGTGGCCGCTCGCTCTGACCCGACGCGCCGTGCCCGCCCTCGGCGCACCGCTGCGCCTGCTGACCCGGCTGGACCGCCGCACCTGCGACCTCGACGACCTGGTCGCCGCCGCCGCCCGCCTCTGCGCCGCCGGCGTCCCCGGCCTGTCCCTGCAGCTGGAGGACGACGTCCGCCGGCCCGCCCTGTTGGTCGAGGAGGACGAGCGCCTGTGGCGCGTCGACCTCGCCGACCTGGCCGACGAGCTCCCCTCCACCGGGGCCGACCTCACTCCCGCCGGCCTGGACGCCGTCCTGCGGGGGCTGATGGCCCGGCGCCCGGCCACCGACGCCGAGGCAGCCCGCCGCGGTGTCGCCGTTCTCGCCTGGTCCGGGCCTGCCGGTGACGACCTGGCCTGGCAGGTCGCCGTGGCCCGGGGGGACCGCCTCGTCGGCTGGGCCCCGCACCCCTTCACCTCCGCGCTCGACGTGCTCACCGTCCGCGAGGCCGCCCGGGCGCGGGCCGCCGACGTCGTCGTCCGCTGCACGGTCGAGGGGCCGGTGCTGCTGCTGGACGCCGACGCGCCGCTCCTGGCCACCGCGGCCCTCGCTGCACCCGAGCAGCTGGTCGCCCGCTCGGGCGAGCTGGGCCTGCTGCTCGCCGAGGGCAGCGTCGTGGTGACCCCCGGCCGGCCCGTGGCCTGGGCCCCGCGCACCGTCACCGCCCGGCTGGCGGGGGAGAGCAGCGAGCCCTGCGTCGTGCTGCCCTGGCGGGAGCTCGCCGACCTCCCCTGGGTGTAGCTCCCCGCTGTGCAGTGATCAGGGGACCTGATCACTGCACGGCCGGCCGCACGGACGTCGGTGTGGTCGGCGGTACGTGAGTGCGGCCGGCGGGGCCCACGTCAGGCCGAGCGCGACGGGCGCCCGGGGTCGCGGAGGCCACCGTTGTGCTGGACCAGGCGGACGCCGTCGGCCAGGGCGGGCCGCGGTGCGGCGAACAGCCGCTCCAGGCTGGCCACCTTCGCCGCCCACCCGACGTACAGGTCGCCCGGCTTGATGTGCGTGCCGCGCAGCCCGATGTCGACGAGCTCGTCGTGCTGGGACTTCTCGCGCCACACGGCCTCCGCCGCCGTGCGCCCACCCCAGGGGTCCAGCACCTTCACCTTGCCGTCGCAGTTGCCGAAGACCCCGTGCTCCGGCCAGTACATGTCCAGCACCGCCACGAGCCGGTTGCCTCGCCAGACAGCGACCTGGAGCAACGGCTGCGGGAAACCGGCCCCGACCACCCGGAGCCGCGTGCGGGTCTCGTGGGGCGAGTGGGCGCCCACCGCGGACAGGCCGAACGCCGTCGCCGCCTGGCCTGCACCCACCCAGTGCGTCTGGGCGAGCGCAGCGGCGGTCAGCTCGGCGGGCGTGGTGCGCCCGTCGGCCAGGGCGTCGTCGACGGCGACGACGGTGTCCTCGACCGCCCAGCTGCGGCCGACGTCGGCCAGGGTCCGGGGGAGGGACGTGATGCGGAGGACCCCGTGGGTGGTCGCATCGGCCCCGACGGGGGCCTCCAGCACCCGGTAGCCCTTGCCCACCCGGAACTGGGCGGGGTCGGTCAGCCAGACGCCCGGCGGTGGTTCGGCCGGCAGGACCAGCCCGTGCAGGCGCGCCGCTGACGTGTGGCTGACGACGGCCGGGCGCCCCAGCCTCAGGACGACGGCGGCGCACTCCAGGTCGTGATCCGTTCCGGCGGCGGCGTGCTGGCGCCAGATCGGCCCGGTCGTGTAGACCCCGTACCGCACGCGGTGCCAGGTGCCGGCGCGGAGCAGGGCGGGGATGGCCGTGCGGGGGACGCCGGAGGCGACGGCGTCCGCGGTGGTGAAGACGCCGCCGTTGCGCTCGAGCGCGGCTCGGATGAGGGGGTGCACGCGACCAGGGTGGGGTCGGTGCCGGGCTTCCGGGTCGACCTGGGGACGACGGCGGCGTGGTGTGGACGACGCGCCCCCCGGCGGCGTGCGCGTGCTAGAGGGGGCGCCGTCCTGGGCGGTGTGCGTCCACCCGCGGCGACGTCGGTGTGGTCGGCCGGACAGTGACCAGGGCCCCTGATCACTGTCGGGGCGGTGCCTCAGTCGGCCAGGTGGCCGAACTCCCAGTGCCACGGCTCCGGGTTGCTGCCGGTGGCCTGCGCCCAGTCCGGGTGCACCCAGCCCAGGTGGCCGGCGTAGGTGGCCATCCAGTCGTGCTGCGGGGTGCCGAAGACGTTGACGCCCCCGCACAGGTCCACCGCCAGCCCCCACCCGTGGTTGGACGTGCCGGGCACCGCGGTGATCAGCGGCTTGCGGACGTGCGCGTCCAGCTGCGCGGCGTAGGACCGGTAGGAGTCGGTGATGCACAGCGGCGTGCCGAAGGCCTGCTGGTAGGCCCGGTCCAGCGCGGTGTAGGCGGCCGCGGCGTCGCAGCGCAGCAGCTGGCCACCCCCGATCGGGCACAGCGCGGACGCCGGGACCCGACCGTTGGACCAGCCACCCCACGCGGGGTCGACCGGGGCGCCGCTGACGGTGGCCGCGGCCGGCAGCGCACCGCAGGTGGCGACGAGGGCGCCGGTGCCCGGCGGGGCGGCGTTGGGCCGGTCGACGGGCAGCGTGACCCGCACCGCGGTGGCCCCCTCGGGGAGGCCGGCGACGACGACCTGGTGGCGGCTCGCCGAGGCGGTGACCACCTGGCCGTCGCCGACGTAGACGCCGACGTCGTCGAGCCCCAGCAGGGGGTCGACCCCGAAGACCAGGTCACCGGCCTGCAGCTGCCCGGTGGGGACGACGGTGCCGGCCGACCACTGGTCCACCAGGCCGGTGCCCAGGGCGGTGCCCGCGGCGGTCCAGACGGTCGCGGCCAGCCCGCCGCAGTCCAGGCCGGCGGACGTGCTGCCGCCGGGGGAGTAGGGGGTGCCCAGCTGGGCGAGCGCGAAGCTCACCGCGGCGGCCGCCTCGGCGGAGGGCACGGTGACCACCGCACCGTCCACCACGCCGGCCGCGACCCCCGGGACGGGGGCGCCGGTGGCGTCCCGGGCCGGGCTGAGCCCACGGGGCAGGTCGCCGGTGCGGAGCTGGTCGGCCGTCGGCAGCGTCGTGCCGGCAGCGGCGAGCGCACCGAGCC
>NZ_JAMXRZ010000147.1 GCF_024124375.1 Klenkia sp. PcliD-1-E
CGTCCGAGCGGGCCTTGACCGCGGCCAGGTCCACCGCCCCGGCCAACGAGGCGGCCAGCTGGGCCTGCTGCGCGGCGGCGCGGGGGTCGGTGGGCTGGCCGGGTCGGGCGGGGCGGGACGGCTGCATGGCGGCCATGATCCCACCGCCCGGACCCGTGCGCCGGGCCCGGTGCCGGTCCGCACCCGACCCCGCACGGTGTGACATCCGGCGGGGTCGGTCGGCTCGGACACCGCGACGAATCACACCCAGCGGGCCGGCACTGCCCAGGGACGCTGTGGACAACCCCCCGGGACGACGTCGCCCGGTGGTCCATCCTGCGGCGGTGCCCCCGATGCCGTACTGCCCGCCGGACCTGCGCGCCGCCGTCTTCCGCGGTTCGGACGCCGTCCGCAGTGGTCAGCTGACCCCCGCACACCCGCGGTCGACGGCGTTCCGCGCCCTGGCCCGGGACCTCTACGCCGGCCCCGACGTCGCGCTCGACCACCGCGCCCGGGCGGCCGCGGTCCGGCTGCTGCTGCCCTCCGCGGTGCTGTCCGGCAGGAGCGCGGCAGTGCTGTGGGGCGTGCCGCTGGCCGGACCACCCGACGACGTCGAGGTGACCCTGCCGCCCGGGACGACGGCCGGCCGCATCGGGGGTGTCGCGGTCCGGCGTCGCGTCCTCCGGCCCGACGAGGTGGTCATCCACGGCGAGGTCCAGGTCACCGGCCTGGTCCGCACGGGGCTCGACCTCGCCGTCGCAGCACCGCACGACGAGGCCGTCGCGGTGGTCGACCGCTTCCTGCGCGCCGTGCCCGTCGACCAGCCCGAGCTGCTGGCGGCCGCGGAGGCCGACACCGCCCGCGGCGCCCGACGGGCCGAGGCCGTCGTCCGGCTGGCCGACGGCCTCGCGGAGTCACCGATGGAGACCGTGGTCCGGTTGCTCCTGCACCGCTCACGGCTGCCCCCGCCCGTCGCCCAGTTCGGCGTCGTGCACGGTGGCCGGGAGATTGCCCGGGTGGACTTCGCCTGGCCCGAGCACCGGGTGGCCGTGGAGTACGACGGTCGCTGGCACGCCGGCACCGAGCAGTTCGCCCGCGACCGGGCACGCCTGAACCGGCTGACCGCAGCCGGCTGGCGGGTGGTCTCCGTGACGGCGGAGGACCTGGCGCACCCGGCTGCCCTGGTGGCCCGGGTGGCCGCCGAGCTCGCCCGCTCGATGTGGCATGCAGCGGGGTCCCGGGCGGATGACCCAGCAACGACCCACATCCAGCGGCGTCGGCGGCGCGGGCGGGGTCAGGTGGGTGGGGCGGGGCGCAGGGGCGGGACCGCCCGGACGCCGAAGACCTTCCGGAGGGCCACCCGGGCGGCGTTGTCACCGCACATGCCGTGCACCGCAGGCCCGGGCGGGGTCGCCGACGACGCGAGGAACACGTGGTCCACCGGCGTGGAGTAGGTGTTCCAGCGCGGCACCGGGCGGGCCAGCATCTGCAGCAGCGACGCCTCGCCGTTGGAGATGTCGCCACCGACGTTGTTGGGGTTCCACTCCTGCATCTGCGGCGCGGTCTTCGTCGCCCGCGCCAGGACCGTGTCCCGGAAGCCCGGGGCGAACCGCTCGATCTGCGCCTCGACCTGCGCGGTCATGTCGACGTCCGAGCCGTTCGGGACGTGCACGTAGGCCCAGAACACGTGCTTCCCGTCCGGCGCCCGGGTGGGGTCCAGGACGGTGGGCTGCACGGCCAGCACGTACGGCTGATCGGTCAGCCGGCCGGCGGCCGGCGCGGCCTCGCCGGCGATGGTCTCGGCCAGGGTGCCTGCGACGTGCACCGTTCCCGCCCGGCGGACGTCGGGGTTCGTCCACGGCACCGGGTCCGACAGCGCCCAGTCGACCTTGAAGACCCCCGGTCCGTGCTTGTACCGGCGCACCCAGCGCCGGTAGCCCGGGGTCAGCCGGTCACCGGCCATCGCGACGAAGGCGTCGGGTGAGGTGTCCAGCAGCACCGCCGGGACCCCGTCGAACTCCCGCAGGTCGGTCACCTCGTGGTCGTACTCCACCGACCCGCCCTGCTGCTCCAGCGCGGTGACCATCGCGTCGGCCATCCGCTGCGTGCCGCCCTCGGGCAGCGGCCAGCCCCGGTGGTGGGCCAGCATCGTGAGCACCATGCCCAGCCCCGCCGTGAGCGGCCGGGTGAGGTCGAGCATGCCGTGCGCGGCGGCCCCGCCGACCAGCGCGCGGGCCGGTTCGCCGTCGAAGGCGCGGTGCGCCAGCCAGCGGATGTCGGGCAGCGCGTTGAGGGCGAACCTGGCGACGGCGCCGAGGCTGCGGGTGGGCAGCCGGCGGAAGGCGGAGGAGAGGAAGTAGTCGATGACGTCGTCGCCGTGCTCCACCAGGGGGCCCAGCAGCTTCCGGTAGGCCGCGCCGTCGGCGCCGAGACCGGCGGCGGTGCGGTCGAGGTCGGCGTGGGCGACCGCGGCGTCCCCGCCGTCCAGCGGGTGGGCGAAGGCGACCTCCGGGTGGATCATCCGCACCCCGCGGGAGGCCCAGTCGAACTCGCGGAAGAACGGCGAGGCCACACCCATCGGGTGCACCGCCGAGCAGATGTCGTGCGCGAAGCCGGGGAGGGTGACCTCCTCGGTGCGCATGCCCCCGCCGGGCCGGGACGCCCGCTCGACGACCTGGACCCGCAGGCCCGCGGCCGACAGCCGCAGCGCGGCGGCCAGCCCGTTCGGTCCGGCCCCGACGACGACGGCATCAGGTCGCGAACTCATGGGGCCAGTCTCCCCCGGGCCCCCTCAGAGCCGCCCGACGAGCTCGTCGGCCGCGGCGTAGGGGTCGCACTCCCCGGCGACCACCCGCTCGGCCAGGGCGTCGACCGCGCCCGCGCCGCCGACGTCGCCCATCCGGCGGCGCAACTCCCCGACCGCGATCGCCTCGATCTCCCGTGCGGCCCGCACCCGGCGGCGCCGGTCGCCCTCGCCGGAGGAGGTCAGCCAGGCCCGGTGCTCCCCGACCCGGGCCAGCACGTCGTCCATGCCTCGGCCCTCCGACGCGACGGTGCGCACCACCGGCGGCCGCCAGTCCGACGGCGGGACCATGGTCAGCATCGACCGGAGCTCGCGGGCGGTGCGGTCGGCCCCCTCCCGGTCGGCCTTGTTCACCACGAACACGTCGGCCACCTCGAGGATCCCGGCCTTGGCGGCCTGGACGCCGTCGCCCATCCCGGGCGCGACGAGCACCAGGGTGGTGTCGGCGAGCGAGGCGACCTCCAGCTCGGACTGCCCCACCCCGACGGTCTCCACGACGACGACGTCGCAGCCGGCCCCGTCGAGCACCCGCAACGCCTGGGGGGTGGCCCAGGACAGCCCGCCCAGGTGCCCGCGGGAGGCCATCGAGCGGATGAAGACGCCGGGGTCGTCGGCGTGGTCGCCCATCCGCACCCGGTCGCCGAGCAGCGCACCGCCGGAGAACGGGGACGACGGGTCCACGGCGAGCACCCCGACCCGCAGGTCCCGCTCGCGCAGGCCCCGGACCAGCGCCGTGGTGGTGGTGGACTTGCCGACCCCGGGCGGGCCGGTGATCCCCAGCACCTGGGCCCGGCCGGTGTGCGGGGCCAGCGCCGCGGCGACCTCGCGCAGCGCCGGGCTCTCCTGCTCGACCAGGGAGATCAGCCGGGCGACGCAGCGCGGGTCGCCGTCCCGGGCACCGGCGACCAGTGCGCCGACGTCCGGGGTCCGGCGACCCACCGTCAGGCGGCGGGGACGTGCAGCACCAGGGCGTCGCCCTGGCCACCGCCACCGCACAGCGCGGCCGCGCCGGTGCCACCGCCGCGCCGCCCGAGCTCCAGCGCCAGGTGCAGCACGATGCGCGCGCCGCTCATCCCGACCGGGTGGCCCAGCGCGATCGCGCCGCCGTTGACGTTGACCTTCTCCGGGTCCAGGCCCAGCTCCCGGGTGGACACGATGCCCACCGCGGCGAACGCCTCGTTGATCTCGACCAGGTCGAGGTCGGCCGGGCTGATGCCCTCGCGCTCGCAGGCCGCGGCGATGGCCCGCGACGGCTGCTGCTGCAGGGTGGCGTCGGGGCCGGCCACGACGCCGTGCGCGCCGATCTCGGCCAGCACCGTGCAGCCGAGCTCGGCCGCCTTGGCCGCGCTCATCACCACGACCGCGCACGCGCCGTCGGAGATCTGCGAGGCGGTGCCGGCGGTGATGGTGCCGTCCTTGCTGAACGCCGGCTTGAGCTTGCCCAGGGACTCGGTGGTGGTGTCGGCCCGGATGCCCTCGTCCTCGCGGAACTCGACCGGGTCGCCCTTGCGCTGGGGGATCGAGACCGTGACGATCTCGTCGTCGAACAGGCCGTTCTTGTGCGCGGCCGCGGCCCGCTGGTGGCTGGCGGCACCGAAGGCGTCCTGCTCCTCGCGGGTCAGGTCGTAGCGGCTGTTGGCCTGCTCGGTGAGGCGGCCCATGGCCACCTGGTCGAAGGTGTCGGTGAGCCCGTCGTGGTTCATCGAGTCGACCAGCTGCGCGTCGCCGAACTTCACGCCGGTGCGGCTGGTCGGCAGCAGGTGCGGCGCCTGGGTCATCGACTCCATGCCGCCGGCGACGACGACGTCGAACTCCCCGGCCCGGATGAGCTGGTCGGCCAGCGCGATCGCGTCGATGCCGGACAGGCACACCTTGTTCAGGGTGAACGACGGCACGCTCATCGGGATGCCACCGGCCACCGCGGCCGGGCGGGCCGGGTTCTGCCCGGCGCCGGCCTGGATGACCTGGCCCATGATCACGTACTCGACCTGGTCGCCGCTGATGCCGGCCTTCTCCAGGGCGCCCTTGATGGCGACGCCGCCCAGGTCGGCGGCGGAGAAGTCCTTGAGCGAGCCGAGCAGCCGCCCCATCGGTGTGCGTGCGCCGCCGACGATCACGGAGCGGTTGGGGGCTGCGGGCTTGACCATCGGTCCTCCAGGGGTGCGCACCGCCCTCGTTGGCGGCACACCGAGCCTAGGGCGCCCCGGGCGCGCCTGCCGACGGCTGGTGACCGAGCTCACCAGGGTTCCCGTCGCGCACGACCGGGCAGTGAGCCATCGACCGCACACCCCACCCCGAGGGAGAACCACCCCATGCCCCGCGTGACCGTCGGCACCGAGAACTCCGCCCCTATCGAGCTGTACTACGAGGACCACGGCACCGGCCGCCCGGTCGTGCTGATCCACGGCTGGCCGCTCTCGGGCAGGTCCTGGGAGGCGCAGGTGCCCGCCCTGGTCGAGGCCGGTCACCGGGTCGTCACCTACGACCGGCGCGGCTTCGGGGAGTCGGACAAGCCCTTCGACGGCTACGACTACGACACCTTCGCCGCCGACCTCGACGCCCTGCTCACCCACCTGGAGCTGACCGACGTCACCCTCGTCGGCTTCTCCATGGGCGGCGGCGAGGTCGTCCGCTACATCAGCCGGTACGGCACCGACCGCATCCACTCGGCCGTCCTCGCCGCCGCTGTCCCGCCCTACCTGTACAAGTCCGACGACAACCCGGACGGCGGGCTGGACGACGCCACCATCGAGGCCTTCCAGGACGGCGTGCGCACCGACCGGCCCGCCTTCCTCGAGGACTTCACGGAGAACTTCTTCGCCGCGGGCGAGAAGAAGGACCTGGTCAGCGGGGCGCAGAAGGCCTTCGCCCGGCAGATCGCCAACACCGCCTCACCGAAGGGCACGCTGGACTGCATCACCGCCTTCGGCCGCACCGACTTCCGCGACGACGTGGCGAAGGTGACCGTGCCGACCCTGGTCATCCACGGCGACAGCGACGGCGTCGTCCCGATCGACGTGTCGGGAAAGCGGTCGGCCGAGGCGATCGAGGGCGCCGAGCTGGTGGTCGTCGAGGGTGGGCCGCACGGCATCAACGCCAGCCACCCGCAGGAGTTCAACGCAGCGCTGCTGCAGTTCCTCGCGAAGTAGCCGCCACCGCCCGCGCGAGCCCGTCGTCCCCACCGGGGGCGGCGGGCTCCGCTGTGTCCAGGGTCACCACCGCGAGGACGCCGTGGACGGCACCATGCCCGCATGAGCGCCGACGCAGCCGCCCTGCCCACCGACCTGTTCACCACCATCGACCACGTCGGGATCGCCGTCCCGGACCTGGACGAGGCGATCGCCTTCTACGACCGTGCCTTCGGGGTGCGGTCGGTGCACGAGGAGACCAACGAGGAGCAGGGCGTCCGCGAGGCCATGCTCGCCGTCGGGTCCGGTGACACCCGCATCCAGCTGCTGGCGCCGCTGACGCCGGAGTCCACGATCGCGAAGTTCATCGGTCGTTCGGGCCCGGGCCTGCAGCAGCTGGCGTTCCGGGTGGGCGACGTCGAGGCGGTGAGCGCCACCCTGCGCGAGCGCGGCCTGCGGCTGCTCTACGACGAGCCGCGCCGCGGCACCGCCGGCAGCCGGGTGAACTTCGTGCACCCCAAGGACGCCGGGGGCGTGCTCGTCGAGATCGTGGAACCGACCACATCCCGCTGACATCCGGGCTACTCGCCAGTAACGTCCGCCAGCACACCGAGCCAACGACGACCCGGGAGCAGCACGTGAACGAGATCAGGGACGCCATCCTGTCCGACCAGCTGGCCGACATCGGGGGGCTGGGCGTGCCCGCCTCCTACCGCGGCGTGCTGGTCCGCAAGGACGAGCAGGGCATGTTCGAGGGCCTGGCCACCAAGGACAAGGACCCCCGCAAGAGCCTGCACGTGGAGGAGGTGCCCACCCCCGAGCTCGGTCCGGGTGAGGCGATCGTGGCCGTGATGGCGTCCTCGGTGAACTACAACACCGTCTGGACGTCGATCTTCGAGCCGGTGAGCACCTTCGGGTTCCTGGAGCGCTACGGCCGGGTCTCCGAGCTGGGGAAGCGGCACGACCTGCCCTACCACGTGGTGGGCTCGGACCTGGCCGGCGTCGTGCTGGCGACCGGCCCCGGCGTCACCAAGTGGAAGGCCGGCGACGAGGTCGTCGCGCACTGCCTGTCGGTGGAGCTGGAGGACCCGGCCGGCCACGACGACACGATGATGGACCCCCAGCAGCGCATCTGGGGCTTCGAGACCAACTTCGGCGGCCTGGCCGAGCTGGCCCTGGTCAAGAGCAACCAGCTGCTGCCCAAGCCCGACCACCTGACGTGGGAGGAGGCCGCGGCCCCGGGGCTGGTCAACGCCACCGCCTACCGGCAGCTGGTCAGCAAGAACGGTGCCAACATGAAGCAGGGTGACACCGTCCTGATCTGGGGCGCCTCCGGCGGGCTGGGCTCCTACGCCACCCAGATGGCCCTCAACGGCGGCGCCATCCCCGTCTGCGTGGTCTCCAGCCCCGAGAAGGCCGAGATCGTGCGCAAGATGGGCGCCGAGCTGGTCATCGACCGTTCTGCCGAGGGCTACCGGTTCTGGAAGGACGAGACGACCCAGGACCCCAAGGAGTGGCAGCGGTTCGGCAAGAAGATCCGCGAGCTCACCGGCGGCGAGGACATCGACATCGTCTTCGAGCACCCGGGTCGGGAGACCTTCGGCGCCAGCGTCTACGTCGCCAAGAAGGGCGGCACGATCATCACCTGCGCCTCGACCTCGGGCTACCTGCACGAGTACGACAACCGCTACCTGTGGATGAACCTGAAGAAGATCCTCAGCTCGCACTTCGCGAACTACAAGGAGGCCTACGAGGCCAACAGGCTCATCGACAAGGGGCTCATCCACCCCACGGTGTCCAAGGTCTACCCGATGGCCGAGGTCGGCCAGGCCGCCCGCGACGTCCAGATGAACTCCCACCAGGGCAAGGTCGGCGTCCTCACCCTCGCCCCCGAGGAGGGCCTGGGCGTCCGCGACCACGACAAGCGCGCCCGGCACCTGGACGCGATCAACCGCTTCCGCGGCCTGTGAGGACCTGACCGGCCCGCAGCTGTGGATGCGCTGCGGGCCGGTCGGTCAGGGGCCGGCCGACCCGTCGACTCTGGAAGGATGGGGACCATGAGCGACCCCCACGCCGAACTGCTCCGTGAGGCCACCTACTCCTTCGAGGTCGTGCGCAAGGGCTACCACCGCGACCAGGTGGCCGAGGCGATCGAGCGGCTGGACGCGGACCTGCGGGTCACCATGGCCGACCGGGACGCCGCGGCGTCCCGCGCCTCCGACCTGGCCGCCCAGCTGTCGGCGCTGCACCAGGAGATGGAGGCGCTGCGCCGCAAGGCCGCCTCCGCCGGGGCGCCCACCTTCGAGAACATGGGCGAGCGCATCTCGCACATGCTGCGGCTGGCCGAGGAGGAGGCCGCGGAGGTGCGCCGCAAGGCCGCCGAGGAGGCCGACGCGATCCGCCAGCGGATCACCGCCGAGGAGAACGCGTCGGTGCAGCGCCAGGCCCAGGCCGGTGCGGACGCCGAGCGGGTGCTCGCCGAGGCCCGGCACGAGGCCGAGCAGGTCGCCACCAAGGCGCAGGCACGGGCCGACGAGCTGGTCACCAAGGCCCAGGAGCGGGTCGCCCAGCTCGACAACGACTCCCAGGCCCGCCGCACGAAGATCGAGGAGGACTTCGAGATCGCGCAGCGGGCGCGGCGCACCGAGGCCGCCCGACTGGAGGACGAGCGGGAGAAGGCGTCCACCGCCGCCGCCGAGCGCCGGGTCGCCGACGCCACCACCCGCGCCGCCGCCCTGGTCACCGCCGCGCAGGAGGAGGCCGCGTCGGTCCGCCGGGTCCGCGACGAGCTGGCCGCCCGGCTGCACGAGGTGCGCAGCCTGCTGGGCCGGCTGCCCTCCCTCGCCGACGCGACCCCCGCCGGCGAGGAGCCCGCCGGGGCGGCCGAGGCCGACGGCGGGCAGGCCGACGAGAAGCCTGCCGAGGGGAAGCCTGCCGAGGCGGGTGACCAGGACGACCACCAGGACGACGAGGCGCAGGACCCAGCCGCCGAGCAGGCGGCACCCACCCGGGCCGCCCCGGCCGGCCCCGCGCGGTGGGCATGCCCGACCTGCTCACCGC
>NZ_JAMXRZ010000148.1 GCF_024124375.1 Klenkia sp. PcliD-1-E
CCGCCCAGCAGGCCTCCTCGGGTGAGGGCACCCCGGCCGGCGACGGCCCCAAGCGGCCCCGTCGGCGCCGTCGCCGCGGCGGCGCCGGTCGCTCCGGCGCCGGTGAGACCGCCTGACGGCGCACCCCGCGCTCCCCGGTCCGTCGGGCACGATGCAGCCGTGAACCGGCGTCGCCCGCCGCTGCGGGTGTGGGTGTGGACGGCGGCCACCCTCGTGGTGGTCGCCGTCGCCGTGCTCGCCTGGCGCGGCTCCGACGCCGCCGCCACCTCCAGCACGACCTCCGCGCCGCCGGTGACCCCCGTGGGTGTCCCGGCCGCCGCGCTGACCGCCGACTGGTCGGTGGTCACCGGCGGCCCGCCGACGGCGTCGGTGGTCGAGTCCGGCCGGGTGCTGGTCCCCGCCGCCGACGGCGTGGCGATGGTCGACCCCGTGACCGGCGACGAGGCGTGGCACTACACCCGCGCCGGTGCCCGGCTGTGCGGGTCCACCGCCGTCGACGGGGTGGTGGTCGTGCTGTTCTCCACCGGCGGCCGGTGCAACGAGCTCACCGCGCTGCGCGCCACCACCGGTGAGCGCGTCTGGTACCGCAGCGTCGGCTTCCGGGCCGACGCCACCCTGACCAGCACCGACCGCATCGTGCTGGCGGTCAGCCCGACCGGCCTGGCCACCGTCGACCCGCTGGGCAACAACATCCGCTGGCACCACCCGGCCGACGCCGGTTGCCGGATCCTCGACGCCTCGGCGGGCACCACCGGTGTCGCGCTGCTGCAGCGCTGCGCCGACGGCGACGTGCAGGCCCAGCTGCTCGACGGGTTCGCCGGCACCCTGACCTGGACCGCGGACCTCGGCGCGGGCGACGCGCAGCTGGCCGGGGCCGACGCCGTCGTGGGCGTGGTCGCCGGCGACCAGCTGCGGGCGCTGTCGGCCGCCGACGGCGCCACCCTGCAGGCCCTCGCCCTGCCCGCCGACGACGGCAGCGCGCCGCTGCAGACCTCGGTCGGCGCCACCGCCCTGGTGTGGGCGCGCGGCGCCCTGACCGCGGTGGACGCCGGCACCGGTGCGGTGGCCTGGTCGGCGCCCGCCCGGGGGCTGCCCGCGGTGCCCGACGGCAAGCAGGCGGCCACCTCGGTCGTCGTCCCCGAGGACGGCGCCGTGGTCACCCGCGACCTGCTCACCGGCGCCGAGACGGCACGCTCCACCGCACCCGACCTCCCGGCCGGCGGGCGCACCGCGGTGGTGGGTCCGGTCGTGGTCGTCGGCACGGCGGACGGGCGCGCCGCGTACTCCTGAGCGGTGGCCCCGGGAGCGGGACGGCCCGCACCGGGCGTTCAATGAGGTCATGCTCCCCGGAGGCTCCGAGCGCAACGCTCCCGACGACCTGCGCCAGCTGACCCCGCACGGGGCGGCCGCCGCGACCTTCGAGGGCGGCACCGGCCCCCTGGCGGCGCTGGACACCGGCCCCGGCCCGCGCGGCAGCGCGCTGCTGGTCCCCGGCTACACCGGCTCCAAGGAGGACTTCGCGCCGCTGGTCGACCCCGTCGCCGCAGCCGGGTGGCGGGTGGTCGCGATCGACCAGCGCGGGCAGTTCGAGTCCGCCGGGCCCGACGACCCGGCCGCCTACACCGTGGACGAGCTCGCCGGCGACCTGCTGCGGGTGGCCGCGCAGCTCACCGGCCCGGTGCACCTGCTCGGGCACAGCTTCGGCGGGCTGGTCGCCCGCGGCGCCGTGCTGGCCGACCCGGCCCGGTTCGCCTCGCTCACCCTGCTCGGCAGCGGCCCGGCCGGGCTGACCGGTCCGCGCACGGAGCTGCTGGCCCACCTGGCCCCCCTGCTGGACGCCGGCGGGGTGCCGCTGGTGCACCAGACGCTGGAGCAGCTGGCCGTGGCCGACCCCCGCGCGCAGGCGGTGCCCCCCGCGGTGCGCGACCTCCTGGCCCGCCGGTTCCTGGCCAACACCGCCGCGGGGCTGTCGGGCATGGCCGACGCGATGACCGGCGAGCCCGACCGGGTGGCGCAGCTGGCCGAGACCGGGGTGCCGGTGCTGGTCGCGCACGGCGCCGACGACGACGCCTGGAGCCCGGCCGCGCAGGAGGACATGGCGCACCGGCTGGGTGCCCGGCACGAGGTGCTCGCCGGTGCGGTGCACTCCCCCGCCATCGAGCAACCGGCCGCGACCGTCGCCGTCCTGACCTCGTTCTGGTCCTCCGTTCCGGCGGAGGTCAGCGCGTGACCCCGGAGGAGGACCGGGACGGCTTCTTCGGGCCGGACTCGGTCACCTGGCGCATCCACGCCGACCCCAGCTTCTCCGTCGGCGGCATCCGCGCGCTGCTGCTGCAGGCGCTGCACCCGGTGGCCATGGCCGGGGTGCACCGGTTCTCCGACGGGTTCCGCGACGAGCCCTGGGCCCGGCTGACCCGCACCGCCGAGTACGTCGCGACGCTGACCTTCGGCACCCGCAAGGAGGCGCTGCGCGCGGTGCGCCGGGTGCGGGGGGCGCACCGGGGCAAGTCCGACACCGAGGAGACCACCGGCCGCGCCTACTCCGTCGACGACCCCGACCTGCTGCTGTGGGTGCACGCCTGCGAGGTCGACTCCCTGCTGTCGGTCGCCCGCCGGGCCGGCGTCCCCCTGACCGACGAGGACGCCGACCGCTACGTGCGCGAGCAGGTGGTCGCCGCCGAGCTGGTCGGCTGCACGCCGGGCCAGGTGCCCGCCACCGTCGTCGAGCTCGCCGCGTACTTCCGCCGGGTCCGGCCGCAGCTGGCGCTGACCGAGCCGGCGCGCCACGCCGCGCGGTTCGTCGTCGTGCCACCGATGCCGGGATGGGTGCAGCTGCTGACCCCGGCCCGGCCGGCGTGGGCGGGTCTGGCCTCGCTCGGGGTGGCGACGCTGCCGCGGTGGGCCCGCTCGATGTACGGCCTGCCCGGTCTGGCGCTGTCGGAGCCGGCGACCACGGCCGCCGTCCGGGCGTTCCGGGCGACCACCCTGGCCGTGCCCTCCCGCATCCGCGACAACCCGACCCTGCGGGCCGCCCGGGTGCGGGTCGCCTGAACGGTCCACCCACCCAGGGGTCCCGCGGGGCGGGGCGGCGGCCCGGCCGGTGGGGCAGGCACGACGGACGTCGCACCGGGTGACCCACTGCTCGGCGTCGCCGGGGGGTCCGGGACGACCTCACCCGGCGGACGGGGCGCTCCCGCTGCCCAGGGTCAGCAACCGCTCGTACTGACCGGGGTCGGTGGTGCAGGCCGCGATCGGGGTGCGCTTGTTGGTGCCGTGGTAGTCGCTGGACCCGGTGGCCAGCAGACCGAGGTCCGCGGCGAGGGACCGCAGGTGCGCCCGGTCGGCGTCGGCGTGGTCGGGGTGGTCGACCTCGAGGCCGAGCAGCCCTGCCCCGGCCATCGCGGCCAGGGCGTCGTCACCCACGACCCGGCCGCGGGAGCGGGCCAGCCCGTGGGCGAAGACCGGCACCCCACCGGCGGCCCGGACCAGCGCGATCCCGTCGAGCACGTCGGTGTCGGCCTTGGCCACGTAGTACGGGCTGGTGTGGTGCAGCAGACCGGCGAACGCCTCGTCCACCGAACCCACCACCCCGGCCTCGACCAGCGCCCGGGCCACGTGCGGGCGGCCGACGACCCCGCCGCCGCTGCGGGCCACGATCGCCGCCCAGCTCACCGGGAACCCGTCGGCGGCCAACGCGGTGACCATCCGCTCGCCCCGGGTCAGCCGCTCGGCCCGCAGCCGGGCCCGCTCGGCGGCCAGCTCCGGGGCGTCGGGGTCGAACAGGTAGGCCAGCAGGTGCACGCTGATCGGCCGGTCGTCGGCGGGGAACCAGCGGCAGGACAGCTCCATGCCGGGCACGAGGACCAGCCCGGGCGGGCAGGCGGCGCGGGCGGCGGCCCAGCCGTCGGTGGTGTCGTGGTCGGTCAGCGCGACGACGTCCAGCCCGGCCGCGGCCGCGGCGGCGACGAGGTCGGCAGGGGTGTCGGTGCCGTCGGACACCGACGAGTGGGTGTGCAGGTCGATGCGCATCGGGTGCAGCCTGCCCTGTCCGCTCACCGGGTGCGCGGGTACCGGCTCCGGAAGCCCGGGATCGGGCCGGTGCTGTGCCGGCCGTCCCCACCCGCCGGGCGGGGCGCGGGTGCCCGGGTGGGGTCGGGGCTGCCGTCCTCGTCCTCACCGCCCCGCCGCGCGCCGTCGCTGGGGAACAGCAGTCCGCTGATCTGGTCGTAGATGGTCTTCGCGTCCGGCAGGTAGGTGATCTGGGACAGCGCCTGGTCCTGGCCGGCGGACTCGAAGCGGAAACCGCCGTAGCCCAGCAACTGCCCGACCAGGGTCTCCTGGTAGGTCAGGTCGGTGATCCGGCGCAGGGGCATGACGGCGACCTTGCGGACGACGACGCCGGAGGTGAGCAGCACCCGGCGCCGGGTGACCAGGAAGTGCCGGATCCACCACTCGGCCACCGCGAAGCCCAGGTAGCCCAGCGCCCCCACCGCCACGAGCAACCCGAGCAGGGTGCTGAACCGGTTGCCCGGGTCGACCTGCAGCAGCCAGACGCCGACGACGAGCACCGGCACGCCGCGGACGCCGGGGCGGACCAGGACCGCCCAGTGCCGGCGCTGGTTGACCACCGCCTCCTCGTCGGGGAGGAGGTACCGGCCGGCGTCCCGGCCCAGCGCCGAGGACGCACCGCGGGGACGTGTCACGACGGCGGGGTCAGGGTCCGCAGGGTCAGAAGAGCTCGCCGACGAAGGTCGCGAGCGAGGACGCCGCGCTGCCCAACGCGGTGCCGGCGCTGCGGACGAGGTCGGCGGACCGTTCCGGCTGGGAGATCACGTAGAACAGCACGAACGCGATGACGAGGAAGCTGAGCAGCTTCTTGAGGTTCATGCGCCGTTCCTCCTCGGGACCTGGGTCGAGACCCAGCGGGTCCGCGCGGCCGGGGAGGACCGCGGTCACATGGGTAACACAGGCCGCACCCGTCACCGGCGCGACACGCCCAGCCGTGGCGATCACGTCCCCGGCAGCAGGTGCTCCCCCGGCGGGCCCAGGGGCAGGTCCGCCGGCACCCGGTCGCGCAGGTCGAGCAGCACCAGGTCCTCGGCCAGCAGCCAGGCCGCGGTGGCCGGCCACGCGACCAGCCACAACCACACGCCGTAGGCCTCGCCGACGAAGGCCCAGCGGTCGTCGCTGGTCGGCACCGACCACAGCGGCGCCCGCTGGCCCGCGGCGTGGACGGCGGCCGCGGAGGGCCCGTCGATGAGCTCGCCGGGGTCCAGCCACGGCAGCCCGGCGTACCCGGCACCCAGCCCGGTGCCCGGCTCCTCGGCGACCAGCACCAGCTCCGCGGACCCGCCCAGCGGGGCCGGGCCCGCGCAGTCGACGACGATGCCGCGCGCGCCCGGCTCGCCGCCCCACGCGATGCCGGTCACCGACCACCCCGCGGGCATCGGGTCGGGCACCCAGGCCGGCACCCGGGCGTCCAGGCAGACCGCGGTGAGCGTGTCGTGGGACAGCACGGCGCTGTGGTGCAGCGGGGTCACCGCGGCGTGCAGGTGGCACCACGCCTCGTCCGACCCGGGCCGCACCACGAGGTCCTCACCGCACCGGGGGCAGACCGGACCGGTGCTCGTCCCGCTCCTCATCCCGCCCACCGTCGCGGGCCACCCCGTGTCCTGTCAACGCTAGCGTCGCTGAGGTGAGCGGACTGGTGGCCTGCGTGGGCGCGGTGGTGCACGACCCGGCGGGACGGCTGCTGCTGGTGCAGCGCGCGCACGACCCCGACCGGGGGGCCTGGTCGGTGCCCGGCGGCCGGGTCGAGCCCGGTGAGGACGACGCGGCCGCGGTGGTCCGCGAGGTGGCCGAGGAGACCGGGCTGCGGGTGCTGCCCGGCCCCGAGGCCGGCCGGGTGCGGGTGCCCGCGGACGCGCCGGTCTACGAGGTGGTCGACCTGGTCTGCACGCTGGCCGACCCCGGCGCCGTCCCCGTCGCGGGGGACGACGCCGCCGACGCGGCCTTCGTCGACGCGGCCACCTTGGCCGGGCTGCGCTGCACGCCCGGCCTGGTGGAGACCCTGGGCAGCTGGGGGTTGCTGCCCCGCTGCTGAGCTACCCGCGCACCGGCTCGGGCCGGCCGGGCTGCTCGCCGCCTCGGGCCTGGCCGTAGGACCGCTTGGGCACCATGACCTTGCGCCGGAAGGTGCACACCACGGTGCCGTCCTGCTTGTAGCCGATGGTCTCCACGTGCACGACCCCGCGGTCGTCCTTGGACCGGGACTCCGTCTTGTCCAGCACGGTGGTCTCGCCGTAGATGGTGTCGCCGTGGAAGGTGGGCGCCACGTGCTTGAGCGACTCCACCTCGAGGTTGGCGATCGCCTTGCCGCTGACGTCGGCGACGCTCATCCCCAGCAGCAGCGAGTAGACGTAGTTGCCGACGACGACGTTCTTCCCGAAGTCGGTGGTCTCCCCGGCGTAGTGGGCGTCCATGTGCAGCGGGTGGTGGTTCATGGTGATCAGGCAGAAGAGGTGGTCGTCGTACTCGGTGACCGTCTTCCCGGGCCAGTGCTTGTAGACCGCCCCGACCTCGAACTCCTCGTAGTACCTGCCGAACTGCACGGGTGGGCTCCTGGTGTCGTCGTCGACCTCGGGCCGTCGGCGTCCGGTGACCGGGCGCCGGCGTCGCGCGATCCTACGATGGGCCGGTGACCCTGCAGACCGAGCCCGCCGTGCAGGCCGGCCCCGAGGTGGACGAGCTCGGCCGCGGCGGCCGGGTGGCCCGGCTGGCCGCCGCCGCGGTGGTGCTGGTCCTCCTGCTGGCCGGCAGCGTCTGGGGCGACGACTCCGAGTTCCCCTTCGGCCCGTTCCGGATGTACTCCACCCGCGCCGACCCCAACACCCCGGTGGTGTCCACCCGCGTCGTCGGGGTGACCGCGGCCGGTGCGGAGGTGCGGCTGTCCGGGGGCGAGGTGGGCCTGCGGCGCGCGGAGTTCGAGGGCCAGCTGCCCCGCCTGGTCGACGACCCGGCGCTGCTGGGCCTGGTCGCCGAGTCCTACGAGGAGCGGCACCCCACCGGCCCGGACCTGGTGCGCGTGGAGGTGGTGCAGCGCCGGTTCGAGCTCCGGGACGGCCAGCAGACCGGCGCCTACACCGACGACGTGCTCGTCTCCTACGACCTGGCGGCCGGTTCGTGAGCGCCGCCGCCCCGGCCCGCCCGGAGACCGCGCGCGCCGTCCCGCTGACCCCGCGGTGGTGGTTCCGGCCGGTCCCGCTGGCCCGCATCGCGGTCTTCCGGACGATCGCCTACCTGTTCGTCCCGGTCGACGTCTTCCTCACCACCGCCTGGGTCCGGGCGCACGCCGACGTCCCGACCGAGTTCTACCAACCGCTGCTGGTCGGGCGGCTGCTGCACCTGCCCACCCCCACGCACACCGTGGTGCTGGTGGTGCAGTGGGCGCTGGTCGTCGCGGCGGTGGCCGCCGCCACGGGCCGGGCACCCCGGCTGCTGGGCTGGGCCGTCTTCGTGCTCTACGCCGAGTGGATGGTCATCGCGATGAGCTACGGCAAGGTCGACCACGACCGCATCGCCTACCTCGTCGCGCTCGCCGTGCTGCCCACGATCGGGGTGGCCCGCTGGCGCGACCGGCGCTCCTCCCAGGCCGCCGGCTTCGCCGCGGCGGCGATCCTGGTCACGGTCATGTTGACCTACTTCCTGGCCGCCTGGGCCAAGATGCGCTTCGGCGGCTGGGACTGGGCGACCGGGTCGACACTCACCCGGGCGGTGGTCCGCCGCGGCACCGACCTGTCGCTGTGGACCCTGGACGTGGCCTGGCTGCTGCCGGCCGCGCAGTGGGTGATGCTGGTCTTCGAGTTCGCCTCGCCGCTGATGCTGCTGGTGCGCAGCGACCGGGCGCGGATCGGGCTGGTGCTGTTCCTGCTCGGCTTCCACGTCATGGTCTACGCCGGGGTCGGCATCATCTTCCTGCCGCACTGCATCGCGATCCTGTCGATCCTGCCGTGGGAGCGGCTGCGGCGGGACCGCACCCCGGCGCCCGTGCCGGTGGCCGCCGCCCCCGCGCGGGACGGCGACCCCCCGGGCTGACCCCGTCAGACCATGGCGCCGATCCGGGCCGCCATCTGCGCCTCGTGCTGCTGGTAGGCGTTGCCCACGTCGGTGAGCAGGTCGCCCATGCCCGACAGCGCGACGCCGATGGCCTGGCTGGAGGCCCGCCACTGCTCGTACAACCGGGTGAACTCCCCGGCCGCGGCGCTGTCGGTCCAGCCGTCGGTGACGCCCGAGCCGATGCCGGCGGTGAGGGTGGCCAGGCGGGCGGCCTGCTCGCCGGCCTCCCCCCGGCACTGGGCGGCCATGGCCTGCAGGGTCGCGATGTCGACCTTCACGATGTCCTCCTCTGGTCCGGGTCGGTCCCGGTCGAGCGGGGACGGTAGGGCCTCCCGCCGCCAGCCCGGCCCCGTTGTCCACAGGCCCGGCCGTCGTCCACAGATCGGCGGGACCGGCTTCCGCGACGGACCGGCCCGGGCGACCCTGCGCGCATGCCCACCCGTCCCGGACCACCCGACCGCCCCACCCGGCGGTGGATCCTGCTCGGCCCCGCGGGCGGCACCGACGTCGAGGTGCGCGCCGGCGACACCGCCGACCTGGCGTCCGTGCGGGCGGGGTTGGCCGCGTGCGGGGTGCCGGCCACCTCGCTGTGGGCCGGCCCGGACCGGCTCGACGAGGACACCCCGCTGTCCGACCCCCGCCTGGGGCACGGTGCGCGGTTGGGCGTCGACCGCCCCGGCCCGGTCCGCGCACCGGCCAGCGCGGCGCTGGAGCTGCAGGTCAGCGGTGGTCCCGGGGCCGGCGCGTGCCACCCGCTGGCGCAGGGGGTGCTGGTGGTGGGTCGCGGCGGGGCCGGCGCCGCGCCGGGGCGG
>NZ_JAMXRZ010000149.1 GCF_024124375.1 Klenkia sp. PcliD-1-E
TCGACTTGCATGTGTTAAGCACGCCGCCAGCGTTCGTCCTGAGCCAGGATCAAACTCTCCGTAGATGAATTCAACCCAGACCAAGAACCAAGACCTGACAGATCTCGATCATCAATCCAGAAACCCCGAACCAAAAGTTCAAGGGGTCAAACAGTTGGCACTGACTTTCGGCACGCTGTTGAGTTCTCAAAGAGCGGACGCGCAAGAACCCCAGCCTCTCGGCCTTCGATGTCTCGGCTTGTTGTCCTGCTCGGCGCCTCGGGCCCGGCCTTGCGGTCGTCCCCGGCGCAGAGAGAAAGTTACGCCACCGCCTGGGGTGCGTCAAACCCGGGGGGTCACCGAGGTGTCCCTCCGGTGTCCGTCCAGGGCCGCCGGAGGACGAACAGCCAGGTCAGCGGATTCCGATCCGGCGCCGTCTGGGAGGCAGGTCACGTGTCGACGGGGTGTCGCGGGCGTGTCGGGCGCCCTCCCGCGTGCCCGACACGGACCGGTCAGAGACCGAGGAGGGACTCGATGCCGATCGTCAGGCCGGGCCGGCGCTGGATCTCGCGCACCGCCAGCAGCACCCCCGGCATGAACGACGCGCGGTCGTAGGAGTCGTGCCGCAGGGTCAGCGTCTCGCCCTGGGTGCCCAGCAGCACCTCCTCGTGCGCGACCAGACCGGCCAGCCGCACGGCGTGCACGGGAACGCCCTCGACCACGGCACCCCGGGCGCCGGGGAGGGAGGACCCGTCCTGGGTGGCGTCCGGGGCCGGGGCCACGCCGGCGGCCGACCGGGCCTCGCTGATCAGCTGCGCCGTGCGGGTCGCCGTCCCCGACGGCGCGTCGACCTTGTTGGGGTGGTGCAGCTCGACCACCTCGACGGAGGTGAAGAAGCGCGCGGCCTCGGCGGCGAACTTCATGAGCAGCACGGCACCGATGCCGAAGTTGGGGGCGATGAGCACGCCGAGGTCGGGCTTGGGCGCGAGCCACTCGCGCACCGTGGCGATCTTCTCGTCGTCGAACCCGGTGGTCCCGACGACGCAGTGGATGCCCTGGTCGATGCAGAAGCGGATGTTCTCCATGACCGACTCGGGCCGGGTGAAGTCCACGGCCACCTGGGCGCCGCCGTCGGCGACGTTGAACAGCCACTCGCTGCCCTCGACCATGGCCACGAGCTCGAGGTCCTCGGCGGCGTCGACCGCCCGGCAGACCTCGACGCCCATCCGGCCCCGGGCACCGAGCACCGCGACCGGGATGAGCGAGCCATCGGGGGCGGGAGCGGTGACGGGGCTGCTGGAGGTCATGGTCGGCACCCTGACGGGCGCCGGACGGGGACGCAACCCCGGGCGGGTCAGCGGCGGACGGCGGTCGCCGCGCGCCAGAGCAGGAGGCCGACGAGCACGCCGACGACGTCGGCCAGCCAGTCGCCGAGGGAGGCGTCGCGGCCCACGAGGTCGGTGCCCTGCAACGCCTCGCTCACCGCCGCCCACAGCACCATCAGCCCGGCGGCGACCCCGCGGCCGACCCCGGCCCACCGGGCGGTGAACGCCTGGGCGGCGAACAGGGCTGCGTGCACCACCTTGTCCACGCCGAACGGGGTTGCGGGGACGTCGCCCTGCGGGGCGAACAGCACGGCGAGGGCGACCAGCACGGAGACGGCGAACGCCCCGCGGGCCAGGGCGCCGTGCTCGGCGAACCACTCCCTCATGCCGACAGCCGGTCCAGGTCCTTCTCCCGGTACGGCCCGACGACGGCCAGCGCGGTGGGCCGCGACAGCAGATCGGCGGCGACCGCGCGCACCTCGGCGGTGCCGACCGCCTCCAGCCGGGCCAGCACCTCGCGCACCGGCAGGTACTCCCCGTAGGACAGCTCGCTCTTGCCCAACCGGCTCATCCGGGACCCGGTGTCCTCCAGACCCAGCACGAGCCCGCCCTTGAGCTGGCCGATGCCGCGGGCCACCTCCTCGTCCGCGAGCCCCTGGTCGGCGACCTCGGCCAGACCCGCGCGGACCAGCCGCAGCACCTCGGGCACCCGTTTGGGTGCGCAGCCGGCGTAGACGGAGAAGACCCCGGTGCCGGCGTAGTGCGTGAGGGAGGACCCCACGCTGTAGACCAGCCCGCGCTTCTCCCGGATCTCCTGGAACAGCCGGGAGCTCATGCCGCCCCCGACCGCGGCGTCCAGGACGGCGGCGGCGTAGCGGGCGGGGTCCAGCCGGCCCATGCCGATCGACCCCAGCAGCAGGTGGGTCTGCTCGGTGCGCCGGTGGATCAGACCGGTGCGGTGCGCCGGCTCACCGGGCACGCCGTCGTCGCCGTCCCGCAGCGGGTCGGGTCGGGCGTCCCCGGTCAGCCTCTCGCCGAAGGCCGCCTGCACCAGGTCGAGGACCTGCGCGTGGTCGACCCGGCCTGCGGCGGCCACCACGATCGAGGGCGCGGCATACCGGCCGCGGTACCAGCCGTCGACGTCGGAACGGGTGAGGGCCTCGATGGACTCCACGGTGCCCAGCACCGACCGGCCCAGCGGGGTGTCCCCGAACAGCGTCCCGGCGAACAGGTCGTGCACGGCGTCGGCGGGCTCGTCGTCGCGCATGGCGATCTCCTCGAGCACGACCGTCCGCTCGGACTCCAGGTCCGGCGCCGTGTTGAGGGCGTCGGTGACCAGGTCACCGAGCAGGGTCACCGCCAGCGGCAGGTCGCTGGCGAGCACGTTGGCGTAGTAGCAGGTGTGCTCCTTGGCGGTGAAGGCGTTCATCTCACCGCCCACGGCGTCCATGGCCGTGGCGATCTGCAGCGCCGTGCGCGAGCGGGTGCCCTTGAACAGCAGGTGCTCGAGGAAGTGCGAGGAGCCGCCCAGGCCGGGTGGCTCGTCGCGGGAGCCGACGCCCACCCAGATGCCGACCGTCGCCGACAGCACGCCCGGCATCTGCTCGGTGATGACCCGCAGGCCCCCGGGGAGCTCCGTGCGCTCGACGCGGCCACCGACCTCGTCGACGTCGAGCACCTCGGTCTGCCCGACGGCGACCGGGGTGGGCGCCTGGTCGGCACCCACCCCGGTCACGGTCGAGCTGCGGTCAGCCGTGGTCACTCACCCGCGGGGGCAGCAGCGGCCTCGGCCGGGGCCTCGGCGCCGCCCTCGACGACGGGCACCAGGCTGATCTTGCCGCGGGCGTCGATGTCGGTGATCTCGACCTGCAGCTTGTCGCCGACGTTGGCGACGTCCTCGACCTTGGCGATCCGCTTGCCGTTGCCCAGCTTGCTGATGTGCACGAGGCCGTCGCGGCCGGGCAGCAGGGAGACGAAGGCGCCGAAGGCGGTGGTCTTGACGACCGTGCCCAGGAACCGCTCGCCGACCTTGGGCAGTTGCGGGTTGGCGATGGCGTTGATCCGGTCGACCGCGGCCTGGGCCGAGGGGCCGTCGGAGGCGCCGACGTAGATCGTGCCGTCGTCCTCGATGGTGATGTCGGCGCCGGTCTCGTCCTGGATCGCGTTGATCATCTGGCCCTTGGGGCCGATGACCGCGCCGATCTTGTCGACCGGGATGCGCACCGTGGTCACCCGGGGGGCGAACGGGCTCATCTCGTCGGGGCCGTCGATGGCCTCGAGCATGACGTCGAGGATGTGCAGCCGGGCCGCGCGGGCCTGGGTCAGCGCACCGGCGAGGACGTCGGAGGGGATGCCGTCGAGCTTGGTGTCCAGCTGCAGCGCCGTCACGAAGTCCTTGGTGCCGGCGACCTTGAAGTCCATGTCACCGAAGGCGTCCTCAGCGCCGAGGATGTCGGTCAGCGCGACGTACTCGGTCTTCCCGTCCACCTGGTCGGAGACCAGGCCCATGGCGATGCCGGCGACCGGGGCGCGCAGCGGCACACCGGCGTTGAGCAGCGACAGCGTCGAGGCGCAGACCGAGCCCATCGAGGTCGAGCCGTTGGAGCCCAGGGCTTCCGAGACCTGCCGGATCGCGTAGGGGAACTCCTCGCGGTCGGGCAGCACGGGCAGCAGGGCCCGCTCGGCCAGGGCGCCGTGGCCGATCTCGCGCCGCTTGGGCGAACCCACGCGGCCGGTCTCGCCGGTGGAGTACGGCGGGAAGTTGTAGTTGTGCATGTAGCGCTTGCGGGTCACCGGGTTCAGGGTGTCCAGCTGCTGCTCCATGCGGAGCATGTTCAGCGTGGTGACGCCCATGATCTGGGTCTCGCCGCGCTCGAACAGCGCCGAGCCGTGCACCCGCGGGAGCACCTCGACCTCGGCCGACAGCGGCCGGATGTCGGTGACGCCGCGGCCGTCGATGCGGACCTTGTCGCGCAGGATGCGCTGCCGGACGACCTTCTTGGTGACGGCGCGGAAGGCGGCGGAGATCTCCTTCTCGCGGCCCTCGAACTCCTCCGCCAGCGCGGCCTTGACCTCGTCCTTGAGGGCGTCGGTGGCGTCCTCGCGCTCGGCCTTGCCGGCGATGGCCTGGGCCACGGTCAGCTTCTCGTGGGCCTGGGCCTCGACGGCGGCGTAGACGTCGTCCTGGTAGTCCAGGAAGCGGGGGAAGTCCTGCACCGGCTTGGCGGCCTTGCCGGCCAGCGCCGACTGGGCCTCGCACAGCGCCTTGATGAAGGGCTTGGCGGCCTCGAGGCCCTGAGCCACGACCTCCTCGGTGGGGGCGGTGGCGCCACCGGCGACCAGCTCGATGGTCTTCTCGGTCGCCTCGGCCTCGACCATCATGATCGCGACGTCGCCGTCGGGCAGGACCCGGCCGGCCACGACCATGTCGAAGACGGCGTCCTCGAGCTCCGTGTGGGTGGGGAAGCCGACCCACTGGCCGTTGACCAGCGCGACGCGGGTGGCCCCGACCGGGCCGGAGAACGGCAGGCCCGACAGCTGGGTGGACGCCGAGGCGCCGTTGATGGCCAGCACGTCGTACAGGTGGTCGGGGTCCAGCGAGAGCACGCTGATGACGACCTGGACCTCGTTGCGCAGGCCCTTGGCGAAGGTCGGGCGCAGCGGGCGGTCGATGAGGCGGCAGGTGAGGATCGCGTCCTCCGACGGCCGGCCCTCGCGGCGGAAGAACGAGCCGGGGATCTTCCCGATCGCGTACATCCGCTCCTCGACGTCCACCGTCAGCGGGAAGAAGTCGAAGTGGTCCTTGGGCTGGCGGCCGGCCGTGGTGGCCGACAGCAGCGTGGTGTCGCCCATGGTGGCGACGACGGAGCCGGCGGCCTGCTTGGCCAGGCGGCCGGTCTCGAAGGTGACGGTGCGGGACCCGTAGGACCCGTTGTCGATCACCGCGGAGGCGGTGAAGACGCCGTCCTCGGCGTCGTAGTCGATGGTGGTGTCGGTGGGTGCGGACATCTCGTGAGTCCTCTTCCTGCGCCGCATGCGGCGGCGCCCTCTTGGTTCGGCGGTGTGCGCCGGGTCCCTGGGACCGGTCTTCGATCGAAGCCCTCGGGTCGCGGGGCTGGTGCCTGCCGCGTCCCGGGGGCCACTACCGAGGACCGGGCCGTGCGCGGTGCGCGACCAGGGCCGGTGCGTGGCCACCTGGACCCGTGCGGCGGGTGCCGCACGGATTCGGGGGCCGACCCCGCGGTGCGGAGCCGGCCCCTCGACGTGCTAGCGGCGCAGACCGAGCCGCTCGATGAGCGAGCGGTAGCGGTTGATGTCGGTCTTGGCCAGGTAGTTCAGCAGCCGGCGACGACGGCCGACCAGCAGGAGCAGGCCCCGCCGGCTGTGGTGGTCGTGCTTGTGCTGCTTGAGGTGCTCGGTCAGGTCGCTGATCCGTCGGGTCAGCATCGCCACCTGCACCTCGGGGGACCCGGTGTCACCCTCGACCGTCGCGTACTCGGTCATGATCTGCTTCTTCGTCGCGCTCTCCAGCGCCATGGGTGCCTCCTGGGCAGGTCACGTGTGGCCCCCGGTCGGTGTCACGGGGGCAGCATGCACACGCGTCGGTGCAACCGACGCTCGTGCCAGGCTACACGGTGCCCAGGACCCGCCTCGTGTCCTCGACGTCCCGGTCCATCTGCTCGATCAGCGCCTCGGGGCCGGTGTAGGCGACCATCGGCCGCAGGCGCTCGGCGAACTCCACGCCCACGTGCTCCCCGTACAGGTCCCCCGACCAGTCGAGCAGGAAGGCCTCCACCGTGCGGTGGGTGCCCTGGAAGGTCGGGTTGGTGCCCACCGAGACGGCCGCCGGGAAGCGCCGGCCACTGCGGCCCGAACGGTCGCGCAGCACCAGGTGCCCCGCGTAGACCCCGTCGGCCGGGATCGCGGTCCAGGGCGGGGACTCCACGTTCGCGGTGGGGTACCCCAGCTCCCGGCCGCGCCGGTCGCCCCGGACGACCACGCCGTCCACCCGGTGCGGTCGGCCCAGCGCGCGGGCCGCGGCCCCGAGGTCGCCGGCGGCGACGCAGGCGCGGATGTAGGTCGAGGAGATGGTCACCTCTCCCCCGCCCGCGGAGTCCGCGGCCAGGTCCAGGCCCTCCACCGCGAACCCGAACCGCCGTCCCTCCCGGGTGAGGGAGGCGACGTCGCCGGCGGCCCGGTGGCCGTAGCTGAAGTTCTCGCCCACCACGACGGCGACCGCGTGCAGGTGCTCGACCAGCACCGTGTGGGTGAAGGACTCCGGCGACAGGCGGCTGAACTCCGGGGTGAAGGGCAGCACGCACATCGCGTCCACGCCCAGCTCGGCGACCAGTTCTGCCTTGCGGTCGGCCGAGGTGAGGATCGCCGGGTGGGCACCGGGCCGCACGACCTCGGCCGGGTGCGGGTCGAAGGTCAGCAGCAGCGCCGGGCGGCCCAGGCTGCGCGCCTTGGCCACCGCGGCCCCGATCAGCTGCTGGTGCCCGCGGTGGACGCCGTCGTACATGCCGACGGTGACCACGGTCCGGCCCAGGTCGCCCGGGGTCGCCTCCAGGCCGCGCCAGCGCAGCACGTCAGGCGGCGGTGACGGTGTGCAGCCAGCCGTGCTCGTCGGCGACGCGACCGTGCTGGATGTCGAGCAGCCGCTCGCGCAGCGCCGTCGTGACCGCGCCGGGGGTGCCGTCGCCCACGGTGAAGTCACCGGTGCGGGCCTTGACGTGGCCCACCGGGGTGATCACCGCGGCGGTGCCGCAGGCGAAGGCCTCGGTGATCGAGCCGTCGGCCACCCCGGCGCGCCACTCCTCGACGGAGAACCGGCGCTCGGTGACCCGGTGGCCCAGCTCCCGGGCCACGGTGATCAGCGAGTCGCGGGTGATGCCGGGCAGCAGGGTGCCGGTGAGCTCGGGGGTGACCAGCTCGGCGTCGCTCCCCGAGCCGAGGACGAAGAACAGGTTCATCCCGCCCATCTCCTCGACGTACTTCTTCTCCGTCGCGTCCAGCCAGACCACCTGGTCGCAGCCAGCGGCGATGGCCTGCTCCTGGGCCAGCAGGCTCGCGGCGTAGTTGCCGGCGCACTTGACGTCGCCGGTGCCCCCGGGAGCGGCCCGGATGTAGTCCTCGGACAGGTAGACCGACACCGGCTGCACCCCGCGGGGGAAGTAGGCGCCGGCCGGGCTGGCGATCACCACGAACAGGTACTCCGCCGCCGGCCGGACGCCCAGGAACGGTTCGACGGCCAGCTGGTAGGGCCGCAGGTACAGCGTCTGGTCGGGGCCGGTGGGCACCCAGTCGCGGTCGGCGTCGACCAGGGCGTCGACGGCGGCCAGGAACCCCTCCGCGGGGACGGGCGGCATGGCCATCCGCACCGCGCCGCGGGCCATCCGGGCGGCGTTCTGCTCGGGCCGGAAGACCGCGACCGAGCCGTCGGGCTGGGCGTAGGCCTTGAGCCCCTCGAAGATCGACTGGGCGTAGTGCAGGGCGGCGGTGCTGGGGTCCAGCTGCAGCGGGGCGTACCCGGTGAGCGTGGCCTCGGTCCAGCCCCGGCCGGCGACGTAGCGGGCCACGACCATGTGGTCGGTGAACACCTTGCCGAACCCGGGGTCGGCGAGCAGCTGCTCGCGCTCGGCCACCGGCCGGCGGGTCGCCTGCTCCACCACCAGCGGCACACCCTCGGCGAAGGTGCGCGAGGAGGTGTGGCTGGGGCTGAGCGTGTCGGTCATGGCTCCCACTTCGGATCGGGACGGCCCCGGGACGGCGTCGTCCCCTGCACAGTAGTCCCGGGCGCGCCGGGGGCCCGGGTCCGGCTCGGGGGCCGACGCCGGACCGGTCAGCCCTTCGCCGACGCCTGCGTGACCACCTCGAACGACCACACCTGGGAGCCGGTGGCGGCCGGGGCCGTCCGCGGCCCGCCGCCGGAGTGGCCGCGGGCGAAGTCCTGGCCGTCCTGCCACGCCCGGAAGTCCTCCTCGCTGCGCCAGCGGGTGTAGACGAGGTAGGAATCGGTGCCCTCGACCGGGCGCAGCAGCTCGAACCACTCGAACCCGTCGGAGGACTCCACCGCACCGGCCCGGTTCGCGAACCGCTCCTCGAGCCGCTCGCGGGCCTCGGCGGGCACGGTCAGCACGTTGATCTTCACGACGCTCATGCCCTCCCCCTGCCCCGCCCGACCGCGGACCACACGGGGTCGGGCACCATCGCCGCCGTGGTCGAGCTGGCGTTCGGCGCCGCCGTGCTGGCCCTGTTCGTCAACAGCGCCGCGTCGCTGCTGGAGGTCGAGGGCAGCCGGCGGGTGCGGCCGGGCCGGCCGTTGGCCACCCAGCCGCGCTACGTCGGCGGGCTCGTCCTGGACGGGCTGGGCTGGGTGCTGTGGGTCGTGGCCCTGCGCTCCCTGCCCGTGGTCACCGTGCAGTCGGTGCTGGCCGGGGCGGTCGCGGTGACGACGGTCGCCGACCGGCCCGGGCGGGTGCGCGACCTGCCGCGGCGGTCGCTGACCGGTGTCCTGGCCGTCGTCCTCGGGTTGGTGCTGGTGGCGGCCGCGGCGCAGCCCGGGCGGCCGGCGGCGCTGCCGGCCGCGGCGCAGCCGGTGCTGC
>NZ_JAMXRZ010000014.1 GCF_024124375.1 Klenkia sp. PcliD-1-E
GACCACGTCGTCGTCGGCCGCACCCGGCTGACCCGGCTGCTCGGCCTCACCGCCGCCGACCGCGGGCCCGCCACCACCCTCGTGGTCACCGACGGCGCGGACGGCTGGGAGCTGTCGGGGCCGTCGGGCCACGCCGTCGGGCCCGCGCTGGCCGTCGACGTCGTCGACGACACCGGCGCCGGGGACTGCTTCGTCGGCACCCACCTCGCCGGTCTCGCCGCGGGCCTGCCGCCCGTCCACGCCGCCACCCGGGCCGGCGTCGCGGCCAGCCTGTCCTGCACCCGGGAGGGCGCTCGCGCTGCGCCGTCCCCCGACCAGGTCACCGCAGCCCTGGACCAGCTGGCGCCCACCCCCTGACGCACCACCCGTCCTGCCCCGCCCCGCCCACCCATCCCGAGGAGAACCCGTGAAGCGTCGCCCACTCGCCCTCGCGGCAGGCGCCTGCCTGCTCGCCCTCACCGCGTGCGACAGCGGCTCGGCCGCCGACTCCGCGGCGCCCAGCAGCCAGTCGGCGTCCTCGTTGCCGGCGTCCAGCGTGCAGCCCACCGGCTGCGAGCAGGCGGCCGCCGACCCGTTCAAGATCGGGCTGGTCACCATCAACCTGCAGGCGCTCTTCTTCAACCAGATCAACTCCGCTGCCCAGGCGATGGCCGACCAGTACGGCGTCGACCTGCAGATCATCAGTGGCAACGACGACTCGGTCACCCAGGCCAACGCGATCGACACCCTGGTCGCCGGCGGGGTCGACGCGATCATCGTCGACGCCATCGACACCGAGGGCATCAAGCCCTCCGTGCAGGCGGCCGACGCGGCAGGCATCCCGGTGGTCGCCGTCGACGCCGTCGTCGACGACCCGAGCGTCGACGCCCAGGTCGGCACCGCCAACTCCGAGGGCGGGGCGCAGATCGGCCAGGCGCTGCTGGAGCAGTCCGGCGGCGAGGGCGAGGTCGGCATCGTCGGCGCGCTGAACTCCACCATCCAGCTCGAGCGCCAGCAGGGCTTCACCGACGCGGTCACCGCCGGCGGGATGACCGTGGGCACCGTCGTCGACGGGAAGAACGTGCAGGAGACGGCGCAGTCGGCCGCGGAGAACCTGCTGACCGGCAACCCGGACCTGCGCTACGTCTACGCCACGGGTGAGCCCGCCCTCATCGGTGTCGCCGCAGCCGTCCGCGGCCAGGGTGCTCAGGACCGCGTCGACGTGGTCGGCTGGGACCTCTCCGACCCCGCCGTGCAGGGTCTGCGGGACGGCTGGATCACCGGTGTCGTGCAGCAGCAGACCTTCGAGTTCGGCTACCACGCGATGGCGTCGGCCATCGACCTGGCCTGCGGCAACCCGGTCGAGCGCGACCAGCCCGTGCCCACCGAGATCGTCACCCCCGACAACGTCGACGACTACACCTTCTACTTGGAGGGCTGACCCATGACCCCCACGGGACCGACCGCCGCCGGCGAACTGCTCGTCGAGCTGTCCGGGATCACGAAGTCCTACGGGCCGGTGAAGTCGCTGCGCGGCGTCGACCTGACCCTGCGCCGCGGCGAGGTCCTCGGTCTCGTGGGGGACAACGGGGCCGGCAAGTCCACGCTCATGAAGGTGCTCGCCGGCGCCGTGCAGCACGACGGCGGCGAGATCCGGGTGAGCGGTGAGCCGGTCCGGTTCGCCACGCCGGCCGACGCGCAGGCCAAGAAGATCGGCATCGTCTACCAGGACCTCGCGCTGTGCGACACCCTCGACGTCGCCAGCAACCTGTTCCTGGGCCGCGAGCCCAAGCGCGGGCCGTTCATCGACCGGAAGGCCATGCACGAGCAGGCCGCCCGGATCCTGGCCGACCTGCACGTGAAGGTCACCAGCACCCACCAGGAGATCGGCACGCTGTCCGGTGGTCAGCGGCAGACGGTCGCCATTGCCCGCGCGGTCTCCTTCGCCCCCGACGTGCTCATCCTCGACGAGCCCACCGCCGCGCTGGCGGTCGCCGAGGTGGAGTCGGTGCTGAAGCTGATCGGCGACGTCGCCGCCCAGGGCGTCGGCGTCATCCTCATCACCCACCGCCTGCAGGACCTGTTCCGGGTCTGCGACCGGATCACCGTGATGTACGAGGGCCAGAGCGTCGACGACGCCGCCATCGCCGACCTGGACATCGAGACGCTGGTGGGCCTCATCACCCGTACCCCGACCCCGACCCCGACCCGCACCGAAGGGAGCCGGGCATGAGCACGACCCAGACCCCGCCGGAGGCCCCGGCCGGACCGAGCGCCCAGCGACTGGCCCGGCAGCGCTCGATCTGGGAGCGCACCAACAAGGCCACCCTGGTGATGGCCGGGGTGACCCTGGCGGTGTTCGTCTTCTTCGCCGCGGCCGACAGCGCGTTCCTGACCTTCGCCAACCTGTCCAACCTGGCCACCCAGGTCGGGCCGGTGCTCATCGTCGGCGTGGCGATGACCTTCGTGATCACCGCCGGGCAGATCGACCTGTCCGTGGGCTCCATCGTCGCCTTCGTGGCGGCGATCTCCGCCCAGCTGCTGGTCGCCGGTTGGGACTCCTCACTGGTCATGGTCGCCGCCCTGCTCATGGGCCTGGGCTGGGGTCTGGTCAACGGCTGGTTCACCGCCTACCAGGGCATCCCGGCCTTCATCGTCACGCTGGCCACGCTGTCGGTCGTCCGTGGCCTGGCGCTGTTCCAGACCGGGGGCTTCTCGGTACCGATCGCCTCCACCACCTTCGTCGCGAAGCTGGGGACGGCGCGCTGGCTGGGCTTCTCGGCCACTGCATGGATCGCACTGGCGGTCGTCGTCCTGGGCCTGGTGCTGCTGCACGCCACCCGGTTCGGCCAGTACGTGATCGGCATCGGCGCGGCGGCGGAGTCCGTCCGCCGGGCCGGGGTGAACGTCAAGCTCGTCACGATGGCCGCCCTCGGGTTCTCCGGCCTGGCCGCAGGCCTGGCCGGGCTCCTCATCGCGGCCCGGTTGGGGTCTGGCTCGGCCAACAGCGCGCAGGGCTTCGAGCTCACCGTCATCGCGGCCGTCGTGCTGGGCGGCACCAGCCTGCTCGGCGGCCGCGGCACCATCGTCGGGACCCTGATCGGAGCGCTGCTGACCCAGATCATCGCCAACGGACTCACCCTGCTGTCCGTCAGCCCGTACCTGACGCCGATCATCACGGGCGCCGTGCTGGTCCTGGTGGTGTGGGTCAACCTGCGCGGTCGCGACCTGGCCTGGTTCGTGCAGCGGCTGACGCGGCGCCCATGACCGCCGTCCGCACCGTCACCGGTGACGTCGACTCCGCCGACCTGGGCCTGGTGCTGCCGCACGAGCACCTGGCCAACGACATCTCGGTCGCCTTCCGGCCGTCCCCGGACCCGCGGCTGCGGGACCTGCTGGACGCCCCGGTCTCCGCGGACCTGGCGTGGCTGCTGTCCGACCACCCGTACGAGAACGCCGACAACTGCCGGCTCGACGACGACGTGGCGATGGCCGTGGAACTGCGGCGGTTCGCCGCCGTGGGCGGCGCGACCGTGGTGGACCTGACGCCGCCGGGCATCGGCCGCGCCCCTGGCCGGTTGCGGGCGCTGTCGGAGGCCACCGGGGCGCAGGTGGTGATGGGCTCGGGCTGGTACCTGCAGGCCACCCACCCGCCGCACGTCGCCGTCTCCACCGCCGACCAGCTGGCCGCCGAGCTGGCGGCCGAGTTCACCTCGGGCCACGACGTCCGGCCGGGCGTCATCGGCGAGATCGGGGTCTCCCCCGCCTTCACCCCGGACGAGCGGACGGCGCTGCGCGCGGCCTGCCGGGCGCAGCGGGAGGTCGGCGTCCCGCTCTTCGTGCACCTGCCCGGCTGGCAGCGGCGCGCCCACGAGGTGCTCGACGTCGTCCTGGACTCCGAGGGCGTCGATCCCGGGGCCGTCGTGCTGTGCCACATGGACCCCTCCGGGGCCGACCGCGACTACCAGCTCGCCGTCGCCGACCGAGGCGCGGTGCTGGAGTTCGACATGGTCGGGATGCCCTACGACTACCCCGGCGAGGGCCAGTCGCCCTCACCCACCGAGAGTGCCGACGCCGTCACCGCCCTGGTCGCGGCCGGGCACGGCGACCGGCTGCTGCTCTCGCACGACCTGTTCCTCAAGGCCATGCTCAGCCGCCACGGCGGCAACGGGCTGGCCTACGTCCCCGTCGTCTTCGCCGACCGGCTGCGCCGCAGCGGGCTGGACGACGACGTGGTGACCGCCCTGATGACCGCCAACCCCCGCGCGCTGTTCGAGCGCGCACCGAGAGGACGCTGACGTGGCCCGGATCCTGATCGCCGGCGAGAGCTGGATGACCACCTCGACGCACGTGAAGGGGGTGGACGAGTTCTCCGTGCACTCCTACGTCGAGGGCGTCGGTCCGCTGCGCGACGCGCTGACCTCCCGCGGGCACGAGGTCGTGCACCTGCCCGGCCACCTGGTGCCCACCGGCTTCCCCGACGACGCGGCGGCGCTGTCGGCCTACGACCTGGTGGTGCTGTCGGACATCGGCGCCAACTCCATCCAGCTCTCCCCCGGGGTGTTCGACCGGTTCGTCCCCGGCGCCGACCGGCTGGGCGCGCTGCGCGACTGGGTCGGCGCCGGCGGTGCGCTGCTGATGGTCGGCGGCTACCTGTCCTTCTCCGGCTTCCAGGCCCGGGCGGCGTTCCGCCAGACCGCGATCGCCGAGGTGCTCCCGGTGCAGATGCTGGCCGAGGACGACCGGGTCGAGGCCCCCGCGGGCATCTCGCCGGTGGTCACCGACGCAGGGCACCCCGCCCTCGGCGGTGCCGGCGAGGACTGGCCGCTGCTGCTGGGCTACAACCGGGTGGTCGCCCGCGCGGGTGCCGCCGTCCCCGCGCTGGTGGGCGAGGACCCGCTGGTGGCCCTGGACGAGTACGGCTCGGGCCGGGCCGGGGTGTTCACCTCCGACTGCTCCCCGCACTGGGCGCCGCCGGAGTTCTGCGAGCAGTGGCCGGGCTACGCCGACCTCTGGGACGGACTGGTCCGCTGGCTGACCCGCTCGTGAGCCGGGCGGCGGCGCTGCTCGAGCGGCAGGCGGAGGCGCTGGACGCCGCCTGCGACATCCCGTTCGTGCGGCAGGTGACCGAGGGGACCCTCGCCGACGAGGCGTTGGCCCGCTACCTGCTCGTCGAGGAGGCCTTCGTGCTCACCGCCTCGCGGGTGCTGGGTCGGGTGGTGTGGGAGTCCCCGACGTGGGACGAGCTGCTGCCGCACGCCCGGTCGCTGACCAATCTGGTCACCGACCAGCGGGACTACTTCGCCGGGCTGCGCGGCCGGCACCCGGTCGACCCGGCCGACGTCGACGGCGTGCTGTCCCGCGGTGCGGTGCTGGCCGACGTCGTGCTCGCGCAGGTCGCCGACGGTGGCCGGGCCGCCGCGGTGGTCGGGATGTACGCCGCCGAGACGATGTACGCCCGCTGGTGCACCGCCGCCGCCGCCGTCGACGTCCCCCGGGACCCCGACCTGCAGGCCTGGGTGCAGCTGCACGCCGAGCCGGCCTTCCTGGGTCAGGTCGACGCGCTGCGCGACGACGTCGACCGGATCGGCCCCGAGGTGCCCGACGCGGACCTGGACCGCTGGTACTCCGCGGTGCTCGACGCCGAGGCGCAGTTCCACGCAGTGGCGGTCGGCTAGGCCGTTCCACGTGGAACGGCACGGACCACGGACTCGGCCACGCTGCCGGTCACCGGCAGCCGGGGCAGCAGCAGGGCCTGGACGACGTGGTAGGCGTCGGGCTGGCCGGTCCAGGTGGTGTGCCCCAGCTGGCCCTCGGGGGTCAGCTCGTGGTGCCAGTTGCCGGTGCGCGGGTCGCGGAGCAGCAGCTCCACCTGCGCCGACCAGCGCTCGTGGTCCGCGCCGTACCGCGGGTCGCCGGTCAGCGCCCCCAGGACGGCGGCGGCGCCCAGCGCCTCGGCCATCACCCAGTGCATCCGGGCCGGGACGACGGGGTGGTCGTCCCAGTCCAGGGTGTAGACGAAGCCGGGGTGCCCGTCCGGGGACTCACCGCGCTCGACGGCCACCCGGTACAGCTCCCCCGGGGCGGCGGCGAGGTCGGCCGGCAGGTCGAGGACGGTGCCCAGCTGCGCGACGAGCCGTGCCCACTCGAACTGGTGCCCGACGGTCACGCCGTAGGGCCGGAACGGGTCGGCCGGGGTGTCGCGGTTGTAGTGCGGCTGCGGTGCCCAGCCGGCGTCGAAGTGCTCGGGCAGCCGCCAGTCCCGCGCCCGGGCCTCCCCCACGAACCGCTGCGCGGTGCGCACGCACCGCTGCCGCAGCTGTGCTGCCCGGCCGTCGTCCCCCCGCGCGTCCAGGGCGTCCGCGGCGGCCAGCTGGGCCTCGACGCCGTGCATGTTGGCGTTGGCGCCCCGGTAGTCCGCGCACGTGGTCCAGGCGGCGTCCCACTCCTCCACCGCGGCGCCGGCGTCCTCGTCCCAGAGGTGCTCGTCCCACACCGCCAGGGCCTCGTCCAGCAGCGCGGCGCCCCCGGGCAGCCCGACCCGGGCCAGGGTCGCGCCGGCCAGGACGACGAACGCGTGCACGTAGGCCTGCTTCGGGCCGGCCCGGTGCGCGTCGGGCCACCAGCCGCCGTGCACGTCGTCGCGCAGGAGCCCGGTGAGCGCCACCCGGCCGTGCTCGGCGAGCTCGGCGGCCCCGGGCCTGCCCCACGCCGCGGCGAGGGCGAACACGTGGGTCATGCGTGCGTTGATCCACGTCTCCGGGACCTTCCCCGGGGTGCGCCGACCGTCCTCGTCGAGGTAGCCGAACCCACCGCCCGGGTCCGCCGCGCCGGCCGCGGTGGTGAGCAGCTGGTCCAGCTCCGGGCTCGTCATCCCGCGACCGTAGCCACGCGGAGCCGGAGCCGACATCATGGCCGCGGCAGACCCCCGGAGGAGCAGGAGAGCACCATGCGCAGCGAGCTGTTCGCCCCCGAGTACGCCGAGCAGCAGGCGACCGGGATCCAGAAGCAGGGCGGCAAGATGTGCCGCGTCGGGCTGAACGGCGAGGTGTTCGCCCGGGCCGGGTCGATGGTGGCCTACCAGGGCAACCTGCAGTTCGACGCGATGGGCTCCGGGGGCATCAGCGGGTTCCTCAAGCAGAAGCTCACCGGCGAGGGCGTGCCGCTGATGAAGGTGCGCGGCCAGGGCGACCTGTTCCTCGCCGACGCCGCGCAGGACGTGCACGTCATCGACCTCGACGGCTCCGACGGGCTGACCATCAACGGCGCCAACGTGCTGGCCTTCGACCCCACGCTCTCCTACGACATCCGGCGGGTCTCCGGCGCCGGCATGGGCGGCAACGCCGGCCTGTTCAACTGCGTGTTCACCGGCGTGGGGCGGATCGCGATCACCACCAAGGGCCAGCCGGTCGTGCTGGCGGTCGACCAGCCCACCTACGCCGACCCGCAGGCCGCCGTCGCCTGGTCCTCCTCGCTGCAGACCGGCCTGCAGTCCAACGACTCCTTCGGCCTGGGCACGCTCATCGGCCGCACCACCGGCGAGCGGTTCACCCTGTCCTTCCACGGCCAGGGCTTCGTCGTCGTCCAGGCGTCGGAGGAGCCGCCGGTCAGCGCCGTCGGCGGCCAGGGCTCGGGTCAGCAGTCCGGCGAGGGCGGCTTCGGCGGCGCACTCGGTGCCTTCCTCCGATGAGTTCCCCCGACGCCGGCCGTCCTGCTGGCATGACCGCGAACCTCTGCCCCTACCTGTCCTTCGACGGCACCGCCCGGGAGGCGATGGAGACCTACCAGCGCATCCTCGGCGGCACCCTGACCATCAACACGTTCGGCGAGTTCGGCATGGACGGCCCGGACGCCGAGCGGGTGATGCACGGCCAGCTCGAGACCCCCGACGGCATCCTGCTCATGGGCTCGGACACCGGCCCCGGCATGGGCTTCGAGAAGGCCGCCGGGACGACGGTGTGCATCAGCGGCACCGACACCGAGAAGCTGCGCGGCTGGTGGGCGCAGCTCTCCGAGGGCGCCGAGGTGCAGACGCCGCTGGCCGTGCAGATGTGGGGTGACGAGTACGGCGCGTGCACCGACCGCTTCGGCACCCCCTGGATGTTCAACATCGGCGGCCAGGGGTGAGGCGGGGCAAGATCGCTGCATGACCGAGCCGCAGGAGATCGTCGACCCCCGCACGATGCGGGACGTGCTGGGCCACTTCGCCTCCGGGATCACCGTGGTGACCGCGGTGGAGGAGTCCGGCCCGATCGGGTTCACCTGCCAGTCGTTCAGCTCGCTGTCCCTGGACCCCCCGCTGGTCAGCTTCGCCCCGGCCCGCAGCTCCACCACCTGGCCGCGGCTGCGGGCCATCGGCCGGTTCTGCGTCAACGTGCTGGCCGACGACCAGCACGCGCTGTCCACCCAGTTCTCCCGGTCGGGCACCGACAAGTTCGCCGGGGTGGGCTGGTCGCCCAGCGCCCACGGCTCCCCGGTGCTCGACGGCGTGGTGGCCTGGATCGACTGCGCGCTGCACGCCGAGCACGACGGCGGCGACCACACCATCGTCGTCGGCCGGGTGCTCGACCTCGGCGCCACGGCGGAGCGCACCCCGCTGGTCTTCCACCGCGGCGCCTACGGGCTGCAGGCCGCCGTCGTCCCGCCGCCGGGCACATAGCACCGACCCTCGGGGCCGTCGATCGACGCTGGTCGACCACTCCGCGCCCGGAATGATCGATGACCGTCGATCGACGGCTGGGTCGGAGGTGGGTTGGAGGTGGGGTGGGGTGAGTCAGCCGAGGCGGACGGCGATGAGGGCGACGTCGTCCCGCCGGTCGAGGTCGGTCTCCACCGCGTGCGCGATGAGCTCCTCCGGCCCCGCGCCCACCGGGGCACCGGCCAGCCGCCGCACCAGCGCGGTGATGCCCTCGTCGAGGTCGGCGCCGGGGTGCTCGACCAGCCCGTCGGTGTACCCCACCAGCACCGTGCCGGCCGGCACCTGCACCGCCACGGTCGAGCGCCGGGTGCCGGCGTCCACCCCGACCAGCAGGCCGGCGGCCTCGTCGAGCACGCGGACCCCGCCCTCGGGCAGGCGCAGGAGCAGCGGCGGGTGCCCCGCGCTGGCGACCAGCACCCGCCACGGCCGGCCCTCCCCCGCCGCCGGCTCGGCCCGGACGTAGGTCATCGTCGCCATCGACGCCACGTGCAGCCCCTGCACCAGCCGGTCGACCCGGCTCAGCACGGCGGCGGGGTCGGGGTCGACGGCGTCCCACACGCAGGCGCGCAGCAGCCCGCGCAGGTGGCCCATCGCGGCCGCCGCGGCGACGTCGTGCCCCACCACGTCGCCGATGGCCACGCCCACGGCGCCGTCGGGCAGCAGCAGCAGGTCGTAGAAGTCGCCGCCCACGTCGGCGGCGGTCGAGGCGCTGACGTAGTGCGCCGCCGACGTGACGCCCGGGATGACGGGCAGCTGCGGGAGCAGGGACCGCTGCAGGGTCTCCGCGACCTGGTGCTCGGCCTGGTAGAGCCGCACGTTGTCCAGGGCCAGCGCGGCCCGGCGGGTGAGGTCCTGGACCAGCTCGACGTCGTGGTCGTCGAAGGGGCGGTCCTCGGACTGCCGGATCAGCGCCACGGCGCCGAGCACCCGCCGACGGGCGACCATCGGCACCGCCAGCACCGCGCGCCCGCCCAGGCGGCGGAACGCCTCGCGGGTCGACTCCTGCGCGAACACCTCGTCCAGGCGCTCGTCGGTGACTGCGGCCAGCAGCACCGGCTGCCGGGTCTCCATCGCCCGGCGGCTGGGCGACCCCGGCGTGAGGTGCAGCGCGTGCTCGGAGCTGATCGCGCGCAGCTCGTCGGGCAGGCCGCGGCGGTGCCGGGCGGCGGTCTCCTGCACGGCGCCGTGGTCGTCGACGACGGTGACGAAGACCCAGTCGGCCAGCAGCGGCACGCACAGGTCGGCCAGCCGGTCCAGCAGCTCGGTCATGTCCAGGGTGGCGCTCAGCGAGCTGGTCGTCTCGGCCATCAGGCCCAGCCGCTCCTGGGCGAGCTCGGCGTCCGCCCGGGCCTGCTCGGCGTCGGCGCGGGCCTGCTCGGCGACGGCCTGGGCCCGCTCGGCGTCCCGGCGGGCGGCCCGCTCTGCGGCGAAGGCTGCCTCGCGCTCGTGCTCGACCCGCACCCGCTCGGTGACGTCGGTCTGCACGCCGACGTAGCTGACCAGCTCCCCGGCGCCGTCGAAGACCGGGCTGACCGCCAGCTGGTTCCAGAACGCGGTGCCGTCCTTGCGGTGGTTGAGCAGCGTCACGGTGAACGGTTGCCGCTCGGCCAGCCCCCGGCGGATCGCCTCCACCGCCGCGGGGTCGGTGGTCGGGCCCTGCAGGAACCGGCAGTTGCGCCCCACCGACTCCTCGTAGGAGTAGCCGGTGACCCGGCTGAAGGACGGGTTGACCCAGACCAGCGGGTGGTCCTCCCGCCGCGGGTCGCTGATCGTGAAGGAGATGTCGGTGGCCAGCACCGCGCGCTCCCGCAGCGCCTGCAGCTGGGCCTCGTCGCCGTCCGGATCGACGTCGACCTGCAGGAACACCACGAGCGCCAGCCGGTCGTCGGTCGGCTCGGCGGACAGCGGGAACCCGGTGACCCACAGGGTGCGCCCGCCGGGGGTCAGCCGGACGGCCTCCCCCGCCACCGGGGTGCCCTCGGCGACCAGCGACAGCGGGCTGCTCGAGCTGGCCAGCGGCTGCCCGCCCAGGTCGGTCAGGCCGGCCGCGGTCCCCCACTCGTCGATCGGCACCGGCAGCCGGACGTCGCCGGCGAGCTCCACGGCGGCGGTGTTGGCGTAGACCACGGTGCCGGTGGTCTGGTCGATGACCAGGACGGCGACCGGGACGTCGGCGAGCACCCCGGGCAGCGCCGACCGGGCGCGGTCGCCGGACTGCGACACCACGGCGGTGGCCGCACCCACGGCGCCGGCCTGGTGCTCCCGGCCGCGGCCGGTCTCGGCGCCGGCGGCGGCGTCCGCGACGACGGCTGCGGCCTCGGGGGGGACGCCGGGGCCGGCGGACTCGGGGGCCGGAGGCACGCGGGGATCCTACCGGCGGCGCTCCGGGTCCCCGGGTCCGTCGATCGGGTGAGGGGGCGGCGGACCCTCGTCGGCGTCGGCGTCGGCGTCGGCGTCGGCGTCGGCGTCGGCCTCGGCCTCGACGTCGGCCTCGACGTCGGCCAGGTGCCGGAGCCAGAGGAGCCCGAGGACGGGCAGGGCGAGCGGGATGAACCCGTAGCCCTGCCCGTACACCGACCACACGGTGGAGTCGGGGAAGGCGGCCCGGTCCACCAGCGACAGCGTGCCGACCACCAGCACGCCGACCAGCTCGACGACGCACGCGACGACCGCGGTGCGCCTGCCCCCCCGACCGCCGCGGGCCAGGCCCACCGTGGCCACCAGGTAGACCACCGCGGAGAAGGCCGACAGCAGGTAGGCCAGGGGCGCCTCGTCGAACTGCACGGCCAGCTGGACGGCGGCCCGGGCGCCGGCGGCGAGGGCGAAGGTGCCGTAGACCGCGACCAGCACCCGGCCGGGGCCGCGGGCGGCGCCGCCGGCGCCGGACGGCTCGGCGGCCGGCGCCCCGAGACGGTCAGCCACCGGTGGCCTCCCACAGCTGAAGCAGCCGCCAGACCATGACCGACACGACCAGCCCGGCCACGGCGAGCACGGTCCCCGCCCAGCGGGTGGGCTCGCTGCGCGCCCACAGCACACCGGCGACCGGGACCAGCACCACGCTGATCAGGTAGGCCAGGAACGTGGCGGTCTCCGGCGGCCGCTGCCCCCCGGCCATCGCCACCGCGACCAGCGCCAGCTGCAGCAGCAGCACGACCTCCAGTGCCCCGGCGGCGGCCAGGTGCGCGAGGCCGGTGCGCCGGCGCAGAGCGGTGGACAGACCGCCGAGGGCGGCCAGCACCAGCGCGAGCGCGCTGGCCAGCGCCACGAGCGGGGTGTTCACGCGGCCATCCTCCCAGCGTGTCCGCCACCGGTCGGGTGCGGGGAACCTGTTCCACGTGAACCATGGGGGACGTCCAGCACGAAGGAGGGTCATGAAGACCGGTGACGTCGCGCCCGATTTCGAGCTGCCCGACCAGGACGGCCGCCCCCGCCGGCTGTCGACGATGCTGCAGGACGGCCCCGTGGTGCTGTTCTTCTACCCGCTCGCGTCCTCCGGTGGTTGCACCACCGAGATGTGCACCGTCCGCGACGAGGCCGCCCGGTTCGCCGAGGTGGGCGCCCAGCGCGTGGGCATCAGCCAGGACAGCGTCGAGAAGCAGAAGGCCTTCGCCGAGGGCAACGGCTTCGACTACCCGCTGCTCTCGGACGCCGACGGTGCGGTGTGCTCCGCCTACGGCACGAACCGCGGCTGGAAGGCCGCCCCGGTCAAGCGGCACACGGTCGTCATCGGCACCGACGGCCGGGTCCGCGACGTGATCAAGAGCGAGTTCCGGTTCAGCGCGCACGCCGACAAGGCGCTCTCCGCGCTCAGCCCCTCCTGATGCTCCGGCCGGGCGGTGGCCACTCCCCCGCCCGGCCGGGTCCTACGACAGCCCGAGCTCGGCCCGGATCTCCTCGCCGTGCTCGCCGACGGCGGGCACCCGGCCGACCTCGCCCGGGGTGGCGGAGAACCGCGGGGCGACGGCGGGCTGCACCACGCCGTCCACCTCCACGAAGACCCCGCGCTCGCGGACGTGCTGGTCGGCCGTGGCCTCCCGCAGCGACCAGACCGGCGCGACGCAGGCGTCGGTGCCGGCGAAGACCTGCCACCACTCCGCGCGGGTGCGACGGGCGAAGACCTCGGTGAACCGCGCCCGCAGCGCCGGCCACGCCGCCGGGTCGGTGCGGTCGGGGAGCGTGGGGTCCCCGGTCAGCCCCAGACCGTCCAGCAGTGCGGCGTAGAACTGCTCCTCCAGCGCGCCCACGGCCAGGAACACGCCGTCCGCGCAGGCGTAGACGTCGTAGAACGGGGCGCCGGTGTCGAGCAGGTTGCTCCCGCGCTCGTCGGTCCAGGCACCGGCGTCGAGCATCCCGTGGATCATCGTGGTGAGGACGGCGGTGCCGTCGACGATCGCCGCGTCCACCACCTGGCCCTCCCCGGTGGCGCGGGCGTGCAGCAGGCCGGCCACCACGCCGAGGGCCAGGAACACCCCGCCGCCGCCGAAGTCGCCGAGCAGGTTCAGCGGCGGCGCCGGCCGCTCGCCCGGCCGGCCGGTGGCCCCCAGCGCCCCGGTGAGCGCGATGTAGCCGATGTCGTGCCCGGCGGTGTGGGCCAGCGGACCGGTCTGGCCCCAGCCGGTCATCCGGCCGTACACCAGCGCCGGGTTGGCCGCGTGCGCCTGCTCCGGCCCGAGGCCCAGGCGCTCCATGACGCCGGGGCGGAAGCCCTCCAGCAGCACGTCGGCCCGGCCGACCAGCGCGCGGACGACGGCCAGGTCGCCGTCGTCCTTCAGGTCCAGGGCGATCGAGCGCTTGCCGCGGTCCAGCAGCGACGTCGCGCCCAGCGAGCCGACCAGCCCGCCGGCGCGGGACCGGCGGTCGACCCGGACGACGTCGGCCCCCAGGTCGGCCAGGAGCATCCCGCAGAACGGCCCCGGGCCCAGCCCAGCGAACTCCACGACCCGCACACCCTGCAACGGTCCGGCCACGCTGCCGCCCCTCGTCGTCCGCTCCGTCCCCCGAGCCGCCCTCCGACGACGGGTATCGGAAGCTTTGCACCCCTGTTCCGGGCCGATGCGTGGGGTGGAGCTTCCGATACCCCACGGGTGGCAGGCTCCCGGGGGTGACCTACCTGGTGGTGGCCCTCGGGGGTGCCCTCGGCGCGCTGGCCCGCTGGGGCGTCTCGCTCGGGCTGCCGCACACCCCCGGCAGCTGGCCCTGGGCCACGGTCACCGTCAACCTGACCGGCTGCCTGGCCATCGGGGTGCTGCTCGCCGTCCTGCTGGCCCGGTTCCCCGACCACCCGTGGCTGCGGCCGTTCCTGGCCACCGGGGTGCTGGGTGGCTACACCACGTTCTCCGCCTTCGCCGTCGATGCCGTGCACCTGGTCGACGCCGGTCGTTGGCTGGTGGCGGTGGCGTACGTGCTGGTCAGCACGGTGGGTGGGCTGGCCGCGGTGGTCGCGGGCCTGCTGGTGGGCCGGCGGGCCGCGGGGGCCGCCGAACCCGTGGCCGCCGACCTCGAGGCCGGGGAGGACCGGTCGTGACCGCGCTGTGGGTCGCCCTGGGCGCGCTGGTGGGGGCGCCGCTGCGGCTGGCCGCCGACCGGGCCGCGGTGCGGTGGCGCGGGGCGGGCAGCGTCGTCGGGGTCCTCGTCGTCAACGTCGTCGGCAGCCTGGTGCTGGGGGTGGTGGCCGGGGCCCGCGGCCTGGGCCCGGTGGTCGTCGCGCTGGTCGGCACCGGGTTCTGCGGCGCGCTGACCACCTTCTCCACCTTCGGCTTCGACGTCGTCCGGTTGGTGGAGGAGCGCCGGGTGGCCCGCGCACTGGCCTACCTGGGCGGTTCGCTGCTGCTGGGGCTCGCGACGGCCGCGATCGGGTACGGCGCCGTCCGCTGACCTGCGGGGCGCCCCGGTGCTCAGTAGGGTCGGCCACGGTATGGGTGACAAGCAGAGGTCCGAGAGCCCCGTCGTCGTGGTCGCCAACCGGCTGCCGGTGGACCAGGTCGTCGCCGCCGACGGCTCGGTCAGCTGGACCCGCAGCCCCGGTGGCCTGGTCACCGCGCTCGAGCCCTTCGTGGCCGGTCGCGGCGGCGCCTGGGTGGGGTGGTCGGGCAAGGCCGGCGACGCGCCCGAGCCGTTCGAGTCCGGTGGCATGCACCTGGTCCCGGTCGGGTTGAGCGAGGACGACGTCGACCTCTACTACGAGGGCTTCTCCAACGCCTCGCTCTGGCCGCTCTACCACGACGTCGTCGAGAAGCCGGAGTACCACCGCACCTGGTGGAACGCCTACGTGCAGGTCAACCGGCGGTTCGCCGAGAAGGCCGCCGAGGTCGCCGCCGAGGGCGCGATCGTCTGGGTGCACGACTACCAGCTGCAGCTGGTGCCGGCGATGCTGCGGCAGCTGCGCCCCGACCTGACCATCGGGTTCTTCCTGCACATCCCGTTCCCGCCCTACGAGCTGTTCACCCAGCTGCCCTGGCGCTACGCGATCGTCGAGGGCCTGCTCGGCGCCGACCTGATCGGGTTCCAGATGCCGGCAGGCGCGTCGAACTTCGTCCAGCTGGCCCGCCGGCTGCACGACCTGCCGGCCAAGGGCAGCACCATCTCCTACGACGGGCGCACGATCACCGCCAAGGCGTTCCCGATCTCGATCGACGTCGCCGACTTCGAGTCCCTGGCCCGTCGGCCGGAGGTGGTGGCCCGGGCGCAGGAGATCCGCCAGGAGCTGGGCAACCCCGAGAAGGTCATCCTCGGCGTCGACCGGCTGGACTACACCAAGGGCATCGCCGTCCGGCTGGAGGTGTTCCTGGAGCTGCTGGAGGACGAGCTGGTCGAGGCGCCGTCCACGGTGTTCGTGCAGGTGGCCACGCCCTCCCGCGAGCGGGTCGAGCACTACGTGACCATGCGCGAGACCATCGAGCAGCAGGTCGGGCACATCAACGGCGTGTTCGGCTCCACCAGCGGTCCCGCGGTGCACTACTTCAACCAGTCGATGCCCCGCGAGGAGCTCGCCGCCCTCTACCGGGCCGCCGACGTCATGCTCGTGACGCCGTACCGCGACGGGATGAACCTGGTCGCCAAGGAGTACGTCGCCGCGCGCAGCGACAACGGCGGCACCCTGGTGCTCAGCGAGTTCGCCGGCGCCGCCGCCGAGCTCAAGCAGGCCTACCTGGTCAACCCGCACGACAAGGACGGCGTGAAGAAGCAGCTCCTGCGGGCGCTGCGGGCCGAGCCGGCCGAGTCGGCCAAGGCCATGAAGGCGATGCGCCGCCACCTGGCCAAGCACGACCTGGAGCACTGGGCGGGGTCGTTCTTCGCCGCGCTGCAGGCGGAGGCGCAGTGACCGGCCCGGTCACCACCGCCGTCCGCGAGCTCGCCGGGCGCCGTCCGCTGCTGGTGGCCAGCGACTACGACGGCGTGCTGGCCCGGCTGCGCGACGCCCCCGGCGAGGCGGTGCCCGAGCCGTGGGCCCTGGACCTGCTGCGCCGGCTGGCCGCCGCCGACGGGGTCACCGTCGCCCTGGTCAGCGGCCGCGGCGTCGAGGACCTGCGGACGACGTCCGGGTTCGGCGAGCCGTTCCGCTTCGTCGGCAGCCACGGCGCCGAGACCGACGCCGGCCTGGACCCGGCGGTCGCCGCCGAGCGGGACCTGCTGGTCGAGGCCCTGGGCCCCCTGGTGGAGGCGGTCGAGGGCGCCCGGTTGGAGGTCAAGCCCGCCGCGGTCGCCGTGCACGTGCGCACGGTCGTCGACCGGGCCGCCGCCACCGCGCTGCTGGAGCGCGCCGCCGCGGCCGCCGGTCCGCACCACACCGCCAAGCCCGGCAAGGACGTGCTCGAGCTGGCCGTCACCGACGCGGACAAGGGGACGGCGGTGCGCCGGCTGGCCGAGGAGCTCGGTGCCGACGGCGTGCTCTACCTCGGCGACGACGTGACCGACGAGGACGCCTTCCGGGCCCTGGCCGCCGACGGCACCACGGTCAAGGTGGGCGACGGCGAGACCGCCGCGCAGCTGCGGGTGGCCGACCTGGACGGGGTCCGCGACCTGCTGACGGACCTCGCCGCGGCCCTCGAGGGCTGAGGTCCGGCGGTGGCCGTCGTCGTCGTGGGCTACGTGCCCCACGCGCGCGGCCGGGCCGCCCTGGAGCACGCGCTGCTGGAGGCGCACCGCCGCGACGCGCTGCTGGTGGTGGTCAACACCTCCCGCGGGGACGCCCTGGTCGACGAGGAGTTCCTCCGGGGTGACCAGCTGCGCGCGCTCCACGACGAGCTGGCCACCAGCGGGCTGCGCACCGAGGTCCGCCAGCCCGTCCGGGGGCGCGACGTCGCCGAGGAGCTGGCCGCGGTCTGCGCGGAGACGGAGGCAGAACTGCTGGTCATCGGCCTGAAGAAGCGCTCGGCGGTGGGCAAGCTGCTGATGGGCTCGGCGGCGCAGCGCATCCTGCTCGACGTCGAGTGCCCGGTGCTGGGGGTCAAGGGCCCGCCCCGGGAGGGCTGAGCGGACCGTCGACGTGTCGACCGCCGTCGGGCGGTGACCCACAGGTCGGGACGCGGTTCGGTGACATCGCCCCGGAGCGGCTCAAGGTGTGACGGGCGTGACCGTTGTGACGCCTGTGACCGGCACCCGGCCGGCGTCGTCAGGAGTCCACCGTGCGCTGGTTCACCGACCGATCCGTCTCCGTCAAGATCGGCGCCATCGTCGCCGTCGTCTGCGTGATGGCGGCCGCCCTCAGCGGCGTGGCGCTGTCCCGGCTGTCCTACCTGCGGGCGGAGGCCAACGACCTCTACCACGGGCACATCGTCCAGCTGGTGGCCCTCGGCGAGCTGCAGCGCGCCTACCAGGGTGACCGCGCCCGCTACGCCGGCTACGCGCTGCTCGACGAGGACCAGCGGGCCACGATGACGGCCGAGCTGGCCGAGCGCCGCACCGACCTCGACGCCAAGGTCGAGGACTACGGCCAGTACGCCATCGACCCGTCGGCCTGGGCGCAGTTCCGCTCGGACCTGCAGACCTACTACACGATCGCCGACCAGCAGCTGGTCCCGGCCGCCGACGCGGGCAACGACGCCGGGGTGGCGATCGTGCTGACCGGGTCGCTGCAGGCGGCCGTGGACGCCGTCATGGACGACTTCTCCGCCGAGTCCGACCGCTCCAGCACCGAGGCCGCCACCCAGATCGTCGAGACCGACGCGCAGGCCGGCCGGGCCGTGTGGACGCTGGTGGTCGGGCTGGTGCTCATGGTCGCCCTCGGGTCGGCGCTGGCCTGGGCCGTGGTCCGCGGGATCCGGCGGTCGGTCCGCTCGGTGCAGGCCTCGCTGGAGGCGCTCGAGCGCGGTGACCTCACCGTCGCCCCCACCGTGCACTCCGGGGACGAGCTGGGCCGCATGGCCGGGGCGCTGGCCACCGCGCAGACCAACCTGCGGTCGCTGATGGCCTCGGTGGTGGGGTCCGCCGACGCCGTCGCCGCCTCCAGCGAGGAGCTGTCGGCCTCGGCGGCGCAGATCTCGGCCTCGGCCGAGCAGACCAGCGCCCAGTCCGGGGTCGTGTCCGGCTCCGCCGACGAGGTCTCCCGTTCCGTGGCCACGGTGGCCGCCGGCGCCGAGGAGATGAGCGCGTCGATCCGGGAGATCGCGCAGAACGCCAACGCCGCCGCGCGGGTGGCGGCCGAGGCGGTGACCGAGGCGGAGGAGACCAACCAGACGATCCAGAAGCTGGGGCTGTCGTCGAAGGAGATCGGTGACGTGGTGAAGGTGATCACCTCCATCGCGGAGCAGACGAACCTGCTGGCGCTCAACGCCACGATCGAGGCGGCCCGGGCCGGTGAGGCGGGCAAGGGCTTCGCGGTGGTGGCCAACGAGGTGAAGGAGCTGGCGCAGGAGACCGCCCGGGCGACGGAGGACATCGCGCGGCGGGTGGAGGCGATCCAGGCCGACACCGGGGGTGCGGTGGCCGCGATCGGGCGGATCGGTGAGGTGATCGGCCAGATCAACGACTACCAGCTGACCATCGCCAGCGCGGTCGAGGAGCAGACCGCGACCACCAACGAGATGTCGCGCAGCGTGGCCGAGGCCGCCGGCGGCACCACCGAGATCGCCGCCACCATCACCGGCGTGTCCACCGCCGCGGACTCCACCACCCAGGCGCTGGGGCAGACGCGGGTGGCCGTGGACGAGCTGGCCCGGATGGCGGGGGAGCTGCGCACGACGGTGGGCACCTTCACGTGGTGACCGAGACGGTGGTCGAGGGCGGCCGGCAGGTCCGGCGCAAGCGGGGGCTCGCCTACCGGTCCCTGCGGTTCAAGGCCCTGTTCCTGGGCGGGGTGGTGCTCGCCGCGGTCGGCGGGCTGCTCGCCGCCCTGGTGGTCGGCAACGCAGCCATCGCGGCGTCCTCGACCCGGTTGGAGGCGCTGACGGCGGCCCGGACCGCCGTCCTGGAGCTGGGCAACCGGACCAGCGACCTGCAGGTGGAGGCCTACGAGGCCCTCGTCCGCGCCGACCCGCAGAGCCAGCGCGACCAGGTGGCCGCGCTGTCCGGCCAGGTCGACGACCTGGTGGCGCAGCTGGACGCCCTCCCCGCCGACTCCGCCGCCCGGCCGCTGGTCGAGGGGTTGGCCGGCACCGTCACCGACTACGCGCGCACCGTGGTCGGCTTCGTGGACGACGCCGTCGCCGACCAGGACGCCGCCCGGCCGCGGTGGACCGAGGTGCAGGCCGCCGAGGACACCGCCGGCAAGGCGGTGGCGCAGGTGGCCGACGCGCTCGGCGCCGACCGCGCGACCGCGCAGGCCGCCCTGGACCGCACCCTGCTGGTGACCACCTGGGTCGGCCCGCTCGTCGCGCTGGTCGCCCTCGCCGTCGTCGCCCGCGTCGGCAAGGCCACCTACCTGTCGGTGGTCCGGCCGGTGGGCCGGCTCAAGCGGGGCCTGGAGGCCCTCGCCGACGGCGACCTGACCGCGGACTTCGGTGTCCGCGGCACCGACGAGATCGGCCAGATGGGCCGCACCCTGCTGCGGGCGCAGACCTCGCTGCGGGAGGTCATCGGCTCGGTGGTCACCTCGGCCGCGGCGGTCGCGGCCGCCAGCACCGAGCTGGCGGCGTCGGCCGCACAGATCTCGGCGTCGGCGGAGCAGACGTCGGGGCAGTCCGGCGCGGCGAGCACCGCCGCGCAGGAGGTGTCCCGGTCGGTGGCCACCGTGGCCGCCGGCGCCGAGCAGATGGGCGCCTCGATCCGGGAGATCGCGCAGAACGCCAACGAGGCCGCGCGGGTCGCCGCGGGGGCGGTCAGCGAGGCCGCCGCCACGAACGAGACCATCGCCCGGCTGGGCGCCTCGTCCCAGGAGATCGGCGACGTGGTCAAGCTGATCTCGGCGATCGCCGGCCAGACCAACCTGCTGGCGCTCAACGCCACCATCGAGGCCGCACGGGCCGGCGAGGCGGGCAAGGGGTTCGCCGTCGTCGCCGACGAGGTCAAGCAGCTGGCGCAGGAGACCGCCCGGGCCACCGAGGAGATCACCCGGCGGGTCGAGGCCATCCAGTCCGACACCGGCGGCGCGGTCGAGGCGATCGGCCGGATCGGCACGGTCATCGAGCAGATCAACGACTACCAGCTGACCATCGCCTCGGCCGTGGAGGAGCAGACCGCGACGACCAACGAGATGTCCCGGTCGGTGGCCGGTGCCGCGGCCGGGACCGCGCAGATCACCGGCAACATCGACGGCGTCTCCGGGGCGGCGCGCTCGACGACGCAGGCCCTGGGCCAGAGCCAGGTCGCCGTGGACGAGCTGGCCCGGATGGCCGGCGAGCTGCGGGCGACCGTGGCGACCTTCCGGACCTGACCCCTAGAGCTGGAACGAGCGGCGGGACAGGCCCATCATCCAGCCCTCTACCGTCGTGGTGACCGGGGTCTCGGGGTCGTCGGCGGCGCCGAGGGTGACGAACAGCGGGCTCAGGTGCTCCACCGTCGGGTGGGCCCAGGGCAGCCCCGGGGCGTCGGCGGCGTAGCGGGCCAGGCCCTCGACGTCGCCGGCGGCCAGCAGCTCCGCGGCCCAGGCGTCGAAGTCGCGGGACCAGCCGGGCACGGTGCCCGAGGCGATCGACTCGCGGGTGAGGAAGGGCAGGCCGTGGGTCATGAAGCCCGACCCGATCACCAGCGTGCCCTCGGCGCGCAGCTCCCGGAGGCGCCGGCCGAGGTCCAGCAGCCGGTGCGGGTCGTGGGTGGGCAGGCTCAGCTGGAGCACCGGGACGTCGCCGAGGGGGTACATGACCTTCAGCGGCACCCAGGCGCCGTGGTCCAGGCCGCGGCTGCGGTGCTCGTGCACCGGCTCGCGGTCGGGCATGGTCGCGGCCACCCGGCGGGCCAGGTCGGAGGCGTCGGGGGTCTCGTAGGTCATCTCGTAGTACCGGCGGGCGAAGCCGCCGAAGTCGTAGACCAGCGGCGTGTGCGCGGCCGAGGAGGTGATCGACAGCGGGGCGGACTCCCAGTGCGCGCTGACGATCAGCACGTCCTTGGGCTTGGGCATCGACAGCGCCCAGGTGTGCAGCTCGCGCATCCACGGGCCGTCGTCGAACAGCGGGGGCGCACCGTGGCTGAGGTACAGGCTGGGCAGGGCCCCGTCGCCGTCGCTCCAGGTGCGCTGCTCGCGGGCCGCGGGCAGCGCGTCGACGAGGAAGTCGTCGAAGGCGCCGGCCGGCACCCGGGGGTCGAAGATCGAGGCCATGGCCTGACCGTACGCCTCTATGCTTGAGACTTCAAACAACTGTGCACGTCACGATTTGGGATGACATCCGCACCCGGGACCAAAGTCCCGGGCCGTCGGTGCCGAAGACCCGTCCGGACCCACCGCGGGTCCGGACGGGGGATGTTCCACGTGGAGCGAGCGCGAGTCGTGTCCCGGTGGGTGCGTGCCGTCCTGATGCTCGGCGTCGCCGCCGGGACGGTCGCCGTCCTGGCGCCCGGCACGTCCGCGCCGCTGGGCCGGCCGGCGCTCGTGGAGGCCAGCGACAGCAACCCGCTGCCGCCGACGAACGTGGTCATCACGCCCGGCGACGGCCGGTTCACCCAGGTGCGGTGGACGGCCTCCTCGGAACCGAACGCCAGCGGCTACGTGGTCAAGCTGGGCACCTACCAGACCACCGTCACCGGCACCTCGACGACCGCGCCCATCACCGGGCTGACCAACGGCACCGACTACACCGTCGAGGTCTACACCCGGACCAGCTACAACCTGCTCGGCCTGCAGACCGCCACCGGCACCGTGCCGGCCACGGCCACCAGCTACCCCCGGGACGGCGTCGCCCCGGCCGCGCCGACCGGGGTGGCCGCCGTCCGCGGGGAGCAGCAGGTCACCGTCTCCTGGGCGGCCAACACCGAGCCCGACCTGGCCGGCTACCGGGTGCTCCGCGACGGCACGCCGGTCAGCGGCACGCTCACCGGCCGCACCTTCACCGACACCGGCCTGGTCAACGACACCACCTACCGCTACACCGTCCAGGCGATCGACGTCTCGCGGCAGTGGTCGGCGGCCTCGTCCCCGGCCGTGGCCGCCACGCCCACCGACCTGACCCCGCCCGGGCCCCCGAGGATGCTGCTCGCCGAGCGCGGCGACGGGCAGGTGACGCTGTCGTGGGCCGCGAACCCCGAGCCGGACGTGGCCTCCTACCGGCTGCTGCGCGACGGCGTCGAGGTGGCGACGATCCCCGCCGGCTCCCACGGCTGGACCGACACCGGCCTGGTCAACGACCGGACCTACCGGTACGCCCTCGTCGCCGTCGACACGCACGGCAACCGGTCGACACCGACCGCGCAGATCAACGCGACCCCGACCGACCTGACGCCCCCCGCGGTGCCGACCGGTCTGGCCGCGGCCCGCGGCGAGACGGTGGTGACCCTGAGCTGGTCGGCCAACGCCGAGGCCGACCTGGACTTCTACCGCGTCCTGCGGGACGACGTCCAGGTCGCCGTGGTTCCCCGCGGGACGACGACCTACCTCGACACCGGCCTCACCAACGACCGGACCTACGGCTACCGGCTGGCCGCCGTCGACACGCACGGCAACGCCTCGGCCGTCTCCGACCCGGCGGTCACCGCGACCCCGACCGACCTGACGCCCCCGTCGGTCCCGGCAGGGTTCGCCGCGGCCCGCGGCGACGGCCGGGTCGACCTGTCCTGGACGGCGAACACCGAGGCCGACCTCGCCGGCTACCAGGTCTACCGCGACGGGCTGCTGCTGGCGACCGTCACCGGCACCGGCTACGCCGACACCGCGGTGACCAACGACGTGACCTACCGGTACCGGCTGGCCGCCGTCGACACCCACGGCAACGCCTCCCTCCGCACCGACCCGGTGGACGCCACCCCCACCGACCTGACGCCGCCCACCGCGCCGACCGGGCTGACCGCCGTCCGCGGCGACGGCCAGGTCGCGCTGAGCTGGCCGGCGAACCCCGAGACCGACGTCGCCTCCTACCGGGTGCTGCGCGACGGCACCGAGGTGGCCGTGGTCGGCACCGGGACGTCCTACACCGACACCGGGCTGGTCAACGACCGGACCTACGCCTACCGGCTCGTCGCGGTGGACGCCCATGGCAACCGCTCGGCGGTCTCCGACCCGGCGGTACCCGCCACCCCGACCGACCTCAGCCCCCCGGCCGTGCCCACCGGGCTGGCCGCCACCCGCGGCGACGGCCAGGTGGTGCTGACCTGGACGGCCAACGCCGAGCCCGACCTGGCGACCTACCGCGTGCTGCGCGACGGCGTCGAGGTGGCCACGGTCACCGGCACCACCTACACCGCCACCGGGCTGACCAACGACCAGCAGACGTCGTTCTCCCTGGTCGCGGTGGACACGCACGGGAACCGGTCGGCTGCCTCCGCGCCGGTCGACGCCACCCCGACCGACCTCACCGCCCCCGCTGCGCCCACCGGCGTCGCCGCCGACCGCGGCGACGGCCAGGTGACCATCAGCTGGGCGCCGAGCACCGACCCCGACGTCGTCGGCTACCGGGTGCTGCGCGACGGCGTCGAGGTCGCCACCGTGACCGGGACGTCCTGGACCGACACCGGGCTCATCAACGACACCGCCTACCGGTACACCGTGGTGGCCGTCGACGGGCACGGCAACGCCTCCGGCCCCTCGACCGCCGTGGACGCCACGCCCACCGACCTGACCCCGCCCGCCGCGCCGGTCTCGCCCGCGGCGACCGCCGGCGAGCGCCAGGTGACCGTCACCTGGTCCGCGCCCGCCGACCCCGACGTCGTCGGCTACCGGGTGCTGCGCGACGGCGTCGTCGTCGCCACCACCACCGGGACCTCCGCCACCGTCCCCGGCCTGGCCCCGGGGGCCGCCGTCGACCTGCAGGTCGTCGCCGTCGACGCCCACGGCAACGTCTCGGCCGTCTCGGCGACGGTGCGCGCGACCCCGTACGACACCACCGCGCCGGCCGCGCCCACCGGGCTCACCGGTCGGCCGGGCACCGGGTCGGCCACGCTGACCTGGACCGCCCCCGCCGACGTGGACCCGCTGACCTACCGGGTGTTCCAGGACGGCGTGCAGGTGGCCACCACCGGTGCCACGACCGCCACGGTCACCGGGCTGGTCACCGGCACCTCCTACACGTTCACCGTGCGGGCGGTGGACCCCAGCGGCAACGTCTCGCCCGTCTCGGCGGCGGTCGTCGTCGTCCCGGTGGCCGGCACCGTGCCGGCCCAGGGCTCGGGCGAGACCGGGGCGCTGGCGGTGAGCTCGGACGGCCGGTACGTGGTCACCGGCACCCGCGCCCGGCTGGAGGCCTCGGACACCAACACCGCCTACGAGCTGTACCGGGTCGACCGGGTGGCCGGCACCGCCAGCCGGATCGCGCCGCTGCCGGCCACGGCGACCAGCGCCGACGCGACGAACTCCGCCGCCCCCGCGATCAGCGACGACGGACGCTACGTGGCACTGGCCACCAGCGCCGCGCTCGTGCCCGCCGACACCAACGGCCGCCCCGACGTCTACCGGCTGGACACCTCCACCGGCACCTGGGCGCTGGTCAGCGTCCCGGCGACCGGCCGGGTCAGCGCCTCGGTGCCCGGCACGCAGCTGCAGACGGCGTCCTCGGTGTACGCGACGAGCCCGGCCGTGGTGATCAGCGGTGACGGCGACCTGGTGCTCTTCTACTCCGCGCGCAACGACCTCGGCCCCACCGACGGCAACGGCGTGGTGGACCTCTACGCCAAGCGGCTGTCCACCGGTGCGGTCACCCGGGTGTCGGCCACCGCCACCGGCGGCGAGCTGCCCCGCCAGGTCGCCGGCCCGGCGCTGGCCATCACCCCCGACGGCCGGTACGCCCTCTTCCCGGCCACCGGGTCCAGCGGCCCCGTGGTGCTCTACCGGGCCACCCTCGCCGGCGGTGCCGACCCGGTCGTGGTGAGCACCTTCGGCTCCACCCCCGTCGGGGTCGCCCGCGACACCGGCGACGTCGACCTCTCCGACGACGGGCGGTACGTGGTGTTCTCCACCTCGGCCAAGCCGTCGGCGCCGACCAGCTCGGGGACGACCCAGCTGGCCTACCGCAGGGACACCCTCACCGGCGCCGTGGTGGCCCTCGGCGACGGCCAGACCTCGGCCTGGGAGCACCAGCTCGCCCTGGACCCGACCGGTCGGTACGCCTTCTTCACCACCGCGGCGGCGCTGACCCCGGGGGACACCAACGGGCACACCGACACGTTCCGCCGGGACCTGGTCACCGGGGTGCTCACCCTGGTCACGGCCGACGCCGACGGCCGGCCGGTCACCGGGCCCACCGGCCCGGTCGCGCCGACCGAGTACGGCCGGCCGGTCGCGGTCAGCGGGGACCTGGTCGTGCTCACCACGTCCCAGGCGCTGCTGCCCGCCGACACCAACCGGCTGCGCGACCTCTACGTCAAGGACCTGGCCAGCGGGGTCGTGCAGTCCCCGGTGCCCGGCTGACCGGTCATCGGAGCCAGACCGCTCAGCGCAGCCAGACGGCCTGGTAGGGCGCCAGCTGCACCGCGCCGTCGGCGATCCGTGGGCCGGCGCCGGTGAGGTGGTCGACCACGGTCGCGGGGTCCAGGCCCAGCTCCCGCAGCAGGTCCAGCGGCACGTGCCGGGGCCCGGGGGCGACGTTGTAGGCGCCCAGCACGGTGCCCAGCGGGTGGTGCCGGGCCACCAGCAGGACGGCGGGGTCACGCGGGTCGAGCACCGTGGCCGGCACCGAGGCGTGCAGCTGCGGCAGCGACGTGCGGGCGCGGACCAGCGCGGCGATGCCCTCGGCGATGGCCGGGGAGTCCGGCACCGGCCGGTCGTCGGGCCCCCAGGTCAGCCGGGGGCGGTGGACCCACCGGTTGTCGTCGGCGTGCCCGGGCTCGTCGGCCCACCGCGGGTCGTTCTGCAGGCCCAGCTCGTCGCCGGACCACAGCACCGGGATGCCGCCGAACCCCATGACCACGGCGTGCGCGAGCAGCACCCGGGCGACCGCCTGCGGGTCCCAGGAGCCCAGGCCGGCCAGCGACGCCGCCGTCCCCGAGATCCGCCGGTCGCCGGTGGCCTCGTTCTCCCCGAACACCAGGCCCTGCGCCCAGGACTGCCAGAAGTCCCCCGAGTACCAGTCGGACAGGAACCGCCGGTGCTCGTACCCGCTGATCCCGACCGCGGCGGCGTCGCCGTCGTCGATCGCCCAGCCGATGTCGTCGTGGCAGCGCACGTAGGTGATCCAGGCCGTCGTCGGGGGCGGCACCGCCAGCTGCTGCAGGGCATGGGAGGCCAGCACGGCGTCGCGGCTGGCGAGCATCGACCAGACCTGCACCATGAGGCCGTTGTGGTAGGCGAGGTCGCTGACCTTGCCCCAGTGCTCCCCGGTGCCCAGGTAGGGCATCAGGTCCCGCGGGCCGACGATGGCCTCGGCCTTGAACAGCAGCGCCGGGCACGCGATCCGGGCCACGGTGCGCAGCGCCTGGGTCAGCGCGTGCACCTCGGGCTGGTTCTGGCAGTTCGTGCCCAGCCGCTTCCAGGTGAAGGCGATGGCGTCCAGCCGGAGCACCTCGACACCGCGGTTGGCCAGGTCCAGCACCACCTGGGCGTACTCGCACAGCACGTCGGGGTTCGCGAAGTCGACGTCCCACTGGTAGCTGTTGAACGTCGTCCAGACCCAGCCGGCCAGGTCGTCGTCCCAGGTGAAGTTGCCCGGCGCCAGGTCGGGGAAGACCTCGGGCAGGGTGGCCTCGTAGGCGTCGGGCTGCGTGCGGTCGGGGAAGACGTGGAAGTAGGCGCGCTTGTCCGGGTCGCCGGCCTTGGCCGCCAGCGCCCAGGCGTGGGTGTCGGCGACGTGGTTGAGCACCAGGTCCAGGCACAGGCTCATGCCCCGGCCGCGCAGCTCGCGGGTGAGCGCCTCGAGGTCGTCCATGGTCCCCAGGTCGGCCCGGACGGAGCCGTGGTCGGCCACCGCGTAGCCGCCGTCGTTGGGCGGCGGGCCGGGGGTGAGCAGCGGCATCAGGTGCAGGTACCGGACGCCGAGGGACTCCAGGTAGGGCACCTTCGCCGCGACCGCGGCGAGGTCGCCGGCGAACCGGTCGGCGTAGGCGGCGTAACCGACCACGTCGGGCCGCTGGAACCAGTCCGGTGCCAGCGATCGGCGCAGGTCGAGGGCGTGCAGCTCGTCGGGGCGGGCGGCGAAGGCGCGGGCGGCGGCCAGCAGCAGCCGGTCGGCGACGGCGGCCGGGTCGGGGTGGAGCAGGGTCAGACCGGCCAGCAGGTCGGGCAGCCACCGCTCGACGCGGGCGGCGAAGAGCTCGCGTCGGTGCGCGGGGAGGTCGGCGAGGACGGCGTCGACGGCAGGCACCGGTGCAGCATCCCAGCCCGGCTCAGGACGGGGCGGACCAGCGGCGGGCCGACAGCTCCCCGACCATCGTGGCCAGCTCCGCGCGCAGCCGGGGCAGGTCCTGGACCGCCTCGCCCAGCACCCGCTCGGCGGCGTCGTCGGCCCCGGCCTCGGCCAGCGCCGCGCGCCCGGAGTCGGTCGGCTTGACCTCGACCCGACGCCGGTCGGTGGCCGACCGCTCGCGGACGACGTGGCCCTGCCGCTCCAGGCGCTCCAGCATCCGGCTCATCGTCTGGTCCTCGACCTGCATCGCCTGCGCGAGCTCCCGCTGCGAGCGCGGCTGCGCGGCGAGCAGGTGCAGGACGGCGAAGCTGGCGTGGTTGAGCTCCCACCGGGCCAGGTGGGTGTCCCAGGCGTGCTCGGCCAGCCGTGCCGCGGTGGACAGCAGGCGGCCCGTGGCCCAGCCGGACAGGTCGGACGGCTGCGACACGCAGACACCTCCCCCGTCGAATGGTCAGCAGGCTGAGCATCCCCTACGATTCGCTCAGCAGGCTGACCATTGTGCCCCCCAGGAGAGCGTCGTGCCCGAGAACACCCCCACCCGCCGCCGGCTGCGGTGGCTGCTGCCCGCACTCCTCGTGGTCGGCTGGCTGGCCCTGTCCGGCGTGGCCGGCCCGTACAGCGGCAAGCTGTCGGAGGTCCAGAGCAACGACCAGAGCGAGTTCCTGCCCGGGTCCGCGGAGTCCCAGCGGGTGGCCGAGCTGTCGGCCGGGTTCAGCGACTCCGACTCCTTCCCCGCCTTCCTGCTGGTGGAGTCCGGCAGCCCGCTCACCCAGGACCAGCTCGCCGCCTTCAGCACGTTCGCGCAGTCCGTGCCGGGCATCGAGGTCGCCGACGGCCGCACGGTCGCCGACTTCCTGGTGCCCGGGCCGATCCCGGTGATCCCGAGCGAGGACGGCGAGGCCGCGCTCGCCCTGGTCTCCTTCGACGCCGGCGAGCTGTCCGCGCAGCTGCCCGACGGCGAGAGCCCGATCACCGTGGCCGTGCAGCAGATCCGCGACGCCGAGCCCGACCTGTCCGGCGCCACCGTCTACGTCGCCGGGCCGGCCGCCACGACCGCCGACCTGGTCAGCGCCTTCGGCGGCATCGACGGCACCCTGCTGCTGGTGGCCGGGATCGCCGTGCTGGTCATCCTGCTGGTGGTCTACCGGTCCCCCGTGCTGCCGTTCTTCGTGCTCATCACCGCCGGGTTCGCCCTCACCACCGCGAGCCTGGTGGTCTACCTGCTGGCCGACGCCGGCGTCGTCACCCTCGACGGCCAGGGCCAGGGCATCCTGTCGATCCTGGTGGTGGGTGCGGCCACCGACTACTCGCTGCTGCTGGTCGCCCGCTACCGCGAGGAGCTGCGCCGGCACGACGACCGGTTCGACGCCATGCGCCGGGCCTGGCGGCAGACGCTGGAGCCGGTGCTGGCCAGCGCGTCCACCGTCGTCCTCGGCCTGCTCTGCCTGCTGCTCGCCGACATCGGCCCCACCCGCGGGCTGGGACCGGTGACCGCGGTCGGGATCGTCGCCGCGGTGCTCGCGGCGCTGACCTTCCTCCCCGCGCTGCTGGTCCTCCCCGGCCGGACGTCGCGGGGCGAGCACGGCCGCTGGATCTTCTGGCCCGCGGTGCCGCACGTGGGGTCGCAGGGTCCGGAGTCCACCGGTGTCTGGGCCAAGGTGTCCGGTCTGGTCGGCCGCCGTCCGGTCGCCGTGGGCGTGCTCAGCGCGCTGTTCCTGCTGGTGCTGGCCGCCTTCTCCCCCACGCTGCCGAGCGACGGCGTCTCGCAGAGCGACACGTTCCTGGACCGCGTGGAGTCCGTGGTCGGCGGCGAGGCGCTGGCCCGGCACTTCCCCGCCGGGGCGGGCTCACCCACCCTGGTCGTGGCGCCGCAGGCCGACCTGGCCGCCGTCACCAGCACGGTGGAGGGCGCCGACGGGGTCTCCGCCGTGCAGCCCGCCCTCGACCAGGCCACCGGCCAGCCGAAGGTCGTCGACGGCCTGGTGCAGCTGCAGGTCACCCTCGACGACCCGGCCGACTCCCCCGCCGCCGAGGACGCCGTCGCCGCCCTGCGCACCGACCTGGACGCGGTGTCGCCGGACGTGCTGGTCGGCGGGACGACGGCCCAGGCGCTGGACGTCAAGGACATCTCGACCGCCGACCGCGACCGGATCATCCCGGTGATCCTGCTGGTGGTGTTCGTCGTGCTGGCCGTGCTGCTGCGCTCGCTGGTCGCCCCGCTGCTGCTGCTGGTCTGCAACGTGCTGTCCTTCGCGGCCACGTTGGGTGCCGCGGCGCTGGTCTTCGACCACGTGCTCGACCTGCCCGGCGGCGACCCCACCGTGCCGCTGTACGCCTTCGTGTTCCTGGTCGCGCTGGGGATCGACTACTCGATCTTCCTGATGACGCGGGTGCGGGAGGAGTCGCTGCACCACGGCACCCGGGCGGGCGTGCTGACCGGGCTGTCGGTCACCGGCGGCGTCATCACCAGCGCGGGGATCGTGCTGGCCGCGACCTTCGCGGCGCTGGGCGTGCTGCCTATCCTCTTCCTGCTGCAGATCGCCTTCCTGGTCGCGTTCGGCGTCCTGCTGGACACCTTCGTCGTCCGCTCGCTGCTCGTCCCGGCCGCGGTGCTGCTGATCGGCCGGAAGGTCTGGTGGCCCAGCAAGCTGGCGAAGCCGGAGCCCACCCCCTCCGAGGCCCCCGCCCTCGCGTCCGCGGGTTGATCATGGGGTTGTGCCCGCCGGCGCGCGGACCTGCAGCGCGCCGGCCGGCAACAACCCCATGATCACGACCGGTGGGGCGGGTCAGGCCTGCCAGCGGTACTCGAGCTCGGGGCGGCCCGCGCCGCCGTACCTCGGCTGGCGGCTGACCAGGCCTGCGTCGGCCAGGTGCTCCAGGTAGCGGCGCGCGGTGATCCGGGACGCGCCGATGACCTCGGCGGCCTCCCCGGCGCTGACCCCGTCGCCCGCCCGGACGGCGGCGACCACGGCGTCGAGGGTCTCCCGGCCCATGCCCTTGGGCAGCGGTGCGGGACGGGCCGGGCGGACGTGCTCCAGCGCCCGGTCCACGGCGTCCTGGCCGGTCACGTCGCCCTCGGCGCGCAGCACCGCGCGGTGCTGCGCGTAGACGGTCAGCCGCTCGCGCAGTGCCGCCCCGGTGAAGGGCTTGAGCAGGTAGCCGACCACCCCGTGCGCAGCGGCGGCGCGGACCGTGGCCAGCTCCCGCGCCGACGTCACCGCCAGCACGTCGACGTCCCGGCCGGCCGCCCGCAGCCGGCGCAGCAGCTCCGTGCCGTGCGTGTCGGGCAGGTTCATGTCCAGCAGCACCAGGTCGACCCCGGTCCGCCCCAGTGCCTCCCACGCCGCCCGGCCGGTGCCGGCGACGCCCACGCAGCGGAAACCGGGGGTGCGGTCCACGTGCAGCCGGTGCGCCTCGCCGGCCACCGGCTCGTCCTCGACCACCAGCACGGCCAGCTCGCTCACGGCGCCACCGTCGCGCGCACCGGCAGGGAGACGGCGAACTCCGCGCCCGGCCCGGGCCGCACCGTCACCGTGCCGCCGTTGCGCTTCACCGCCTGCGCGACCAGCGCCAGGCCGAGGCCCTGGCCGGTGCTCTTCGTCGTCCACCCGCGACGGAAGACCTGCTCGGGGTCGTCGACACCGGGGCCGGTGTCCTCCACCCGCAGCTCGAGCCGGCCGTCGGTCTGCCAGAGCGCCAGGTGCACCTCGCGGGGCGGGTCACCGGCCAGCGCCGCGTCGATCGCGTTGTCCAGCAGGTTGCCCACGATCGTCACGAGGTCACCGCCGGGGATGCCCGTCGCGCCGACCGTGGTGGCCGGGTCGATCTCCAGGGTGACCCCGCGTTCGTGCGCCGTGGCCGCCTTGCCCAGCAGCAGCGCGGCCAGCACCGGCTCCTCCACCGCCGCCACCACCCGGTCGGTGAGCCGCTGGGCCACGGCGAGCTCCGCGGTGGCGAACTCGACGGCCTCCTCGGTGCGGCCGAGCTCCACCAGGGACACCGTGGTGTGCAGCCGGTTGGCCGCCTCGTGGGCCTGCGAGCGCAGCGACTCGGCGAAGGCGCGCACGCTGTCCAGCTCGCCGGTGAGGGCCTGCAGGTCGGTGTGGTCGCGCAGGGTGACCACGGCGCCGACCGACCGGCCCTTCGGGGTGGCCGGCATCTGGCTGACCACCAGCACCCGGTCGCCGCTGACGTGCACCTCGTCGACGGCCAGCCGTTGCTGGGAGAGGGTGCCGGCCAGCTCGGGGGACAGCCCCAGCTCGGTGACGTGCCTGCCGGTGACGTCGCCGTCCAGGCCCAGCAGCCGGCGGGCCTCGTCGTTGACCAGCTGCACGCACCGGTCGCCGTCCAGCAGCAGCAGGCCCTCCCGGACGGCGTGCAGCACCGCGTCGTAGTACTCCAGCATGCGGGCCAGCGGCTGCGCGCCCAGGCCGTGGGTCTGCCGGCGCAGCCGGCGGCTGATCAGCCAGCTGCCCAGCGCCCCCACGGCGAGGACGGCGGCCGCGACCCCCAGCACGCCGGGCAGCGCGGCGGCGACGTCGTCCCCGATCGCCGAGACGGTGATGCCCACGCTGACCAGCGCGACCACGTCGGTGCCGCTGCCGGTGGCGAAGATCGGGGCGACCGCGCGCACCGAGGGGCCCAGCGTGCCGGTGTAGGTCTCGGTGAACGTCCCGCCCCGCAGCGCCTGGTCGATGTTGCCCACGAAGGGCTTGCCGATCTGCGCGGGGTCGGGGTGGGTGAAGCGCGTGCGGTCGGGTGCCATCACCGTGATGAAGGACGTCGCGGTGTCGGCGCGGACCTGCTCGACGTAGGGCTGCAGGACGGCGGTCGGGTCGGGCTCCACCACGGCCTGCCGCACCAGCGGGGAGTCCGCGATCGTCTCGGCGATGCTGCGCGCCTGGTTGGCCGCCCGGTCCTCCACCGCCCCGCGGGCGTCGACGACGGCGAACCACCCGAGCGCCACGACGACGACCACCAGCACCAGTGCCTGCAGGCCCAGCAGCTGGCGGGCCAGGCTGCCGCGCTCGCGACGGCTGCGGGCCAGCACGGCGGGGATGCGCACGGGGGAAGTGTGCACGCAATGAACGCAACGGTGACCCGGGTCACGCGCACCGGCACGGTGACGACGTCGCCGCTCCCGGCGGCCCCGCCGACTCCACAGGAGCAGTCATGGCCAGCACCACCGACGCCGCCACCGCGCCGCGGCAGAAGCGCGACAAGACCCACTGGCTCTACATCGCGGTCATCGTCGCCGTCCTCGCCGGCATCGTCGTCGGCCTGGTCTTCCCCGACTTCGGCAAGGAGCTGAAGTGGCTGGGGACGCTGTTCGTCAACCTGATCAAGATGATCATCGCGCCGGTCATCTTCTGCACGATCGTGCTGGGCATCGGGGCGATCCGGAAGGCCGCGCAGGTGGGCCGGATCGGCGGGCTGGCGCTGGGCTACTTCATCGCGATGTCGACCGTGGCGCTGTTCATCGGCCTGCTGGTCGGCAACGTGCTGCACCCGGGTGACGGCCTGCAGCTGACCGACGAGGTGCGCGGCGCCGGCGCCGACCTGGTCAGCCAGTCGGCCGAGGGTGCGCCCGAGGGCACCACCGGCTTCCTGCTCAGCCTCATCCCGACCACCCTGCTGTCCTCGCTGACCAGCGGTTCGGTGCTGCAGGCCCTGCTCGTCGCACTGCTGGTGGGCTTCGCGCTGCAGGCCATGGGCAAGGCGGGCCAGCCGATCCTGACCGGCATCGGCCACCTGCAGAAGCTCGTCTTCCGCATCCTCGCGATGATCATGTGGGTCGCCCCGATCGGTGCCTTCGGCGCCATCGCCGCGGTCGTCGGCGCCACCGGCGTCCAGGCGCTGAAGAGCCTGGGCATCCTGATGCTCGGCTTCTACCTGACCTGCGCCCTCTTCGTCTTCCTCTTCCTCGGCACGATCCTGCGGGTCGTCGTCGGCATCAACGTCTTCTCGTTCCTGAAGTACCTGGGCCGGGAGTACCTGCTGATCGTCTCCTCGTCCTCCTCGGAGACCGCGCTGCCCCGCCTGATCGCCAAGATGGAGCACATCGGCGTCAGCAAGCCGGTCGCCGGGATCGTCGTGCCGACCGGGTACTCCTTCAACCTCGACGGCACCGCGATCTACCTGACGATGGCCTCGCTGTTCATCGCCGAGGCCCTCGGCGACCCGCTGAGCGTCGCCGAGCAGATCGGCCTGCTGGTCTTCATGGTCGTCGCCTCGAAGGGTGCGGCCGGTGTCTCCGGTGCCGGTCTGGCCACCCTGGCCGGCGGCCTGCAGAGCCACCGCCCCGAGCTGCTCGACGGCGTGGGCCTGATCGTCGGCATCGACCGGTTCATGAGCGAGGCCCGCGCGGTCACCAACTTCTCGGGCAACGCGATCGCCACCATGCTCGTCGCGACCTGGACCAAGGAGCTGGACCGGGAGCAGATGCAGGCCGTGCTCGCCGGGCAGCGGCCCTTCGACGAGACCACGATGCTCGACGACGGTCACGCGGCCCCCGCGGTCGAGGACGCCGGCGACCAGCGCCGCGAGCTCGCCGGGGCAGCCACCACCCGCTGACCCCGTCCCCCGGGACGCCGACGCCCGCACCTCCTCGACGAGGTGCGGGCGTCGTGCTGTCCGCGCCCGCCCCCCGCCGCCCCCGCCCCCGCCCGGCGTGGATCAGGTGGGACGACGACCGTGCATCCTCCGCCGTCGACGTCGGTGGCGGAGGATGCACGCTGCTCGTCGGAGCTGATCCACGCCGGTGCGGGGACGTGGAACGGGGCGGTGTCGTCAGAGGACGGTGACGAGGTGACGGTCGGCCTCGGCGAGGGCGCCCGGGATGCGGCGGTCGAGGGTGACCAGGACGCAGTCGTGCCGGGCCGCCAGGCCGACGAGGTGAAGGTCGATCACCTGCCGGTGCCCAGCCAGGCCGATGAGGTCGACCCCGGTGGTGGACAGGCTCGTGTCGTCGGGGAGGAACGTGGCCCGGTCGTCGGCGCGCACACCGCGCAGGATGTCGAGCGCCTGACCGGCTGACACGTCCTGGCCGGTCACGGTCCGGTTCATCAGCAGGCGGACGAGAGCGGTCTCGGCCAGCGGCGTGGTCGCGAACCAGCGGGTACCGGCGAACCAGCTGTGGGCGCGGTCGTGGTGCTGGTGCGCCGGGTTGGTCAGGGCGAGCAGGACGTCCACGTCGGGCAGCGCAGCGCCCTCAGGCATCGTCGGCCAGGGCGGCTTCGACCATCTCATCGGTGATCACGTGACCGGCGACCGGGGGGAGCACCGGGAAACCTGCGGCGGCCTGGATCCTGCGCCCGGACTCCGCGGCCTCGTGGCCCTGCAGTGCCAGGTCGGAGACCGCGCGGCCGATGCTGATGCCCTGCGTCCGGGCGCGGCTGCGCGCCAGCGCCAGGACGCGGTCGTCGATGTCGAGCGTGGTGCGCACGCCACCAGCATCACGCATCACGCCTCACACATCACGACCCGCCGAGCAGGCCCAGCCGCTTGGTGAGGGCGGCGACGCGGTTGCGGGGGCCGACGATGCTGACCGCCCGGCAGGCCAGGTCCTCACCGGCGGTGCCGGCCAGCTCGGCGAGGTACTCGTCGTAGACCCGGTGCGTCTGGGCGGCCCGGGGCATGTCCACGACCAGGACGCCGGGCGACCCCACCGCCTTCGCGCGGACCGCGGCCAGCTCGTGCGCCGACGCGGTCAGCACGCTGCACCCCGCCCAGGGCAGCCCCGGGTGGTGGGCACCGTCGGCGTCCGGCCCGCCGTGGGCGAGCAGGTGGTCGACGGCGGCGCCGGTGGCCGCGGCGGTGCAGGCGACGGCGTTGACCATCTCCCCGGCCGGCACCCCGGCGTCCACGACCACCACCCACTTCAGCCGTGCGCTGCGGGTGGGCTCGGCCGTCACGACCTCGTCGGCGGTGAAGGCGGGTACGTCGTACGTCGTCATGGCCCCACGCTAGGCACATCCACGACGTCAGCGGTCCGATGTCGAACTTCGTTCGGGGACGCCCGGGATGATGGCGCGGTGGACGAACTCGATGCGGCGATCCTGCGCTCCCTCCAGTCCGATGCGCGGCGCAGCAACCGCGACGTCGCGGCCGACGTGGGCGTCGCACCCTCGACCGCGCTGGAGCGGACGCGGGCCCTGCGCGACCGGGGCGTCATCCGCGGCGCCACGCTCGACGTCGACCTGGCCGCGATCGGCCGGCCGGTGCAGGCACTCATCGCGATCCGGGTGAGGCCGCCCTCCCGGCGGGCGATCGAGGCGTTCCGCGACTGGGTGCAGGGCCTGCCCGAGACCATCGGCCTGTTCGTCACCACCGGCACCGAGGACTTCCTGGTGCACGTGGCCGTCGCCGACAACGAGGCGCTCTACGCCTTCGTGATCGACCGGCTGACCCAGCGGCCCGAGGTCGCCGACGTCCGCACCAGCGTGGTCTACGAGCACCTGCGCCGCCCGCCCCGCATCGAGGCGGGCCGCCGGTAGGTCAGCCGCCGAAGGCCTGGTCGAACAGCGCGCGCAGCTCGGGTGAGTCCGGACCGCTGCCGCTGCAGGAGCCGATCGTGCCGTCGTCGGCGGTCAGCAGGTAGGTCCGGCCCTGCTCGAAGGTGATCGGGGCGCCGTCGACCACGCTGCCGTCGCCCTGGGCGACCTCCACGGTGCCGCCCACGTCGCCGGCGAACCGCTGCACCGTCTCCAGCGTGACGACGCCGCCCGAGATGGCGGTGACCCGGCCGGCGAACGCGACGTCGCTGCCGGCCAGCAGCTCGGGGGTCAGCGCGGCACAGCTGGCCGAGACGTCGGGCGGGGCCAGCGCGAGGGTCGTCGTCCCTCCGTCCTGGTCCGTCAGGGCCAGCGCTGCTCCGCCGACCACGACGGCCGCCGCCGCGGCCAGCAGCAGGGCACGAGGACGGCGGGTCGGTGCGGCGGTGCTGGTCACGGTGTCCTCCAGGAGCTGGTCCAGCCGCTCGGGCGCGAGCGGGGGCAGGTCGGGGAGGGGGTCGGCGGCCCGCAGCCGGGCCATCAGGTCGTCGTCGGTCATGCCCTCCCCTTCCCTCGTCCGGTCCTGTCCGGCTCGGGGTCCTGCCTTTCCAGTGCCTCCCGCAGCCGCCCGCGGGCCCGGTGCAGCCGGATGGCCACCGCGTTGGGCGTGATGCCCAGCAACTGGGCGAGCTGGTCGCTGGACAGACCGTCCCAGGCCTGCAGCCGCAGCAGCTCGGCGTCGGCGTCTTTCAGCGTGCGCAGTGCGGCGCGGACACGGGCGGCGTCGTCCAGGGCTCCGGCGACGTCCTCGGTGGGGTCGGGTTCAGGCGCCCCGGGCCCGATCCGGGTGAGGAGCCGGTGCTGCCGCCGGCGGCTGCGCTCGGCGTTGGCCAGGCACAGCCGGGCCACCCCGATCGCCCACGGCAGCGGGTCGGCGGGGACGTCGGCCGCCCGCCGCCACAGCACCAGCAGCACCTCGCCGAGCGCGTCGTCGGCGGTCGCGGCGTCGGTGCGGCGGTGCAGGTACCGGCGCACCGGCTCCACGACGGCCCGCGCCACCGCCTCGAACTCCTCCACGCCCCCCTCTGTCCGGGACACGCGAGGACCTTTCAGTCCGGCTGGCGCAGCAGGTAGCGGCCGAAGTGCGGCACGGTGAAGGCGATCTGCCCGCGCTCGGCGCTGTAGACCAGGCCCTTCTTGATCAGCGAGTCCCGCGCCGGGGACAGCGAGGCCGGTTTGCGGCCCAGCGACACCGCGACGTCCGAGGTGCTCACCGCCGAGCCGGTCGGGCCGCCGAGGTCGGCCATGGCGTGCATGTACTCCCGCTCGGCCGGCGTGGCCCGGTCGTAGCGGGACCCGAAGAACCCGACGGCCAGCTCGGCCTCGGCGGCCGGGGCGGCGACGGCGACGTCGTCGGCGGTGATCGGGCTCGTGGCGGCGAGGTCCCAGGTGACCTTGCCGTAGGCCTGCACGAAGTAGGGGTAGCCGTCGGCGGCGGCGTAGAGCGCGTCCAGCGCCTCGGTCGTGTACTCGACGTCCTCCCGCTCGGCCGGGCCGACCAGTGCCCGGTCGGCGGCGGCCCGGTCCAACCGGTCGATGCGCAGGTACCGGAACAGCCGCTCCGAGTAGGACTTCGACGCCGACAGGACGGCGGGCAGGTGCGGCAGACCCGCGCCGACGACGATCAGCGGGGCGCCCTGCTGGGACAGCTCGTGGCAGGCGGCGCAGATGGCGCTGACGTCGTCGGGCTGCACGTCCTGCATCTCGTCGATGAACAGCGCGATGCCCTTGCCGGTGTCCGCGGCGACCCCCGCGGCGTCGGAGAGCAGCTCGACCAGGTCGATCTCCATGTCGCCGGTGTCGGCCCGACCGGTGGCGGCCGGCGCGTCGATGCCGGGCTGCCACCGGTCGCGCAGCTTGGCGTCGGCCGGCTGGTACTGCGCGAACGCCTTGACCACGCCGAGGACGTCGGCCACCGCCTCGGCGTTGCCGTGCCGTGGCCCCAGCTCGCGCAGCGCCATGTGCAGTGCGCTGGCCACCGGGCGGCGCAGCGACTGGTCGGGGCGGGCCTCGATCTTGCCGGTGCCCCACCCGCGGGCGATCGCCGCCGAGCGCAGGTGGTTGAGCAGCACCGTCTTGCCCACCCCGCGCAGCCCGGTGAGCACCAGCGACCGCTCCGGCCGGCCGTGCGCGATCCGCTCCAGCACCACGTCGAAGGCGCCCAGCTCGGTGTCCCGGCCGGCGAGCTCCGGCGGGCGCTGGCCCGCGCCGGGGGCGTAGGGGTTCCGCACGGGATCCATGTCGGGCACCGTATTCCGCTCTCTAGCCCGGGACGTAGAAGCGCGTAGAACGGGGTAGCGCGTGTCGCGTGCGGGTGCGCTACGACGGCTGGATCCTCGGGACCGGGACGACCTCGGGCACCCGGCTGGTGGTGGGCCACTGGCCCCGCTCCCCGCTCGGCCCGGTCTCCGACGTGATGGTCGAGCGGCCCGACGGTCACCGGCTGCTGCTGGCGCAGACCGCCGAGCTGGCGGACTTCGTCGCCGCCACCTACACCTTCGACGAGGTCCGGGTCGTGCCGGTGGCGGTGGGCCGGGCCGCGGAGCACTGGGTGGTGCACGCCGGGCCGCTCGCACTGCGGGTGACCGCCGGTCGCCGTCCGGCCCTGGGCCGGGTGCTGCGGACCGTTCCGTCACCACTGGCCCGCACCCCGGCCTGGGTCGGGCTGCTCGACCCGATCGCCCGGCTGGCCGGGATGCGCACCCGCGGGAGCGCGGGGAACGGGCGCACCGAGTGGTACGGCGTGCAGGACCTGCACCTGCTGCGAGCGGCCGCGGCCAGCTGGGATGGCGCCGACCTCGGCGGCCTGGCCCCGGTACGGCCACCGGTGCGCTTCGGGTTCGGGTCGGTCCCGCCGACGCCGTCCGTCGTCCGGGTGACGACGACGATCGCCTCGTCTACGGCTGTCTAGCGCTCGACCGAGACCGGCGTAGACCGTCGTCGACGCCACCAGCGCAGGCCGAGGACCGCCAGCACGACCACCGCCGGGCCGATCGTGATGGCCAGGCCCCACTCCCCCAGCCCGCCGGCGACCGAGCCGACCGCCACGTTGAACACCGCCCCCGGCAGCAGGCCGACGAAGGTCGCGGCCAGGTACACCGGCAGCCGGACGCCGGACAGCCCGCCCGCGTAGTTGACCAGGAAGAACGGCAGCACCGGGGTCAGCCGGGCCAGCAGGACGGCGGTGAAACCGCGATCCATCGCCAGCTGGTCGGCCCGCTGCAGCCGCGGCCCGGCCAGCCGGAGCACGGTGTCCCGGCCCAGCGCCCGGCCCAGGCCGAAGCCCATCAGCGCACCGAGCAGCGCGCCGACCACCGTGGCCAGCAGGCCGGGCCAGAAGCCGAGCAGGATGCCGGTGAGCAGCGCCAGCGCGGTCCGCGGGATCGGCGCGAGGACGGCGACGGCGGTGCCGCCGGCGATCGCGGCCCACCCCAGCGCCCCGGCGCCGGCCACCCGGTCGCGCAGCTGGTCGACGGTGGGCAGGTCGGTGGTCATCGCGACGACGGCGCCGGTCACCAGGATCGCCAGCAGCAGGACCGCGCGCACCGCCTCGCCCCTGCTCACCCGCGCCACGCCACGAGTGTCCCGAACGGCCGCGGCGCACCGTCCATCGACGGTGATCGATCACTCCGGGCGCGGAATGGTCGATGAGCGTCGATCGATGGTGAGCCGGAGCTGCCGTGACCTGATCGTGACCCCGCTGGTGTCGGGTGCAGGGACCGGTCGCGGCGTCTACCGGGTGTGCGGACCACGACGGGGAGCAGCGGGTGAGGGACGACGGGTTCACCGACTTCGTCGTCGAGGTCGAGGGGCCGCTGCTGCGGACGGCGTACCTGCTCACCGGCGACCACGGCCACGCCGAGGACCTGGTGCAGACCACGCTGGTCAAGGCGCACCGGCACTGGGCGAGGGTGCAGCGCGCGGACTCCCCATTGGCCTACGTCCGCCGCATCCTCGTCACCTCGCACGTCAGCTGGCGGCGCCGGATGTCGACGTCGGAGCAGGTCATCGAGACCGTCCCCGACCGGGCCGGTGACGACCTGCAGGACCGGTTGGCCACCACCGACCTGGTCCGCGCCGCGCTGCGGGAGCTGTCGCCGAAGGTGCGCGCGGTCGTCGTCCTGCGCTGGTTCGAGGACCTGACCGAGGCCGAGACCGCGCGGGTGCTCGGCTGCTCGACCAGCACGGTCAGCACGCACGCCGCCCGCGGGCTGGCCACCCTGCGGCGGCACCTGGACGCCACGGCCGCCGCCGACCCCGACACCTCGATCTACGTCCGGAGGCCCTCGTGAGCACCGATGTCCGCACCCTGCTGCACGACCTCGCCACCGAGGCCCCCCGCGGCCGCGGCGAGGAGACCGCCGACCTGGTCGTCGACCTGCACCGCGCCCAGGACCGCCGCCGGCTGCGGTGGGCCGGGGTGGCCGCCGCGATCGCGGTCGTCGTGGCCGTCGTCCCCGCGCTGGTGGACCGCTCGGGGTCCGGCGACGCCACGGCGGTCGCGTCCGGCGGGACGGCGGAGGTGGCCAGCCTGTTCGACGCCCCCACCCGCGGATCCCTCGCCGACGACCCCGAGGCCGTGGCCACGGCGCTGGGCGCGAGCTGGGAGACCGGCATCGCGGGCATCGGAGCGGGCCAGATCCTCGACCCGCTGACCGAGAACCGGCACGTGGCCTTCGTGGGCGAGGTCCGCGGCGGCCAGGTGTGGGCGCTGGTCATGGGCCGCACCAGCGGTCAGCTCGCCTACGCCTGGTTCGTGGACACCGAGCCGACCGACGGTCTCGCGCTGCAGCTGGCCGGGGTGCCCACCCGGACCACCGCCGCGGCACCGGTCGGACTGCTCGACGTCGCCGGCGGGTCGGGGTACCTGGTGGTGGTCGCCCGGCCCGGTGACCAGGTCCGCTACAGCCCGGCCGTGACCAGCCTGTTCACCCCGGACACCTCGGGCTTCGAGGACCTGCCGTCCACCGACGGGGTGGTGCAGACCGGGGTCGAGCTCCCGCCGAGCGGCGTCCAGGCGGCCCCCGGCATCAGTGCCGTCGGGGAGGAGGGCGAGGTCCCGGCGCGCTGGGTCGACAGCTTCGACTCCTCGGGTCCCTTCGGGCCGTCGGGCTGGACCCGGGTGGAGAGCTCGGACCTGCCCAGCGACCCCTCCTACGGCCCGCTCATCCAGCGGTGCATGGTCGAGGCCGGCTGGGGTGTGAGCGTGTCGGTCAACGGGTCGCTCAGCTTCGACGGGCTGCTGACCGCGGACTCGGCGGAGTCGTTCCGGGCCGACCTCGACCGCTGCGAGACGTCCACGGGGTACCGGTGAGCGAGCTCGCCTCGGTCGTCGCGGCCCGGCAGCTGGTCGCCGAGGCCCGCGACCGTCCGGTCCCGCTCCCCCGCCGGCGGCGTGCCCGCCGCATCCGGACGGCACTGCTGGCCGCCGGCGCGCTCGGCTCGGCGGGGTGCAGTGCCGGGGACACCGTGTGCCCGGCCGTCGGCCACGGCAGCGTCCTCGTCGTCGAGCTGTCCGCCGACTGGCCGCCCGTCCCCGGCCGCACGGTCGAGCTGGACTGCGACCCGGCCTGCCCGCCTCCGGTCCTGCTGCTCGACGCACCCACCAGCGGCCCGTTCCCCGGCATGCCCGGTACGCCGGCCGTCCCGCCGCCGACGACCCCCCCACCCGCGCCGGCCGACCCGGTGCTCGACCTCGACGACGACGGTCGCGCGCAGCTGGGCCTGCACGGCGAGCGACCGGAGGTGGTCACGGCGCGGGTGCGGCAGGACGGTGCGGTGGTCGCCGAGGTGACCGTGCGACCGGAGTTCGTGCGGGTGGACGGCACCGCGGAGTGCGGCGGCAACACCAAGGCGCGGATCGTCGTGCCCGCGCCCTGAGCCCGCAGCCGGCGCCCGATCCCCGGCAGCCGCCCGTCGATCGACGCTGGTCGATCAGTCGTGCCGCGGACTGGTCGATGAGCGTCGATCGACGATGGCCCGCGACGTCTCCACGGGGACGCGGGGGCCGCCCCGCAGAATGCAGCCGTGGCGGGGGTGCTGACCGGGTTCGTGGTCATCGGCGTGGTGATCGCCGTCGGCTACCTCGCCGCCCGCCGCGGCATCCTGCCCGAGGGCGCCCAGCTGGTGCTGGCCCAGACCTCCTTCCGGGTCGCCACCCCGGCGCTGCTGTTCACCACGCTGACCGCCGCCGACCTCGGCCAGGTCTTCTCCGGCACGCTCTGGATCACCTCGGCCGCCGCCCTCGCCGTCGCCGCGGTGGTCGTGGTCACCGGGGTGGTGCGCCGCTGGGGCACGGGCCCGACGACGATCGCCGCCATCTCCGCCGGCATGGTCAACTCGGCCAACCTGGGCATCCCGATCGCCGTCCACGTGCTCGGCGACGCCACCCTCGTCGCCCCGCTGCTGCTGTTCCAGCTGGTCGTCCTGGTTCCGGCCGCCGTCGTCGCGCTGGACCTGTCCGGGCCCGCCGACGGCACCGCGCGCTGGGTCCGGCTCACCGCACCGTTCCGCAACCCGGTGCTGCTGGCCTCGGTGGCCGGGCTGGTGGTCGGCGCCGCGGGCTGGCGGGTGCCCGACCTGGTGCTCGACCCGCTGGACCTGCTGGCCTCCCTCGCCGTCCCGGCCGTGCTGCTGGCCTACGGCATCTCGCTGCGCGGTGCCCCGGTCCCCGGACGCGGACCCGAGCGCCGGGCGGTGCTGGTGCTGAGCGCGCTCAAGCTGCTCGTCATGCCGGGCCTCGCGTGGGCGCTGGCCGCGGCGGTGGGCATCGGCGGCACCGGGCTGTTCGTCGTCGTCGTCCTCTCGGCGCTGCCGACGGCGCAGAACGTCTACACCTACGCGGTCGCCTACGGCACCGGCCAGCGGCTGGCGCAGCAGACGGTCACCGTCACCACCGCCGGGTCGATCCCGGTGCTGCTGGTGGTCGCAGCGCTGCTCGGGCCCTAGCGGTGCGCGTCCAGCCAGCCGACGACGTCGTCGAGGACCTGCTCCTGCTCGGGCTCGTTGTGCGCCTCGTGGCACAGCCCCGGGTAGACGGTGTGCGTGACGTCGGAGCTCGCCGTCCCGGTGGCGACCAGCTCGCTGGCCGCCGGGGGCACCAGCCGGTCGGCGCCGCCGTGGAGGACCAGCAGCGGCAGGGTGAGCCGGCGCAGCCGGTCGGGCATCGCGGCCACCGCGGTGACCATCTCGGCGCCGGTGCGGGCCCGGACCTTGCCCATCCGGTTCAGCGGGTCGGCGCGGTAGGCGGCCACCACGGCGGGGTCGCGGCTGACCGCCTCGGCGTCCAGCTGGAGGGTGCCCAGGTCGGGCAGCAGCCGGCCCAGCACCGGCGCGACGAGCTGCACCACCCTGTTCGCCGAGGACAGGTCGAGCGCGGCGGCCGACAGCACCCCGCCCCGCACCGGCACCGACGGCGCGCCGGTCAGGTACTGCGCGGCCACCAGCCCACCCATCGAGTGGCCGTAGACGAACAGCGGGATGCCGGGGTGCGCCGCGGCGGCCAGCTGCGCGGTCTCGTCGACCCCCGCGACGGTGCCGGCCAGCGAGCCGATGTTGCCCCGGCTGCCCGGGGAACGGCCGTGGCCCGGGTGGTCCGGGGCCCAGGTGGCGTAGCCGGACCGGGCCAGCCGCTGCGCGACGTGGGCGTACCGGCCGGCGTGCTCGTGCAGCCCGTGCACCAGGACGACCACCCCGACGACGTCGCCCTCCGGCGTCCAGGTCTGCCGGTACTGCCCGGTCGAGAGGTGCCCGTCGGTGTGCGTCGTCACAGCGCGGAGGCTAGCCCGCTGGGTGATCGAACACAGGAGGACCTGGACAACTCACTCCAGGTTGGGCCAGTCGCTGGTGAGATAAGCCTCGATGGCCCGATGTCGGAAGCGATAGGGCTTGCCGCGCTGCACTATTCCGCGAACCGTGTCGAGTCGCTGCGATGTCGGGCCGGCGTCCGTCGTCTTCTCGAATCCGGCCTTCTTGGCAATCCTGGTCAGTGTTCGCTCCTGCGGAGCCAGTTCCGCCATGGCCTGGATGAGCTGCCTCTCCCGCTTGGGGAGACGCCCCAAAATTCTCTCGACGTGCGCGGCTGCCTCGCGATGCGCTGCTCGCCACCCTGCTCGTACCTGCGTTTCGGTGATGAGGTTCTCGGACCCGGCGTTCCACGCCTGTTGCCCGGCGAGTTGAAAGAGGAACGGCTCGCCTCGGCAGAGGTCGACGAGCTCCGCCACTGCCGCCTGGGTCATGTGCACGGAGGCCATGGCTCCTTGCGTGCCAGCGATCTCCCAACCGGGCGCGACGAATTCCTGCAAGGCGAGCACCAGGTCGTCCTGATCAATAGCTTCCAGGATGGTGGTCTTGAACCGGCGAGCGAACGTAGCGCCCTTCCGCGCTCCTGCTCGGTCCTCGAACTCGGGCAAGCCAGTGAGGTAGACGGCGATCGGCAATGACCGCTCCATCGGCACACCCCCGGGGGTGCTCACGATGAACTGGTGTGAGAGCGCGTCTCCGAGTGCGATGAGTAGTTGGGACAGTGCTTTCTCGTCAGTGATGTTCTGGATCTCGTCGATGTGGACCAGGCACACCACACGCTGGTCGACGGCGGCGCGGCCGATCTCGATCAGTAGTTCCGTGAGGACCGTGTGGGGCTCGGGCCCGCTTGTGTCGCGCAGAGTTACTGAGATGCCCGTCGCGGCTATCGCCTGCACCCGACCGAAGAGCTCGGCGATCCGCTTCTCCCGGCGAGATGCCAACCCGGCTGCATGGGCAAGGTCCAGCAGGGCGGTGGCGACGAGCTTGAAGGGGTCCGACCCGGCTGGCACGCGGACCTGCGGCGTGACCCAGTCGCCCTCGCCCTCGGCCTCGGCTGCAATGCGTCGCACCAGAGATGACTTGCCAAGGCCCGGCTCGCCGAGAATGGTCCGTCCGCGGTCGGGCAGACCCGCCATCAACCGTGGCCGCAGGGCGCCTCGCCAGTCCTGGAGTTCAAGTGTGCGACCAGCCCACACCCGTGGCACGACGTCGGAGCCGGGGTGAAAAGGATTGTTCACCGGGGTGCGCACGTTGATAAGTTTATCAGCGGTACGTCAAGCGGGAGCGGCTGACCAACTATGCATTGATCTTGCATCACTGCTAGAGACCGGTAGAGGCGCCGATGCAGCCGGGCGGACCTAGGGTGCTGCCGTGTCCACCGTCGTGAGGTTCGCGCTCCGCGTCGTCGTCCTGGCCGTGATCATCTACGTGGTCACCCGGCTGGTCAGCGGCATCACCGTCGTCGGCAACCCCGAGGGCGCGTTCGGCGTCACCGGGACCTTCCTCTGGGTCGCCCTGCTGTTCGCGGTCGTCAACACGATCATCGGGCCGGTGGTGCGGCTGCTGTCGCTGCCCTTCGTCGTCCTCACGCTCGGGTTGTTCCTCCTGGTGGTCAACGCCGCGCTGCTCGGCATCACCGCGGCGATCAGCGACCGGCTGCAGGTCGACGGCTTCTGGACGGCGGTCGTCGGCGGCTTCCTCATCGCCGTCTTCAGCTGGATCGCCGAGCTGCTGCTGCCGCTGAAGGTCAAGGCCTGACACACCGGCGCCCTCGGATGACGTCTGGGACGTCTGCCCACTAGCGTCGGGGGCATGGCACGGCCCGGGACCGCACACCCACCCACCGCGACCCCGGAGCCGGACACCAGCCGCCCGGCCGACCTGGCCGCGCTGGAGGCCGCCCGCACCGAGAAGGCCCAGCTGCTGGACCTCGCCGGGGAGTCCCTGTCGAACGACGAGGTGCCCGACTTGCCGGCCGGCCTGACCGACGACGACGTCCCCGCCGTCGTGCACTCCTACTTCCGCGGCGAGCCCGCCGCGGAAGTCGTCGGCCACGACCCGAGCTCGCTGGCCCGCCTCGCCCTGGACCACCTGGCGCTGGCCGCCACCCGGCCGCAGGGTGCCGCGCTGGTCGCCGTCGACCGCACGCAGGGCGGCGCCTCCGTGCTGCGCGTCGTCACCGACGACATGCCGTTCCTGGTCGACTCGGTCACCGCCGAGGTGGTGCGGCAGAAGGTGGTCCTGGACCACGTGGTGCACCCGGTGGTCAGCGTCCGCCGCGACGTCACCGGCACGCTGCTGCAGTTCTGCGACGGCAAGGACGCCCCCGACGCCATCGCCGAGTCCTGGATCGCCGTGGTGCTCGCCGGCACCATCGACGACGAGGCCGCCGACGACCTGGTCCGGGGCCTGCGCACCGTGCTCGCCGACGTCCGCGGCGTGCACGAGGACGCCGGCAAGCTGCGTGACCGCGCGCTGGACCTCGCGCACTTCCTGGACGAGGAGCCCTGGGACCCGACCGACCCGGCCGACGCCGCGCTCGGGGACCCGCACGAGGCCGCGGCGCTGCTGCGCTGGATGGCCGAGGGGAACTTCGTGTTCCTGGGCGCCCGCGACGTCGACCTGGTCGACGAGCACGGGGCCCCGGCGATCACCGCCGTCCCCGGCACCGGGCTGGGGGTGCTGCGCAGCGACGCCGACATGAGCACCCCCGTCGTCCCGGTCGGCGCTGCGGCCCGCGACGTGGTGGGCCGGCGGGTGGTGGTCACCAAGGCCGACGTCCGCTCCACCGTGCACCGGCCGGCCTGGCTGGACGTCGTCGCGGTCACCCTGCCCGGTCCGCAGGGCACCCGCGGCCGCCAGCACCGCATCGTCGGCCTCTTCCCCACCGGCGCCTACACCGCCAGCGTCACCGACGTTCCCCTGGTGCGCCGCACCGCCGCGCAGGTGCTGGAGCGCTCGGGCGTCGAGCCGGACAGCCACACCGGCAAGGAGCTGCTCGACGTCCTGGAGACCTACCCCCGCGACGAGCTGCTGCAGGTCGACGTCGACGAGCTGCTCCCGGTCGCGCTGGCCGTGCTGCACCTGCGCGAGCGCCGACAGACCCGGCTGTTCCTGCGCCGCGACCCCTTCGGCCGGTTCTTCTCCGCGCTGGTCTACCTGCCCCGCGACCGGTACACCACCGAGGTCCGGCTGGCGATGCAGCAGATTCTGCTGACCAGCCTGGGCGGGTCCTCCATCGAGTACACCGCCCGCTCCACCGAGTCGGTGCTGGCCCGGCTGCACTTCGTCGTCCGGGTGCAGACCGGCCGCGGCGTCGCCGCGCTGCCCGACGTCGACGTCCCCGAGCTGGAGCGCCAGCTGGCCGCCGCGGCCCGCAGCTGGACCGACGACCTCACCGACGTCCTCGCCGACGAGTACGGGGCGGACGCCGAGCGCCGGCTCGCCCAGGTCGCCGACGCCTTCCCCCCGGCCTACCAGGCCGACTTCCCGGCCTCCACCGCCGTCGCCGACCTCGACCGGCTGGACTCCCTCGAGCCCGGGGAGCTGTCGCTGCGGCTGTGGACCCCCCGCGACGCCGCCCCGGGCGAGCGCCGGCTGACCGTGTTCCGGGTCGGGGAGCGGCTGCTGCTGTCGCAGGTGCTCCCCGTGCTGCAGCACCTGGGGGTCGACGTCGTCGACGAGCGGCCCTACGAGATCGACCGGATCGGCTCCCCGCTGGCGTGGGTCTACGACTTCGGCCTGGCCACGCCGACCAGCGACCTCCCGGCCCTGGACACCCTCCCCCGCCGGTTCACCGACGCGATCTCCGCGGTCTGGCGCGGGGACGCCGAGGACGACGGGCTGGGCGCGCTGGTGCTGGTCGCCGGGCTGACCTGGCAGCAGGTCGCCGTCGTCCGGGCCTACGTGCAGTGGCTGCGGCAGGGCGGGCTGCCCTTCTCCGCGGGCTACGTGGAGTCGGTGCTGGCCGGGCACCCCGACGTCGTCTCCGGCGTCGTGGACCTCTTCGCCGTCCGGTTCGACCCCCGGCAGACCGGTGACCGCGACGCCCAGCAGCAGGAGCTGGTGCAGCGGCTCACCGACCGGATCGGCGCCGTGGACTCCCTGGACGCCGACCGGGTGCTCACCGCGCTGCTGGCCGCGGTCCGCGCCACCCAGCGGACCACCGCCTACACCGCCGGCGCGTTCACCGACGGCACCCCGCTGGCCATCAAGCTCGACCCGCACGCCGTCCCCGACCTGCCCGAGCCGCGCCCGGCCCGGGAGGTGTGGGTGTCCTCGCCGCGGGTGACCGGCGTGCACCTGCGCTTCGGCGCGGTCGCCCGCGGCGGGCTGCGGTGGAGCGACCGGCGCGAGGACCTGCGCACCGAGATCCTCGGCCTGGTCAAGGCGCAGACGGTGAAGAACACCGTCATCGTCCCGACCGGCGCCAAGGGCGGGTTCGTGCTGCTGCGCCCGCCGGCCGACCGCGATGCGTGGCTGGCCGAGGGCAAGGCGTGCTACCGGCTGTTCATCGGCGCCCTGCTGTCGCTGACCGACAACCTGGTCGACGGCCGGGTCGTGCCCGCCGAGGGCGTGGTGCGGCACGACGGCGACGACACCTACCTCGTCGTCGCCGCCGACAAGGGGACGGCGACCTTCTCCGACCTGGCCAACTCCGTCGCGGTCGAGCGCGGTTTCTGGCTGGGCGACGCGTTCGCCTCGGGCGGGTCGGTCGGCTACGACCACAAGGCCATGGGCATCACCGCCCGCGGCGCCTGGGAGTCGGTCACCCGGCACTTCCGCGAGCTCGGCGTCGACACGCAGAGCCAGGAGATCACCGTCGTCGGCGTCGGCGACATGAGCGGCGACGTGTTCGGCAACGGCATGCTGCTGTCCGAGCACCTGCGGCTGGTGGCCGCCTTCGACCACCGGCACGTCTTCGTCGACCCCACCCCCGACGCCGCCACCGGGTTCGCCGAGCGGACGCGGCTGTTCCAGCTGCCCCGCTCCAGCTGGGCCGACTACGACCCGATGCTGATCAGCGCCGGCGGCGGGGTGTGGCCGCGGACGGCCAAGTCGGTGCCGGTCAGCGAGCCGATGCGCGCGGCCCTCGGGCTGGACGAGGGCGTGGACCACCTCACCCCGGCCGAGCTGGTCCGCGCGGTGCTGCTGGCCCCGGTCGACCTGTTGTTCAACGGAGGCATCGGCACCTACGTCAAGGCCACCACCGAGAGCCACCTGGACGTCGGGGACAAGGCCAACGACGCGGTCCGCGTCAACGGCGAGCAGCTGCGCGTGCGGGTGGTCGGCGAGGGCGGCAACCTCGGACTCACCCAGCGCGGCCGGGTCGAGTACGCGCTGGCCGGCGGGCGGGTGAACACCGACGCCATCGACAACTCCGCCGGCGTCGACACCTCCGACCACGAGGTCAACATCAAGATCGCGCTGAACGCGGTGCAGCTGTCGCCCGACGAGCGGGCGGCGCTGCTCGCCTCGATGACCGACGAGGTCGCCGAGCAGGTGCTCACCGACAACTACGCGCAGAACGCCACGCTGGCCGCCGAGGTCACCAGTGCCCGCAGCCTGCTCGACGCGCACACCCGGTTCATGCGGTCCCTGGAGCGCTCGGGCCGGCTGGACCGGGTGGTCGAGGCGCTGCCCGACGGCCGGGCGCTGTCGGAGCGGCGCCGCGACGGGCAGGCGCTGACCTCACCGGAGCTGTCGGTGCTGCTGGCCTACGCCAAGCTCGAGGCCGACGACGCGGTGCTGCACTCCACGCTGCCCGACGACCCGGCGCTGGGCCGGCTGCTCACCGACTACGTGCCCACCGCGCTGCGCGAGTCGTTCCCCGACGCGGTCGAGCGGCACCCCCTGCGCCGGGAGATCATCGCCACCGCGCTGGTCAACCGGGCGGTCAACGTGGCCGGGGTGACCGGGCTGTTCCGCCTCGGCGAGGAGACCGGCGCGCCGCTGGTCGCCGTCGTCCGGGCGCACGCGGTGGCCCGCGCGGTGTTCGACGTCGACCGGCTGTGGGACGCCGCCCGCCCGCTGGACAACCGGGTGCCGGCGGCCGTGCAGGTGCAACTGCGCACCGAGGCCACCCGGCTGGCCGAGCGGGCGACCCGGTGGCTGCTGCGGCAGCCGGAGCTCGCCGCGGAGCCGGCGCCGTCGATCGCGACGCTGACCGCCCGGTTCGCCGGTCCGGTGGCCGCGGTGGTCGCCGGCCAGACCGAGTGGCTGCTCGGAGCCGACGCCGATGCCTACGCCGAGCGGGCCGCCGGGTTCCGGTCGGCCGGGGTGCCGGCCGAGCTCGCCGCGG
>NZ_JAMXRZ010000150.1 GCF_024124375.1 Klenkia sp. PcliD-1-E
CCGGCGCAGGACGGCGACGACCACCCCGGCCGCGACGGCCAGCACCAGGCCCGGCAGGCCGCGGGGCACCCCGGCCGCGATCGCCGGGCGGGGCAGCAGCAGGTCCACGGCGTGCCCGGCCAGCAGCGCGGCACCCACGACGAGGACGGCGGTGGTGGCCTGGCGGTCCCCCTCGGGGGTGCGGCCCAGGGCCAGCAGCACGGCGGGCGCGGTGACGGCGCACAGCAGCAGCAGGACGCCCGCGAGGGAGGCCACCAGGTAGCGACGGGGCGCGGGCCGGGCCATCTGGTGCAGCACGCAGACCAGGAACCCCGGACCGAGCACCAGCAGCAGCGAGCCCAGGCCGGGCCGCTCGGGCAGCCCGAGCAGCAGGTCGGCACCCACCGCGGCGGCCGCGCCGATGGCCAGCGAACCGAGGAACCCGCGGATCCCGGTGGCCAGCACCCAGGCGGCGACCAGGGCCAGCTGCAGCACGGCCACCGCCACGACCCGGCCGGTGTCGCCGAGCACGAGCGGGAGACCGGCCAGCAGGCCGGTGGCGACCAGCACGCACCCGGCGGCCGGCAGGTGGTGCGCGGTGCGCGACAGCTCGACCGGCGCGGTGGTGCGGCTCATCGCCGCGCCGGCTCGGGGACGGCGGCGCGGGTCACCGGGTCATCGTCGCAGAGCGGGTCCCGGCCGACGGCCTCCCGCGCCCAGCGGCCGACCCGCTCGGCCAGCGGGCCGGTCATCCCGTTCTCGGCGTGGCCCATGCCCGGCACCACCCACACCGTGGCGGCCGGTCCCGCGGCACGGGCCAGCAGGTGGAACTGCTCCAGCGGGAAGTAGGCGTCGCGGTCCCCGTGCACCAGCAGGAGCGGGGTGGGCGCGATCCCGCTGACCAGCTCCACCGGCGAGGGCGGGTTGACCGGCCACGGCGCGGCCAGCCGGACACCCATCACCCGCGCGCCGAGCCGACGGCCGACGGCCGTCTCCAGCAGCCAGTGCACCCGGCGCATCGGCACGGTGTCGCGGACGAACCAGCGGCTGACCGCGCTCACGCCCACCACCGCGTCGGGCCGGTGCGCGCCGAGCACCGCCTGGCGCAGCACCGCCCCGCCCCCCATCGACAGGCCCACGGTCACCACGGTCGTGGCGCCGTCGGCCCGGGCGGCGAGGACCGCGGCGTCGACGTCGAGCAGCTCGGGGTCCCCGCCCGCCCCGGACGCCCCGCCGGAGCGGCCGTGCCCGCGGAAGTCCAGCCCGCGGACCTCGCCGAACCGGCTCAGGTACCCGGCCAGCCGGAGGAACGGCGCCCGGGCGGTGGAGTTGGTGAACCCGTGGGCCAGCACGAACGTCAGCGGCCGTCCATCTGCCGGCAGTGGACGGGGCAGCGCGGGCGGGACCACGATCCCGTGCAGGACCACGCCGTCCTCCGTGCGGACGGTCACGTCACGGTGGCGCAACGGCGGGGTCACACGGCGCCTCACGTCCGATAGTCTGCCCTCTCCCGCGACACCGGTGTCGACGCCACCTGTGAGGAGACGGCATGCGGCTCGTGCTCATGACTTCCGCCCGTCAGGCGACCACGGAGGTCCTGCCTGCGCTGGGGTTGCTCGCCCACCAGGTCCGGGTCGTCGCCCCGGAGCTGTCCAGCCTGCTCGACGGCGACGCCGGCGACGTGGTGCTGGTCGACGCCCGCCACGACCTGGTCTCGGCCCGCACGCTGTGCGCCCTGCTGTCCTCCACCGGCGTGGCCGCCTCGCTGGTCGCCGTGCTGTCGGAGGGGGGCCTGGTCGCGCTGTCGGCCGACTGGGGCGTCGACGACGTCGTCCTCGACACCGCCGGACCGGCCGAGGTCGACGCCCGCCTGAAGTGGGCCACCGCCCGCCGGCAGGCCACCAGCGCGCCCACCGCCGCCGACGACGGCGGGGTCACCAAGGCCGGCGAGCTCGTCATCGACGAGCACAGCTACTCCGCCAAGCTGCGCGGCCGCCCGCTCGACCTCACCTACAAGGAGTTCGAGCTCCTGAAGTACCTGGCCCAGCACCCGGGCCGGGTGTTCTCCCGCGCGCAGCTGCTGCAGGAGATCTGGGGCTACGACTACTTCGGCGGCACCCGCACCGTCGACGTCCACGTCCGCCGGCTGCGGGCCAAGCTCGGCACCGAGCACGAGGCCCTGATCGGCACGGTCCGCAACGTCGGCTACAAGCTCGACCAGCAGGTCGCCGACGCCACGGCCGCGGCCAACGTCGCCGCCGAGACCACCGACGAGCCGGTCGTCTCCTGACCGCTGACCCCCGCCCGGTCGTCGCGCAGCAGCTGACCGGCGCCGAGCTCGACGACGTCCTCGCCCTGCTGCGCGCGGCGGCTGCGGCCGACGGCGTGCGGCCGCTGAGCGAGGAGGCCGAGCTGCGGCTGCGGCACGGCGGGCCCGACGACGGCCGCGACGTGCTGGTCGGCCACGACGACCGTGCCGCGGCCTACGCCCGCCTGGACCGGGACGCCGAGGGCTGGCAGGCCGAGTTCGTCGTCCACCCCGACCTGCGCCGGCGGGGCCTCGGCGCTGCGGTGGCCGCGGAGCTGGAGGAGCTGGCCGGGGACGAGCGGCTGGCGGTGTGGGCGCACGGCGAGCTCCCGGGCTCCACGGAGCTGGCCACCGCCCGCGGCTGGACCCGGGCGCGCACGCTGCTGCAGATGCGCATGCCGCTGACCGAGGTCGACCCGGACCCCTCCCCCGCCCTGCCCGACGACGTCGTCGTCCGGCCCTTCCGGCCCGGGGTGGACGAGGACGCCTGGCTGGCGGTCAACGCCGCGGCCTTCGCCCACCACCCCGAGCAGGGCGGGATGACCCGCCGCGACCTCGACCTGCGCGAGGCCGAGGACTGGTTCGACCCGGCCGGGTTCCTGCTGGCCTGGCGCACCGGGCCGGACGGCGAGGTGCTGCTGGGCTCGCACTGGACCAAGGAGCACCCCGTGGGCGAGGCCGCCGACGAGGCCGTCGGCGAGGTGTACGTCCTGGGCATCGCACCGCAGGCGCAGGGCCTGCGGCTGGGCCGCGCGCTGACCGACCTGGGCCTGGCGCACCTGCGCAGCCGGGGCCTGGGTGAGGTGCTGCTCTACGTCGAGGCCGACAACACCGCGGCGGTCTCCCTCTACGAGAAGTCCGGGTTCACCCGGTTCTCCGCCGACGTGCAGTGGCACCGCGAGGCCCGCCGCGCCTGACGGCGCGCCCTCGTTCACCTGGTCGTCGGCCGCGGTCCGTCGCGGTGTGTCGCAGACCTCCGCCGCCGTTCACCCCGCGTTCACCGACGCAGCCAGATCCGTCCACCTGCGCTGCCTAGCGTCCTCCCCGTTGGACCCCACTGCCCGGCACCGACGTCCGGGCACCACCGGAAAGGCACTGAGTTGAAGCTCAGCACCAAGACGCGCGCCGTGACCCTGTCCGCGGCGTTCGCCAGCACCCTCGCCCTGGCCGCCTGCGGCGCCTCGAACGAGGGCGGGAACTCCGGCTCGACCGGCGCCGCCGGCGACAGCCAGGAGCAGCTGAGCGGCACCCTCGTCGGCGCCGGCTCCTCCGCCCAGCAGGCCGCGATGCAGGGCTGGACCGCCGGTTTCTCCTCGCTGCAGCCCGACGTCACCGTCAACTACGACCCGGTCGGCTCCGGCGGCGGCCGCGAGCAGTTCCTCGCCGGCGGCACCGACTTCGCCGGCTCGGACGCCGCGCTCTCCGAGGACGAGCTGAGCCAGGCCGAGGAGCGGTGCGGCAGCGACGGCGTCTTCGAGCTGCCGGACTACATCTCGGCCATCGCCGTGGTCTACAACCTGCCCGGCGTCGAGGACCTGAACCTCTCGCCGACCACCCTGGCCAGCATCTTCACCGGTGCGATCACGACCTGGGACGACCCGGCCATCGCCGCGGACAACCCGGACGCCTCGCTGCCCTCGACCTCGATCACCCCGGTGCACCGGGCCGACGACTCCGGCACCACGAAGAACTTCACCGACTACCTGGCGCAGACGGCCCCCGACGTGTGGACGAACGAGGCCGACGGCGAGTGGCCGCTGTCCGGTGGCGAGGCCGCCAACCAGACCTCCGGGATGGTCTCGGCCGTCCAGGCCGGCGAGGGTGCCATCGGCTACGCCGACGAGTCGCAGGCCGGTGACCTGGGCATCGCCAACATCGGCGTGGGCGGGGAGTTCGTGGCCCCGTCGCCGGAGGCGGCCGCGGCCGTGGTCGAGGGTTCGGACGTGCAGTCCGGCCGCGGCGAGTACGACTTCGCCTACGACATCAACCGCACGACCGACAACCCGGACGAGTACCCGATCGTCCTGGTCAGCTACCACATCGGCTGCATCTCCTACGACGACGCGACCCAGGCCGACCTGCTCAAGGCCTTCCTCGGCTACGTGATCAGCGAGGACGGCCAGCAGGCCGCCGCCGACGCCGCCGGCAGCGCGCCGATCTCCGACGGGCTGCGCGAGCAGGCCCAGACCGCGGTCGACGCCATCACCTCCGGCAGCTGACGCCCGGCGGACGGCCCGGACGCAGAACGCGTCCGGGCCGTTCGCACGTCGACGACGCGGTCGACGACCCCCACACTTCCTGCACCACCCCCCACGCCCGCACGGAGTCCAGGTGACCTCGCTCGACACCCAGCGCCGCAAGGACGCCCAGCCGTCCAAGCCCGTCCGCAGCCCCGGTGACCGGACCTTCGCCGGGTTGTCCACCGGCGCCGGCATCCTCATCCTGCTCGTGCTCGCCGGGGTGGCCGCCTTCCTGGTCGCGGAGTCCCTGGACGCCATCTCCGCCCCGGCCCAGGACGTCCCCGGCGGCGAGGGCGTCTGGTCCTACGTCGGACCGCTCGTCTTCGGCACGTTGATCGCAGCGTTGATCGCCCTGCTGGTCGCCACCCCGCTCGGTGTGGCCATCGCGCTGTTCATCACCTACTACGCCCCGAAGCGGATCGCCGCGACGCTGGGCTACCTGATCGACCTGCTCGCCGCGATCCCCAGCGTGGTCTACGGCTTCTGGGGTCTCGCCGCGCTGGCCCCGGCCCTGGTGCCCTTCTACGCCTGGGCCGCCGAGCACCTGTCGTTCATCCCGTTCTTCGCCGGCCCGGCCTCGGCCACCGGCCGGACGATGCTCACCGCCGGCCTGGTGCTGGCGATCATGATCCTGCCGATCATCTCCGCGATCTCCCGCGAGGTCTTCTCCCAGGCCCCGGCCCTGCACCGCGAGGCCGCCCTCGCCCTCGGCGCCACCCGCTGGGAGATGATCAAGATGGCGGTGCTGCCCTACGGCAAGTCCGGTGTCATCGGCGGCTCGATGCTGGGCCTGGGCCGCGCGCTCGGCGAGACCCTCGCGGTCGCCATCGTGCTGTCGGTCTCCGGCGGCGTCACCTTCAACCTGATCAGCTCGTCGAACCCCTCCACGATCGCGGCGAACATCGCGCTGCAGTTCCCCGAGTCCACCGGGCTGGGCGTCAGCACGCTGATCTTCAGCGGTCTGGTGCTGTTCGTGATCACCCTCGCGGTCAACATGCTCGCCCGGTACGTGGTCAACCGCCGGGCCGACTTCTCCGGAGCGAACTGATGACGACCACGGCCCCCACCCGCCCCGAGGCCCCCGAGCCCGAGGCCCCCGCCGTCCGTACCCGGCGCGGGTTGCCCCGGTTCGGCGGCACCGGGCTCTTCGTGGTCGGCCTCGCCCTCGCCGGCCTGCTGACCGCGCTCTCCGGGTGGTCCTGGGGGCTGTTCGCCGTCTACGGCGTCGTCCTCGGCACGCTGGTCACCTTCGTCGTCTCCCGGGCCGTCGAAGGCCGACGCAAGGCCACCGACCGGCTGGTGACCTGCCTGGTCAGCTCGGCCTTCGCGATCGCGATGGTGCCGCTGGTCTCGCTGGTGTACACCGTGGTCAGCAACGGCATCGCCCGGCTGGACGGCACCTTCTTCTCCAACTCGATGGTCGGCGTGGTCGGCGAGGGCGGCGGCGCCTACCACGCGATCATGGGCACGCTGATCATCACCGCCCTGGCGGCGCTGATCTCGGTGCCGGTCGGGCTGCTGGCCGCCATCTACCTGGTCGAGTACGGCCGCGGCCGGCTCAAGAAGGCGCTCACCTTCTTCGTCGACGTGATGACCGGCATCCCCTCGATCGTGGCCGGTCTGTTCGCCTACGCGTTCTTCGTCATCTTCTTCGGCCCCGGCGTCCGGTTCGGCCTGGGCGGTGCGGTCGCGCTGTCGGTGCTGATGATCCCGGTCGTCGTCCGGTCCGCGGAGGAGGTCCTCAAGCTCGTGCCCAACGAGCTGCGCGAGGCCTCCTACGCGCTGGGCGTGCCCAAGTGGCGCACCGTCACCAAGGTCGTGCTGCCCACCGCGATCGCGGGCCTGGGCACCGGGGTGACCCTGGCCATCGCCCGCGTGATCGGCGAGACCGCCCCGCTGCTGGTGATCGTCGGCATCACCGCCGCGACGAACGTCGACCCCTTCGACGGGCGCATGGCCACCCTGCCGGTCTTCGCCTACTACCAGCTCACCCAGCCCGGCGTCCCGCCGCAGTTCGGCATCGACCGGGCCTGGACAGCGGCTCTCGTGCTCATCATCATCGTCATGGCCCTCAACGTCGTGGCCCGCCTGATCAGCCGCTTCTTCGCCCCCAAGACCGGTCGCTGACCGAGGAACCAGGAGTAAAGGACCAGACATGGCCAAGCGCATCGACGTCTCGGACCTGGACATCTTCTACGGCAACTTCAAGGCCGTGGAGGGCGTCAACGTCTCGATCGAGCCGCGCAGCGTCACCGCGCTGATCGGGCCCTCCGGCTGCGGCAAGTCCACCTTCCTGCGGTCGCTGAACCGCATGCACGAGGTGATCCCCGGCGCCCGCGTCGAGGGCAAGGTCGTCATCGACGGCCAGGACCTCTACGGCTCCGACGTCGACCCGGTCGACGTCCGCCGCCAGATCGGCATGGTCTTCCAGCGGCCCAACCCGTTCCCGACCATGTCCATCTACGACAACGTGGTCGCCGGCGTCCGGCTCAACGCCCGCAAGATGAAGAAGAGCGACCTCGACGACCTGGTGGAGTCCTCGCTCAAGGGCGCCAACCTCTGGAACGAGGTCAAGGACCGCCTCGACCGGCCCGGCTCGGGCCTGTCCGGCGGCCAGCAGCAGCGGCTGTGCATCGCCCGCGCCATCGCCGTCCAGCCCGAGGTGCTGCTCATGGACGAGCCCTGCTCGGCCCTGGACCCCATCTCGACGCTGGCGATCGAGGACCTGATGACGGAGCTGAAGGACCGCTTCACCATCGTCATCGTCACCCACAACATGCAGCAGGCCGCCCGCGTGAGCGAGCAGACCGGCTTCTTCAACCTCAACGGCGTGGGCCAGCCCGGGCGGCTGATCGAGTTCAACCCGACCGAGAAGATCTTCTCCAACCCCGATCAGAAGGCCACCGAGGACTACATCTCGGGCCGCTTCGGCTGAGGAAGGTCCCCCTCCACCCCAGGAGCCCCCGTCGACCGTGCGGTCGGCGGGGGCTCCGTCGTGTGCGGGCGGTCAGCCGCAGGTGGCGGTGGGGGGCTGCGCAGGGAGCGGGGTCTCGGGGACGGCGGCCCCGACGGCGACCGGCGCGACGGCGAGGTCGGGGCTCGCCACGACCAGTTGCACGCCGGTGCCGGGCGTGGTGGTCGGCTCGAGCGCCGCACCCGGGACGGCGGCGGCGACCGTGCGGGCCGCCTCCAGCGCGTCGGGGGCGTAGCGCACCAGGCTGGTGGGCACCGCGGCCGGCTCGATGCCCATCGGCCCGGGCACGAAGCCCTGCGCGGCCAGGGCCGCCATGGTCTGCGCGCCCGCACCGGTGGCCGGGTCGGCGGTGTCGCCGGTGGCGTCGAGCACCGACAACGTGACGCTGCTGGGCGGCAGGGTGACGCTCGCATCGGTCCCGCTGGCCGGCGTCGCGGCGGCCTCCTCGGGCGCCGGCGGGGGCAGCTCGCCGGTCCGGATGACCGAGTCGAACAGGTCGCGGGTCGCCGTGCCGTCGAGCACCACCGCGGCGGTGGTGCTGCCGGCGGGCAGGTAGCCGACCCGCGCGACGGGGAGCTCGGTGCGCTCCACGGCTTCCGCCGGCAGGGACCGCAGCGTGCCGGCGAGCGTGCGGAGCTCGGCGAGCGAGGTGTCCTCGTCGGTGGTGGCGACGTCGGCCGCGCCGGTGGCCAGCGACACCGCCCGCAGGGGGTTCAACAGGGTCGTGGCCGAGGCCTCGGGCAGGGCGTCGGTGGGGCAGGACGACGGGACGCCGTCCCCCGCCCGGCCGAGGTCCACGTCGAGGTAGTGGTCCACCCGCAACCCGGACAGCTGCTGCACCGCGCGCACCAGGCAGGAGGGTCCACCCTGCGCCAGCGCCTGGACCAGCGGCTCGGTCGTCGGCTGCCGCACCTCGCCGTCCGCCGCGCGGCACTCGGGGGTGTCCACCAGGGCCGTCGACGGCAGGTCGAGCACCGTGGCCCGCCCGCCGTCCCCGGCGACGCGGACCAGCGAGGCGCTGACGGCGGCCGGGCCGGCCTCGCCGGGCGCCCCGGTGCCGAGCACGAGCCAGGTGGTCGCGCCGGCCTGCAGCTGCGGCGCGAGGACCTCGGGTGCGGTCGGCGCGAGAGCTGCCACCCGGTCCACCGAGCGGTCGGCGTAGACGTAGAGCCCCGCGTAGAACCCGCCCACGAGGACGACGAGCGCGGCCACCGCGACGGCGACGCGGACCAGCCGCCGCTGCCGGGGGCCGAGCGCGGCCCACTTCTCCGCCCGGGTGCGGGGCACGGGCCCGGGCACCGGCACGGTCAGGCCGGGGATGGGGGGCAACGGCGCCGCCGTGCGCAGCCCCGGCAGCGGCGGGACCGGGGCGGACGGGCGCGTGCTGCCGGTACCCGGCAGG
>NZ_JAMXRZ010000151.1 GCF_024124375.1 Klenkia sp. PcliD-1-E
CTGCCCCGCAAGCAGGTGATGGTGGTCAGCGACATCGCCCGGGCCGCGCTGGACGCCGCCCGTGCCGCCTCGGCCGCCCGCCCCCGGCCCACCCGCCGCCGGGTCGCCGGGCCCCGCCGCTCGTGGACCGGCCCGGGCCCCGGCGCCGACGACCCGCAGACCCTGGGCTCCCTGGTGGACTCCCTGGTCAGCGCCGAGGACTGGGGCGAGCGGACGAAGGTCGGCTCGGTGTTCGGCCGGTGGGACGCCCTCGTCGGCCCGGACATCGCGGCGCACTGCGCCCCGCAGTCGCTGAGCGAGGGCGAGCTGACCGTGGTCGCGGAGTCCACCGCGTGGGCCACCCAGCTGCGGATGATGGCCCCGACCATCCTCGGCAAGCTGCACAACCAGGTCGGCGGGGACGTCGTGACCCGCTTGCGCGTTGTCGGACCGACGGCCCCCAGCTGGAAGAAGGGCCCCCGCACCGTCCGCGGCCGCGGCCCCCGCGACACCTACGGCTGACAGCCACGAGGAGAGAGCACCGATGAGCACCCCCCGGAACGACGGCTTCGACGACCGTCCCGAGGACCAGCGCGGCTGGCACGAGCCCACCCACCTGGGCCAGGGCGGTGAGCAGCCGCCCGGCCAGTCCCCGGACCCGCAGTCCGGTGCAGGCTGGGAGCCGCCGGGCTGGTCGCTGCCCGACGCCGCCCCCGACCGCCCCGCCCAGCCACCGTCCCAGGACCGGGACGCCACCCCGCCGGCGCAGCAGTGGGACCCGCCCACCCAGCCGGCCGGTCAGCAGCCCCAGCCGTGGGACGCCCAGCCGCAGCAGGCGCCCCCGGCCACCGAGGAGCGCCGCGGGCTGTTCTCCCGCCGGCCCCGCAAGCCCACCGAGATCGAGCAGGCGTTCGCGCCGAAGGGCGGTCCGGCCGGCGAGCTCGCCGCCTGGGGAGCGGCCTACGGCTGGACGGCGTCGGACGGCACCGCCCCCGAGGACGCCCCGCTGGCCGACCTCGTCCGCTCCGCGCCGGTGCGGCCGGGGAAGTCCGACGTCCCCTCGAACGTGCTGCGCGGCCGGGCCGACGGCGTCGACCTGGTCGCCTTCGACGTGGTCTCCCCCTACGGCAAGGGCTGGGTGGCCACCCACGCCGTCACCGCAGCGCCGGTGCTGGGCGACGTCCCGGGCTTCCGGTTGACCCCGGCCCGGTTCTGGCGGCACGGCACCGGCGGGCTGCTGCAGCTGCCCAGCGGCGACCAGGAGTTCGACACCCGCTGGGTGCTGCTGGCTCCCGAGGACTCCCCGCAGCTGCGCCGGCTGGTCGAGGACCCCGTCGTCCGCCAGCTGCTGCTGGGCTCCGACGACGGCGACGAGCTGTGGTCGGCCGCCGGCTTCGTCGCCGCCGTCCGGCCCGACGGCCAGCGCCCGCTGCTGGTCGAGCACCACGCCCGGATCCTGGTCGCGGTGGTGGGAGCCCTCGCCGCCGGGCGGTGACGCAGAGCCTTCGCCGCCGGGCGGTGACGCAGCCCCCTCGCCCGGCCGCCGGTCTGCGGGAGCTGCTGCCGCTGCTGCGGCCGCACCGCGCCGCCCTGGTCGCGGCCGCCGTCCTGTCGCTGGTCTCGGCGGCCGCGGCCCTGGCCCAGCCGCTGCTGGTCTCCCGGGTGGTCGACGCCGTCGGTGCCGGCCGCCCGCTGCTGCCGGTGGTGGCCACCCTGGTGGTCGTGCTGGTCGCGGCCGCCGTCCTCGGTGCCGGCCAGCAGTACCTGCTGCAGCGCACCGCCGAGGGCGTCGTCCTCAGCACCCGGCGCACCCTGGCCGACCGGTTGCTGCGGCTGCCGGTCACCGAGTACGACCGGCGGCGCACCGGTGACCTGATGAGCCGGGTCGGCTCGGACACCACACTGCTGCGCGCCACGGTCACCAGCGGCGTGGTGGAGGTCGGCGGCTCGCTCGTGCTGGGCATCGGCGCCCTGGTGGCGATGGCGCTGGTCGACGGCCTGCTGCTGCTCATCACCCTGGCGTCGGTGTCGATCGGGGTGACGGTGGCCATCGCCGCGGCGCGCCGGGTCCGGGTGCTCTCCCGCCAGGCGCAGGAGCAGGTGGGCGCGATGAGCGCGGCGGTGGAGCGCTCGCTGTCGGCGGTGCGCACCATCCGGGCCAGCGGCGCCACCGCCCGCGAGGTCGACACGGTGGGGGCGTCGGCGCAGCGGGCGTTCACCGCCGGGGTGGCCGTGGCCCGGCTGCAGGCGCTGGTCGCCCCGGCCAGCGGCATCGCCGTGCAGGGTGCCTTCCTCGCCGTCCTCGGCGTCGGCGGCTACCGGGTGGCCAGCGGCGCGATCACCGTCGCCGACCTGATCGCCTTCATCCTCTACCTGTTCCTGCTGGTCCAGCCGCTGGGCCAGGTCATCCGCGCCTACACCGAGCTGCAGACCGGGTTGGGCGCGCTGGCCCGGGTGCAGGAGGTGCTGGCCCTGGACCCCGAGGACGACGAGCACCCGCAGCGCCCGGGGACGACGACCGCGCCGCGGCTCCCCGCCCCCGGCGACCCGGTCCCGCTGCTGGAGCTGCGCGACGTCGACTTCGACTACCCCGACGGCACGCCGGTGCTGCGCGGGGTCTCCTTCGCCCTGCCCGCGGGCAGCCGCACCGCCGTCGTCGGTCCCTCCGGTGCGGGCAAGTCCACGCTGCTCGCGCTGGTCGAGGGCTTCTACCCGCTGACCGGCGGCTCGGTGCGCTGGGCCGGCACCGACGTGCGCGAGCTGCCGCGGGCGGCACTGCGCGCCCGGATGGGCTACGTGGAGCAGGAGGCCCCGGTGCTGGCCGGCACGGTGCGGGAGAACCTGCTGCTGGCCGCTCCGGCCACCCCCGAGCCGGAGCTGTGGCGGGTGCTGGCCGACGTCGGCCTCACCCCGGTCGTCGAGCGGTCCGAGCTGGGCCTGGACGTGCTGGTCGGCGACGACGGCGTGCTGCTGTCCGGCGGGGAGCGCCAGCGGCTGGCCATCGCCCGCTCGCTGCTGGCCCGGCCTGCGCTGCTGCTGCTCGACGAGCCCACCGCCAGCCTCGACGCCCGCAACGAGACCCTGCTGCGCCAGACCCTGGACGCCGCCGCGCGCGACCGGGCACTGCTGGTGGTGGCCCACCGGCTGTCCACCGTCCGGGACTCCGACCAGATCGTGGTGCTGGAGTCCGGCCGGGTGGTCGCGGTGGGCACGCACGACGAGCTGGTGGAGACCGACCCGCTGTACCGCGAGCTCGCCACCGCCCAGCTGCTGGTCTGAGCGAGCCCGTCACCGGCGTCCTGGAGTCCGTGACGGACGCCGGGGCAACACCGGTGGTGGTCGAGGTCCTCCTGGTGCGGCAGAGGTGACGTCAGGGCGCGGACGGCGCGGTTCTGTCGGCGGGACCCGGTACCATCGAGGGGTCGTACCGCCAGCAGCCCGCTGAGCGCCGTCCTGCGCCTCCTGCCCTCCCCGGCGGGGTCGGCGCGGCCGGCCGGCGGCTCGCGCGAGAAGAAGGGCCCCACGTGGCTGGATCCGGCAAGCCTGCCGAGCAGAACTCCTACTCCGGAAGCTCGATCACCGTCCTCGAGGGGCTCGAGGCGGTCCGCAAGCGCCCCGGCATGTACATCGGCTCGACCGGCGAGCGCGGCCTGCACCACATGGTGTGGGAGGTCGTGGACAACGCCGTCGACGAGTCGCTGGCCGGTTTCTGCGACACCGTGCGGGTCACCCTGCTCGACGACGGCGGCGTCCGGGTCGAGGACAACGGCCGCGGCATCCCGGTCGACGAGCACCCGGTGCAGAAGCGGCCCACCGTCGAGGTCGTGCTGACCATCCTGCACGCGGGCGGCAAGTTCGACGGCAAGTCCTACGGCGTCTCCGGTGGCCTGCACGGCGTCGGCGTCACCGTGGTCAACGCGCTGTCCACCTCGCTGGACGTCGAGATCTGGCGCGACGGGGTCGAGTACGCCCAGCACTACACCGAGACCGTGCCCGGCGAGCTGCGCACGATCGGGTCCACCGACAAGCGCGGCACCGCGATCACCTTCTGGGCCGACCCGTCCATCTTCGAGACGACCACCTACTCGTTCGAGACCATCCGCCGCCGCCTGCAGGAGATGGCCTTCCTGAACAAGGGCCTGACCATCGTGCTGCGCGACGAGCGGCGCAGCACCGCCGCGGCCGAGTCCGCCGGCGAGGAGCTGCTGACGCTGGAGGCCGAGCCGGTCGAGGCCGACGACAAGCCCTTCCAGGCCACCGAGGTCACCTACCGCTACGACGGCGGCCTGTCCGACTACGTCAAGCACGTCAACGCGAAGAAGAACCCGATCCACAAGTCGGTCGTCGCCTTCGGCGCCGAGGGCACCGGCAAGAACGACACCGCGATGAGCCTCGAGGTCGCGATGCAGTGGTCGGAGTCCTACTCCGAGTCGGTGCACACCTTCGCCAACATCATCAACACCCACGAGGGCGGCACCCACGAGGAGGGCTTCCGCGCGGCGCTGACCTCGATCGTCAACCGGTACGCCGTCGAGAAGAAGCTGCTCAAGGACAAGCCCGAGGACAAGCTGTCCGGCGAGGACATCCGCGAGGGCCTGGCCGCGATCGTCTCGGTCAAGCTCGGTGACCCGCAGTTCGAGGGCCAGACGAAGACCAAGCTCGGCAACACCGAGGTCAAGGGCTTCGTGCAGCGGGTCTGCAACGAGCAGATCGGGCACTGGTTCGAGGCCAACCCGGCCGAGGCCAAGACCATCATCACCAAGGCCAGCTCGGCCGCCCGCGCCCGCCGCGCCGCCCAGGACGCCCGCAAGCTGGCCCGCAAGAGCCTGCTGTCGGTGTCCGGCCTGCCCGGCAAGCTGTCCGACTGCCGCTCCACCGACCCCGCCCGCAGCGAGGTCTACATCGTCGAGGGCGACTCGGCCGGCGGCTCGGCCAAGTCCGGCCGCGACTCGATGTTCCAGGCGATCCTGCCCATCCGCGGCAAGATCATCAACGTCGAGAAGGCACGCATCGACCGGGTGCTGAAGAACACCGAGGTCCAGTCGATGATCACCGCCTTCGGCACCGGCATCCACGACGAGTTCGACATCACCAAGCTGCGCTACCACAAGATCGTGCTGATGGCCGACGCCGACGTCGACGGCCAGCACATCTCCACGCTGCTGCTGACCCTGCTGTTCCGGTTCATGCGGCCGCTGGTCGAGGGCCAGTACGTCTACCTCGCCAAGCCTCCGCTGTACAAGATCAAGTGGGGGGCCAAGCACGACGACGAGTACGCCTACTCCGACCGCGAGCGCGACGCGCTGGTCAAGGCCGGTGCCGAGGCCGGGCGGAAGGTCAAGGAGGAGATGATCCAGCGCTACAAGGGTCTGGGCGAGATGAACGCCGGGGAGCTGTGGGAGACCACGATGAACCCCGAGACCCGCATCCTGCGCCAGGTCACCCTCGAGGACGCGGCCGCCGCCGACGAGATCTTCAGCGTCCTCATGGGTGAGGACGTCGAGGCCCGCCGCTCGTTCATCACCCGCAACGCCAAGGACGTCCGCTTCCTCGACGTCTGACCGGGCCGTTCCGGGCCCGTTCGGGCCCGGAGCGACCGGTCGGCCACCGGGAGGACACCCGGTAGCCACCCGGACGTCGCCCAAACCCCTTGTCGACCTGGACTTTTGTCCACCGCTGTGCACTGACCTGTGGAGAACCGAACCGTGACCGAGCCCGTGAGCACCGACCGCATCGAGATGGTCGACCTCCAGCAGGAGATGCAGCGCAGCTACATCGACTACGCGATGAGCGTGATCGTCGGCCGCGCCCTGCCGGAGGTCCGCGACGGCCTCAAGCCGGTGCACCGCCGCGTGCTGTTCGCCATGTACGACCAGAACTTCCGCCCCGACCGCGGCTACGTGAAGTGCGCCCGCCCGGTCGCGGAGGTGATGGGCAACTACCACCCCCACGGCGACACCGCGATCTACGACGCCCTCGTCCGGCTCGCCCAGCCCTGGTCGATGCGCTACCCGCTCATCGACGGCCAGGGCAACTTCGGCTCCCCGGGCAACGACCCCGCGGCCGCCATGCGCTACACCGAGTGCCGGCTGACCCCGCTGGCCATGGAGATGCTGGCCGGGATCAACGAGGAGACCGTCGACTACCAGGGCAACTACGACGGCCGCACCGAGGAGCCCGTCGTCCTGCCCTCGCGGGTGCCGAACCTGCTGATCAACGGCTCGGCCGGCATCGCCGTCGGCATGGCGACCAACATGCCCCCGCACAACCTGCGCGAGGTGGCCGAGGCCGTCTACTGGATGCTCGACCACCCCGAGGCCGCCGCCGAGGAGGCGCTGGCCGCGTGCATGGAGCGGATCAAGGGCCCCGACTTCCCGACCCACGGCCTCATCGTCGGCCGCGACGGCATCGAGGACGCCTACCGCACCGGCCGCGGCTCGGTCCGGATGCGCGCGGTGGTGGCCGTGGAGGAGGACTCCCGGGGCCGGGTGCAGCTGGTGGTCACCGAGCTGCCCTACCAGGTCAACCCGGACAACCTGGCCGAGAACATCGCCGAGCAGGTCAAGGACGGCCGGCTGCAGGGCATCTCCGAGATCGCCGACGAGTCCTCCGACCGCGTCGGCCGCCGGCTGGTCATCACCCTGCGCCGCGACGCCGTCGCCAAGGTCGTGCTGAACAACCTCTACAAGCACACCCAGCTGCAGACCTCCTTCGGCTGCAACATGCTCTCCATCGTCGACGGCGTGCCCCGCACGCTGCGGCTGGACGAGCTCGTCCGCTACTGGGTCATCCACCAGGTCGAGGTCATCCAGCGGCGCACCCGCTACCGGCTGCGCAAGGCCGAGGAGCGCGCGCACATCCTGCGCGGCTACGCCAAGGCCCTCGACCAGCTCGACGCCGTGATCGCCCTCATCCGGGCCAGCGCCTCGGCCGAGGCCGCGCGCACCGGACTGATGGAGCTGCTCGAGGTCGACGAGGTGCAGGCGCTGGCCATCCTCGACCTGCAGCTGCGCCGCCTCGCCGCCCTGGAGCGGCAGCGCATCCTCGACGAGCTGGCCGAGATCGAGGCCACCATCGCCGACCTGCAGGCGATCCTGGACTCCCCGGAGCGGCAACGGCAGATCGTCCGCGACGAGCTCAAGGAGATCGTCGACAAGTACGGCGACGACCGGCGCACCCAGTTCGTCGCCCACGACGGCGACGTGTCCATGGAGGACCTCATCGCCGAGGAGCAGGTGGTCGTCACGATCACCCGCACCGGCTACGCCAAGCGCACCAAGGCCGACCTCTACCGCTCGCAGCGGCGCGGCGGCAAGGGCGTCATGGGCGCCACCCTCAAGCAGGACGACCTGATCCAGCAGTTCTTCGTGGGCTCCACCCACGACTGGATCCTGTTCTTCACCAACAAGGGCCGGGTGTACCGGGCCAAGGCCTACGAGCTGCCCGAGGCCGCCCGCACCGCCCGGGGCGCGCACGTGGCCAACATCCTGGCCTTCCAGCCCGACGAGAAGATCGCCCAGGTCATCCAGATCAAGGACTACGGCGTCGCCCCGTACCTGGTGCTGGCCACCGCCGGCGGCCAGGTCAAGAAGACCCGGCTGGCCGACTTCGACTCCCCGCGCAGCGGCGGCGTCATCGCGATCAACCTGCGCGAGGGCGACGAGCTGGTCGGTGCCGCGCTCATCGACCCGGAGCAGAACCTGCTGCTGGTCACCCGCAAGGCGATGAGCATCTGCTTCAAGGCCGACGACGTGCAGCTGCGCCCCATGGGCCGGGCCACCGAGGGCGTGCGCGGCATCTCCCTGGCCGACGACGACCAGCTGCTGAGCATGATCGTGGTGACCGAGGGCGTCGACGTCCTCGTCGCCACCGAGGGCGGCTACGCCAAGCGCACCGGGATCGAGAACTACCCGGAGCAGAACCGCGGCGGCAAGGGTGTGCTCACCGCCGACCCCAAGGCCCGCAAGGGTGCCCTCGTCGGCGCGCTGTCCGTGGTGCTCGGCGACGAGCTCTACGCCATCACCTCCAGCGGCGGTGTCATCCGCACCCCCGTCAACGGCGTCCGGCACAACAAGGACCGGGCGACCATGGGCGTGAAGCTGATGAACCTGCCCGAGGACGTCTCGATCGTGGCGATCGCCCGCACCACCGACAACGACGAGGCCGAGGCCACCGGCCAGACGACGCTCTGAGCAGGGCCCCGTCGCCGGCAAGGCTCGTGCCTTGCCGACGACGGGGTGCACGGCGTGCCGGTCGGGCGCGGGACCCCGACGGTGACCTCCGCGCCTAGGCTGGGGCGGATGCCGGGCCACGGCACGGACCACCAGGTCCGGGTCGGGACCGGAGGATCGACGACAGAAGTGCGGACGTCGCCCCCGCCGGGGTGGCTCCGGGCGCGACGGGGACGCCCCCCGGGACGGAGAGCGGCATGAGCGACCGGACGCAGGGCTCGGTGCGGACCGACGACGCCGGGGCGGATGCCGACCCGGAGACCGCGGCCATCCCCACCGAGAAGCCGGGTTCGGGCAGCGGTGCCCCCGACGTCCCGCCCCCGGCGGCCGACGCGGCCCGTCCCGCCGGCTCCTCGTCCTCGGGCTCCTCGTCGGGCTCGGGGTCGTCGGGTCAGGGCTCGAAGGGGTCGGGGGCCGCCAAGCCCGCCGTCGCCCCGGGCTGGGGCGGCGCGGCGCCGTCCGGCAGCGCGCAGGCGTCCCGGCCAGCCGGCCAGGCGCCGTCCGGCCCCACGCAGCCGGCGGCCTCCTCGAC
>NZ_JAMXRZ010000152.1 GCF_024124375.1 Klenkia sp. PcliD-1-E
GAGCCGCCCCCCGCACCCGCACCCGAGGCCACCGCCCCGACCGCACCCACGGACACCGCGCCCGCGGAGACCCCGCCCACGGAGACCCCGCCCACGGAGACCCCGCCCACCGAGCAGGCCGGAGGCTGACCGTGCCGCACCGCCCCACCGACCCGAGCCGGCGCCCGGCCCGCACCACCACCCCGCCCCGCCGGACCTCCACCGACGTGCTGCGCCCCCGTCGCGCGCCCGGCACCCGGCACACCCGTGGGCTGTCCCCGGCCGGGCGCACCAAGCGCAACAAGCTCGGGCTGACCCTGCTGGTGCTGCTGCTGGTCGCGGTGGTCACCAAGCTGGTGGTGCTGCAGGGCATCGACGGCACCGCCTACGCCCGGGCCGCCGAGTCCGACCGGATGCGGGTCTTCGACATCGCCGCCATCCGCGGGGCGGTCCTGGACCGCGACGGCAACCCGCTGGCCTACACCGTCGAGGCGTCCAAGGTGGTCGCCGACCCCACGGTCGTCGACGACCCCGAGCGCACCGCGCTGGCGCTGACCACCCTGCTCGGCGTCCCCGTCGACCAGCTGACGGAGGAGCTGACCGCCAGCGGGCGCTACTCCGTGCTCGCCGAGCACGTCGACACCGCCACCAGCGACCAGATCACCGCCCTGCGGCTGCCCGGCATCGTGCTGGAGGACCAGCCCACCCGGCTGTACCCGGCGGGCACCGTCGGCGGCCAGGTGGTCGGGTTCGTCGGCCGCGACGGCGACGGGTTGGCCGGGATCGAGCAGCGCTACGACGACGTGCTGGCGGGCAGCGACGGCACCCGGCGGGTCGAGGTCGGCGCCGGCGGCATCCCGATCCCCTCGGGCATCGACGAGTCCACCCCCGCCGTCGACGGCTCCGACGTCACGCTCACCATCGACGAGGACCTGCAGTACACGGTGCAGCAGCGGCTGGCCACCGAGTGCAGCAACGGCCAGACCACCCGCGGGTCGGCCGTGGTCATGGAGGTGCACACCGGCCGGGTCGTCGCCATGGCCACCTGCCCGGGCTACGACCCCTCCCAGGCCTCCACCACCGACCCCGACCTGCTGGGCAACCCCGCCATCTCCGACGTGTTCGAGCCCGGCTCGGTGATGAAGGCGGTCACCCTCTCCGCGGCCATCGAGGACGGCCACGCCACCCCCGACACCGTGCTCAGCGTCAACGGCCACATCCAGGCCGGCGACGTCGTCGTCACCGACGCCCACGACCACGCACCGATCGACTGGACGGTCACCGGCATCCTGGCCAAGTCCAGCAACGTCGGGACGATCATGCTGGCCCGCGAGGTCGGCGACGCCCGGCTCGAGCAGTACATGCGGGCCTTCGGGCTGGGCTCCACCACCGGCATCGAGCTGCCCGGCGAGAGCGCCGGCATCCTGCAGGACTCCACGGACTGGACGGCGTCCCGGGCGGCGAACGTGCCGATCGGGCAGGGCGTCTCGGTGACCGCGCTGCAGATGGCGTCGGTCTACCAGACCATCGCCAACGGCGGGGTGCGCATCCCGCCGCGGATCGTGGCGTCCACCACCGCCCCCGACGGCACCGTCACGCCCGCGCCCCAGCCCGACGGCACCCGGGTGATCAGCCAGTCCACCGCGCAGCAGATGGCCTACATGCTCGAGGCCGTCGTCGGCCCGGGCGGCACCGCGCCGCTGGGCGAGGTCCCCGGCTTCCGGGTGGCGGGCAAGACCGGCACCGCGCAGCGGGCCAACCCCGAGTGCGGCTGCTACACCGGCGGCGGGTACTTCACGACGTTCGTGGGCTTCGCCCCGGCCGACGACCCGCAGTACGTGATCGCCGTCGACCTCGAGCGCCCGAACAGCGACGCCGAGGGCGGCCAGGTCGCGGCACCGGTGTTCGCCGACCTCATGCAGTACGTGCTCGCCGCCGACGACGTCGTCCCCTCGGGGACCCCCCGCCCGGACTTCCAGCTCACCGGCACCGCGCCGACGAACTGATCACCGCACCGGGTCGGTGCCCGGCCCGGGCGTGTCCCGCCGGTAGGTTGGGCACCCGTGAGCACCACCCTGTCCGAGCTGGCCGACCTGGTCGGGCCGCCCGCGCAGGGCAGCCCGGCCACCGGCGTGTCGGGGGTGTCCCTGGCCTCGGACCGGGTGGGCGAGGGCTTCCTGTTCGCCGCCCTGCCCGGCGCCCGCGCCCACGGCATCCGGTTCCTGGCGCAGGCGCTCGCCGGCGGCGCGGTCGCCGTCCTCACCGACCCCGCCGGCCACGCGGAGGTCACCGACCCCGACTTGCCGGTGCTCGTCGTCGACGACCCCCGCGCGGTGCTCGGCGAGGTCGCCGCCCGGGTGCACGGCCGGCCCGCCGACCACCTGGCCGTAATCGGCATCACCGGCACCAACGGCAAGACCACCACCGCCTACCTGGTGGAGTCCGGCCTGGCCGCGGCCGGGTGGCCCAGCGGGCTGATCGGCACCGTGCAGACCCGCACCCGCAGCACCGGCCCGGACGGCGAGCCCCAGGTCACCGAGGTCTCCAGCGCCCGCACCACCCCCGAGGCCCCCGACCTGCACGCGCTGCTGGCCGGCATGCGGGATGCCGGGGTGCGGGCGGTGGTCATGGAGGTCTCCAGCCACGCCCTGGTCCTCGGCCGGGTCGGCGGGGTGCGCTTCGCCGCCGCCGGGTTCACCAACTTCTCCCGCGACCACCTGGACTTCCACGGCGACGAGGAGAGCTACTTCCAGGCCAAGGCCATGCTCTTCGACGGCCGCGCCGCGGTCGAGGTGGTCGACGTCGACGACGCGCACGGCCGCCGGCTGCTGCGCGAGGGCACGGTCACGGTCTCCGGTCGCGGTTCGGCTGCGGCGTGGCGGGCCACCGACGTCGTCGCCGTCCCCGCCGGCGGGTCCACCTTCACCCTGCACACCCCGGGCGGTGCGGCCCACGACGCGCAGGTCCGGCTGCCCGGCGCCTTCAACGTGGCCAACGCCGTCCTGGCCGTCGCCCTGCTGGACGCCGTCGGCGTGCCGGTGGACGCCGCGCTGACCGGCATCGCCACCACCGTGGTCCCCGGCCGGATGGAGCCGGTGGACGCCGGCCAGCCCTTCGCCGCGCTCGTGGACTACGCGCACACCCCCGACGCGGTGACCACCGCGCTGGCCGCGCTGCGGGCGGGGACCACCGGCCGGCTGATCACGGTGCTCGGCTGCGGTGGGGACCGGGACGCCGGCAAGCGCCCCGGCATGGGTGCCGCGGCCGCCGCCGGCAGCGACCTGCTGGTGGTCACCGACGACAACCCACGCTCGGAGGACCCGGCCGCGATCCGTGCGGCGATGCTGGCCGGCATCCCCGCCGGCACCCGCTGCGAGGTCCGGGAGGTCGGCGACCGGCGGGCCGCGATCGAGGCGGCGGTGCGTGCCGCGGGCCCGGGTGACACGCTGCTCGTGGCCGGCAAGGGCCACGAGAGCGGGCAGGAGGTCGCCGGGAGCACGAGCCCCTTCGACGACCGGGTGGAACTGCGACGAGCACTGGAGGCGCGGTCGTGATCGAGCTGGGCCTCGCCGAGGTCGCCGACGCCGTCGGCGGCACCCTCACCGGTCCCGGGGGGACCGTCACGGGGAAGGTGACCGTCGACTCCCGGACCGCCGGGCCCGGTGACCTGTACGTCGCGCTGCCCGGCGAGCGGGTCGACGGCCACGACTTCGTCGGCGCCGCGGTGGCCGCGGGCGCCGTCGGGGCGCTGGGCACCCGGCCCGCCGAGGGCCACGCCGTGGTCGTCGTCGAGGACCCGGTCGCCGCGCTCGGCCGGCTCGCGCACGCGGTGCACGAGCGGCTGACCGGGCTGACCACCGTCGGCATCACCGGCTCCTCGGGCAAGACCTCCACCAAGGACCTGCTCGGCCAGGTGCTGTCCACCGCCGGGCCCACGGTCAGCCCGCCCGGGTCGTTCAACAACGACATCGGCCTGCCGCTGACCGTGCTGTCGGCCGACGCCGGCACCCGCTTCCTGGTGCTGGAGATGGGCGCCCGCGGCATCGGCCACATCGCCCGGCTGTGCGCGGTCGCCCGGCCCGACGTCGGCGTGGTGCTCAACGTCGGCTCCGCCCACCTGGGCGAGTTCGGCAGCCCCGAGGCCATCGCCACCGCGAAGGGCGAGCTCGCCGAGGCGGCCACCGGGACCGCCGTCCTCAACGCGGACGACCCGCGGGTGCGGGCCATGGCATCCCGAACCGCCGCCCGGGTGCTGCTCACCGGGACGGGGGAGGACGCCGACGTCCGCGCCACCGACGTCGCCCTCGACGACGACGCCCGGGCCTCCTTCACCCTGCACGCGGACGGCGAGTCGCACCCGGTGCGGCTGCAGGTCGTCGGCGCCCACCAGGTCGCCAACGCCCTGTCCGCCGCCGGCGCCGCCCTCGCCGCCGGCCTCACCCCCGCCCAGGTCGCCGCCGGGCTGGCGGGGGCGACCGTGCGGAGCCGCTGGCGGATGGAGGTCACCCGCCGCCCGGACGGCGTCGTGGTGGTCAACGACGCCTACAACGCCAACCCCGAGTCCATGCGCGCTGCGCTGGCCGCGCTGCAGGGCATGACCGGCACCCGCCGGGTCGCCGTGCTGGGCGCGATGGGGGAACTGGGCCCCGGGGCCGACGACGAGCACCACCGCCTCGGCCGCGACGCCGCCGCGGCGGTCGACCTCGTCGTCGCCGTGGGACCGGACGCGGCGGGCATCGCCGCGGCAGAGGAGGGATCGGTGCACGTGCCGGACCGGGCCGCCGCCCGCCAGCTGCTCGCGGAGGTGCTGCGCCCGGGCGACGTCGTCCTGGTCAAGGCCTCCCGGGCGCAGGGGCTCGAGCTCCTCGCCGCCGACCTGGTGGCCGACGGGGGACCCGCCTCGTGAAGAGCGTCCTCATCGCCGCCGCCGTCGGGTTGATCGTCTCCATCCTGATGACCCCGGTGGCGATCAAGACCTTCCGCCGGCAGGGCTTCGGCCAGGAGATCCGCGACGACGGCCCCGAGAGCCACCTGTCCAAGAAGGGCACGCCGACCATGGGCGGCACGGTCATCGTGCTGGCCACCGTCGTCGGGTACTTCGTGGCGCACCTGTTCCTGGTCGGCCAGGCAGGCCGCGGGGTCACCACCACCGGTCTGCTGCTGCTGTTCCTGCTCGTCGGTCTCGGGGTGGTCGGGTTCCTCGACGACTACCTCAAGATCCGGCACCGCCGCAGCCTGGGGCTGAACAAGACCGCCAAGCTGGTCGGGCAGACCGTCGTGGGGCTGGGCTTCGCCGTGCTGGCGCTGGTCGAGTTCGGCGGCCGGCCCCCGGTGGCGTCGACCGCCATCTCCTTCGTGCGCGACATCGCCCCGCTGGCCCTGCCCGCGGTGCTGTTCCTGGTCTTCGCGCTGCTGTTCATCTCCGGGTTCTCCAACGCCGTCAACCTCACCGACGGCCTGGACGGCCTGGCCGCCGGCTGCTCGGCGATGGTGTTCGGCGCCTACGTCGTCATCTCCTTCTGGCAGTTCGGCCACGACTGCGCCTCCGGCGTCGTCGCCGGCTGCTACACCGTGCGCGACCCGCTCGACGTCACGCTGGTCGCCGCGGCCGCGATGGGTGCCTGCCTGGGCTTCCTGTGGTGGAACACCTCACCGGCGCGGATCTTCATGGGCGACACCGGCTCGCTGGCGCTGGGCGGGCTGATGGCCGGCATCGCCGTGGTCACCCGCACCGAGCTGCTGCTGGTCGTGCTGGGCGGCCTGTTCGTCGCCGTCACGCTGTCGGTGGCCATCCAGATCGCGTTCTTCAAGGCCACCCGGCGGCGGGTGTTCCGGATGGCGCCGCTGCACCACCACTTCGAGCTCGCCGGCTGGGCCGAGAACACCGTCATCGTGCGGTTCTGGCTGGTCACCGGGATGGCGGTGGCCTTCGGCATCGGCGCGTTCTACGCCGACTGGCTCTCCCTCACCGGCCTGTGACCGGCGCCCTGGGCCGGGTCCTGGTCGCCGGCCTCGGCGTCTCCGGGGTCGCCGCGGCGCGGGTGCTGCTGGCCCGCGGGGACGCCGTGCTGCTCGCCGACGCGGGCGACCCGCCCGCCCGGGCCGAGCTGGAGGCCGCCGGCGCGGTCTGGCTGGGGGCGGTCGGCGACTGCCCGGACGACGTCGACCTGGTGGTCACCTCGCCGGGCTGGCGGCCGGACTCGCCGTTGCTGGTGTCCGCCCACCGGGCCGGCGTCGAGGTGGTGGGGGAGCCCGAGCTGGCCTGGCGGCTGCGCGCGCCGCTGCCCGGCGGCGACCCCGCGCCCTGGTACGCCGTCACCGGCACCAACGGCAAGACCACGACCGTCACCATGCTCGAGGCCCTGCTGCTGGCCGGGGGACGGCGGGCCGTGGCCGCCGGGAACGTCGGCCGGCCGCTGGTGGAGGTGGTCACCGCGGTCGACGCCGACGGCGTCCCGGAGTTCGACGCGGTGGCCGTGGAGCTGAGCTCCTTCCAGCTGCACTGGTCGTCCTCGATCGCCCCGGCCGCCGCGGCGGTGCTCAACGTCGCCGACGACCACGTCGACTGGCACGGCAGCCCGCAGGCCTACCGCGAGGCCAAGGCGAAGATCCTGGCCCGGGCACCGCTGGCGGTCGGCGACGCCGGGGACCCGGTCGCGGCGGCGCTGGTCGCCGCGCACCCGCACCCGGTCACGGTGACCCTCGGGGAGCCGGCCGTCGGGCAGCTCGGCGTCCGCGACGGCGTGCTGGTGGACCGGGCGTTCGCCGCCGACGACGAGCTGCTGCCGGCCTCGGCCCTGCAGGTGAGCGGGCCACACAACGTCACCAACGCCCTGGTGGCCGCCGCGCTGGCCCGGGCCGCGGGCGTGCCGGCCGCCGCCGTCGCCGCGGGTCTGGCCGGGTTCCGCGGCGGCGCGCACCGCAACGTGCTGGTGGCCACCGTGGACGGCGTGGACTTCGTCGACGACTCCAAGGCCACCAACCCGCACGCCGCCGGCGCCTCCCTGACCGCCTACCCCCGGGTGGTCTGGATCGCCGGCGGGCTGCTCAAGGGCGCCGACGTCGACGAGCTGGTCGCCGCGGTCGCCCCGCGGCTGGCCGGGGTGGTGCTGCTGGGCCGCGACCGGGGCGTCCTGGCCAGGTCGTTGGCGCGACACGCCCCGTCGGTCCCACGGTCCGAGGTCCCCAGCGGTGACGATGTCGGAGTGACCGGTGTGACGAGCGGGACGGCTGAGGCGGTGATGGGCGAGGTGGTGCGCGCGGCCGCCGCGCTGGCCCGTCCCGGTGACACCGTCCTGCTGGCACCGGCCGCCGCGTCCATGGACGTGTTCACCGACTACGCGCACCGGGGCCGCGCCTTCGCCGACGCGGTCCGCGCCCTTCGCTGACGGGGGCCGGCATGGCTGCCAGCACGGACACGGACGCACCTACCCGCACTGCCCACCCGTCCCGCCCCCGCGGTGCGGCGACGTCCGACCGCGCCGCCCGGCGCGGGGCCCAGGCCTCCCGCGCCCCGCTGTTCCGGGCCCCGGCCTGGCTGGACGGCCCGATGACCAGCGCGCACCTGGTGCTGGGGTCGGCCGGCCTGCTGCTGGCGATCGGCCTGGTCATGGTGTTCTCCGCCTCCAGCGTCGAGGCCGCCCTGGACGGCGAGCCGGCGTGGCTGCCGGGTGTGCGGCAGCTGGTCTTCGCCGTCGTCGGCGTGGTGCTCGCGCTGGTCGCCGTCCGGCTGCCGGTGGGCTACCTCCGCCGCTACTCCGGCATCGCCCTCGTCGTCGTCGCGCTGATGCTGCTGGCGGTCCTGGTGCCCGGCATCGGCAAGGAGCTCAACGGCGCCCGGCAGTGGATCAGCCTGGGCGTGGTCGACGTGCAGCCCTCCGAGCTGGCCAAGCTGGTGCTCGCGCTGTGGGGGGCGCACGTCATCGCGCTGCGCGAGAAGTGGCTGACGACCAAGGCGTTGCTGGTGCCCGTCGTGCCGGCGTTCCTGCTGCTGGCCGCGCTCGTGCTCGCCGAGCCCGACATGGGCGCGACCGTCGGGCTGGCCCTGGTCGTCGCCGGGCTGCTGTGGTCCGGCGGGCTGCCCGGCCGCTGGATCGCCGGTTTCCTCGTCGTCGGCGCCGCGGGGCTGGTGGTCACCGCGCTGTCCGCCTCCTACCGCGCGGCCCGGGTCTTCTCGTTCCTGGACCCCTTCGCCGACCCCGAGGACGGCGGCTTCCAGGCCATCAAGGGCCTCTACGCGCTGGCCACCGGCGGCTTCACCGGGGTGGGGCTGGGCAACAGCCGGATGAAGTGGAACATCCTCCCGCACGCCGAGAGCGACTACATCTTCGCGATCATCGGCGAGGAGCTCGGTTTCCTCGGCTGCCTGGTGGTCATCACGCTCTACGGGGTGCTGGCCTACGCCGGCTTCCGGATCGCCCGGCGCGCCACCGACCGGTTCGTCCAGCTCGCCAGCGTCGCGATCACCGTCTGGCTGATCGGGCAGGCCTTCATCAACATGGGCTACGTCGTGGGCCTGCTGCCGGTGACCGGCGTGACGCTGCCGCTGATCTCGGCCGGCGGCACCTCGCTGGTGCTCACCCTGTTCATCGTCGGCCTGCTCGTCCGCTTCGCCCGGACCGAGCCCGAGGCCATCGAGCACCTGCGCGCCCACCGGCAGGCCCACCCCGTCGGCCGGCTCGGCCGGCTGGGCCGCTGGCTGGTGCCGGTGCCCGAGCAAGCGGTGGCCCCGTTGCCGGTCCTCGGCC
>NZ_JAMXRZ010000153.1 GCF_024124375.1 Klenkia sp. PcliD-1-E
GGGCCGAGGCGTTCGACTCCGTGGTCGCGGCCGCCCTGCGCGACGGCGACCCGGAGGCCCTGGCCGACCTGGACGCCGCCGAGGGGGACCGGCTGCAGGCGTCCGGGGCCGCCACCTGGCGGGCCGTGGGCGCAGCGCTCGCCGGGCGTGCGGTCACCGCCCGGTTGCTGCTCGAGGACGCCCCGCACGGCGCCGGCCGCCTGGTGGCGGACTGGGTCCTCGCCGAGGTCCCCGACGGCGTGCCCGGGTGGCTGCAGCGGTGAGCGGGCCACCGGTGGTGGCCGTCGTCGGCCCGACGGCCACCGGCAAGACCGGCCTGGCCGTCGAGCTCGCGCACCGGCTGGGGGGCGAGGTGGTCAACGCCGACTCCATGCAGCTCTACCGCGGCATGGACATCGGCACCGCCAAGCCCACCGCGGCCGAGCGCGGGGGAGTGCCGCACCACCTCATGGACCTGTGGCACGTGCGCGAGCCGGCCAGCGTCGCCGCGTACCGGCAGCGGGCCCGGGCCGAGGTCGACCGGCTCCGGGCCGCCGGCGTCGTCCCCCTGCTGGTCGGCGGCTCGGGGCTGTACGTGCGCGCCGTCCTCGACGAGCTGGAGTTCCCGGGCACCGACCCGGCGCTGCGGGAGCGGCTGACCGCCGAGCTGGCCGCGGTCGGCCCGGCCGTGCTGCACGAGCGGCTCGCCGCGGTCGACCCGGCGGCGGCCGCGGCGATCCTGCCCGGCAACGGCCGGCGCATCGTGCGGGCCCTCGAGGTCGTGCAGCTGACCGGCCGGCCCTTCGCCGCCTCGCTGCCCGAACCCCGCCCGCACTACCCGGCGGTGGTGCTCGGCCTGGACCGCGAGCCGGCCGAGCTGGACGAGCGGGTGGCGCTGCGGGTGGACCGGATGTGGGCCGACGGCTTCGTCGACGAGGTGGTCGAGCTGGCCGCCGACGGCCTGCGCGAGGGACCGACGGCGTCCCGGGCGCTGGGCTACGCGCAGGTGCTGGGCCAGCTGGACGGCGAGCTCACCGCCGAGCAGGCCCGCGAGGAGACGGTGCGCACCACCCGCCGGTTCGTCCGCCGCCAGCGGTCCTGGTTCCGCCGCGACGCCGCGGTGACCTGGCTGGACGCCGCCGACCCCGGCCTGGTGCAGCGGGCGCTCTCTACGATCGGACCGTGATCGACGCGAGCGGGCCGCGGGTCCTCAAGGGGCACGGCACCGAGAACGACTTCGTGGTGCTCCCCGACCCCGACGGCTCGGTCTGGCCCGAGGACCGGCTGGACGCCGCGCTGGTCCGCCGGCTGTGCGACCGGCAGGCCGGCCTGGGCGCCGACGGCGTGCTCCGGGTCGTCCCCAGCGCCCTCGTCCCGGACGCCGCCGACGTGCTGGGCGAGCACCTCGACGCCTGCACCTGGTTCATGGACCACCGCAACGCCGACGGCTCGCACGCCGAGATGTGCGGGAACGGCATCCGGCTGTACCTGCACGTGCTGCTCGCCGAGGGCCTGTTGAGCGCCGAGGAGGCCCGCGCCGGCGTGCTGGTCGGCACCCGCGGTGGGCCCCGCCGGGTGGGCGCGGGGGCCGACGGGTACTGGGTGGACATGGGTCCTGCCCGGCCGCTGGGCCGCGGTGAGGCCCGGGTGGCCGGGCGCAGCTACCCCGGCACCGGGGTGTCGATGGGCAACCCGCACCTGGTCTGCCTGACCGACGAGCCGCTGGAGTCCTTCGACCTCACCCGCGCCCCGGCGGTCGACCCTGCGCTGTTCCCCGACGGCGTCAACGTCGAGCTGGTGAACGTGCTCGTCGCGGAGGAGGGCCCGGCCGGCACCACCGCGCACGTGCGGCTGCGGGTCTCCGAGCGCGGGGTCGGGGAGACCCGCTCCTGCGGCACCGGCGCGTGCGCCGCGGCGTGGGCGGCGCTGGACGCCGGTGGCCGGCACGCGGGCACCGTGACCGTCGACGTCCCGGGCGGGCGGTTGTCGGTCGAGGTGACCGAGCAGACCACCGTGCTCACCGGGCCGGCGGTCGTGGTCGGTGCGGGGTCCTTCACCCCGGAGTGGCTGGGCTGACGTCGGCCCTCGCCGTCTCGTCCAGCTCCACGGGCAGGTCGCGCATCCCGACCAGCGGGCTGACCACCACCGGCACCGCGGCCAGCAGCTGACCGGCCACGGCCACCCACAGCGCCGGCACGACCCCGATCGCCGTCCCCAGGACCCCGCCGAGCAGGCCGCCCAGCGGCATGGTGCCGAAGACGATGAACCGCACCGAGGCGTTCATCCGGCCCAGCAGCCGCGGCGGGCACAGCCGCTGCCGGAAGCTGACCTGCAGCACGTTGTAGACCACCACCGCCCAGCTGGCCCCGACGCCGCCGGCCACCAGGACGGCGACCCGGGCCGGGCCGTGGAGCGCGGCGGCCAGCGGGGTGAGGGCGGCGAAGGACCCGAACCCCACCGCCGACAGGCAGATCGCCCGGCCGTCGCCGACCAGCCGGCCCAGCGGGGCGGCGGTGACGGCGCCCAGCAGGCCGCCGGCCGCCCCGGCCGAGAGCACGAACCCCAGGGTGGACTCCGACAGGCCGAGGGTGCGCAGCACGTAGAGCGCGAGCAGGGTGCCGGTGATCGAGCCGAACAGGTTGCCGGTGCCCGTGCACGCCACGATGCGCCGCAGCAGCCGGTGCCGGACCACGAAGCCCAGCCCCTCGGCGATCTCCTCCCGCAGCCGGCGCCGGGTGGACCGGTCGGGGACGACGTCGACGTGCCGGATCCGGCTGACGAACAACGCGGAGAGCAGGTAGCCCAGCGCGGTGACCACCAGCAGCACCGGTGCGGCCAGCACCCGCAGCAGCACCCCCGTCAGGCCGGGCCCCGCCACCTGGGCCACGGCCCGGCTGATCTCGAGCTTGCCGTTGCCGTCGGTGAGCTGGCTGCGGTCCACGATCGTGGGCAGGTAGCTCTGGTAGGCCACGTCGAAGAACACCGTCGCGGTGCCGACCACGGCCGCGACGACGTAGAGCTGGCCCAGGGTCAGCGCGTCGAGCAGGTAGGCCACCGGGATGGTGGCCAGTGCCAGCGCGCGCACGGTGTCGGCCCGCACCAGCACGCGCTGCCGCCGCCAGCGGTCCACCCACGCACCCGCGGGCAGCGCGATGAGCAGGAACGCCGCGGTCTCCAGCGCGGTGAGCACGCCCATCTCCAGCGGGGACGCCGACAGCACGGCGACCGCGACCACCGGCAGCGCGACGCCGACGACCTGGGTGCCCACGTGGCTGGCGGTCTCGGCGACCCACAGCTGCCGGAAGTCGTGGTGCCGCAGCAGGCTGGTCATGCCGGCCAGCCTGGAGGAACTGATTGGGAAGTGTCAATCAGTCGCTAGGATGGCGGCGTGTCGCGCGAGGGGTGGGAGGGACGCCGTCCGGCCACCGACGCCGAGGCCCGGGCGCTGGCCTCCGGCACCCGGCTGCGGATCCTGCGGCTGTGCCTGGACCGGCCGCTGACCAACCGGGAGATCGCCGTCCGGCTCGACCGCAACCCGGCCTCGGTGCTGCACCACGTGCGCACCCTGGTCGACACCGGCTTCCTGGTCGCCGAGCCGGCCCGCCGTGGCAACCGCGGCGCCCGCGAGGTGCCCTACCGGGCCACCGGCCGATCCTGGGAGCTGGACCTCGCCGACCGGCCGGCGCCCGCCCGGGACCCGGTCCTGGCGGCGTTCCTCGGCGAGGTCGCCGCGGTCGGGGAGCGGCAGCTGCGCAGCACCCGCCTGGGCCTGCGGCTCTCGGCCGAGCACCGCGAGCAGTTCGAGGAGGAGCTGCACGGCCTGCTCGACCGGTGGGCCCGCCGCGGCCCGGACGAGGGCGGCGAGCGCTGGTCGGTCTTCCTGGGCATGCACCCGGAGGAATGAGCGGGACCCCAGCGACCGTTGCACAGCAGGTAATCAGGTGCTCCCCCGTGGGGGAGCGTGTCACGCTGGGAGACGATGACCACAGCACAGAACCGGGCGATCCTCGAGGACGCCGAGGTGCGCGCCGCCAAGGCCGCCGTGCCCGCCGTCCCGACCGACCCCCGTCCCGCGCCGGGCGGGCACCGGGACACCCCGGACGACACGACCGGCAGCTTCGCCCTCGAGGAGCGCGGTGCGCTCCGCCGGGTGGCGGGCCTGTCGACCGAGCTCGCCGACGTCACCGAGGTCGAGTACCGCCAGCTGCGCCTCGAGCGCGTCGTGCTGGTCGGGGTCTGGACCGAGGGGACCCCCGCCGACGCCGACCGTTCGCTGGCCGAGTTGGCCGCCCTCGCCGAGACCGCCGGGTCGGAGGTGCTGGAGGCCGTCAGCCAGCGCCGCGACAAGCCCGACGCCGGCACCTACGTCGGCTCGGGCAAGGCCGCCGAGATCCGCGAGATCGTGGCCGCCACCGGCGCCGACACCGTCATCTGCGACGGCGAGCTGACCCCGGGCCAGCTCAACCAGCTGGAGAAGATCCTCAAGGTCAAGGTGGTCGACCGCACGGCGCTGATCCTGGACATCTTCGCCCAGCACGCCTCCTCCCGGGAGGGCAAGGCGCAGGTCGAGCTGGCCCAGATGCAGTACATGCTCCCGCGGCTGCGCGGGTGGGGTGAGTCCCTGTCCCGCCAGGCCGGTGGCCGCGTCGCCGGCGGTGGCGGCATCGGTACCCGCGGTCCCGGTGAGACCAAGATCGAGACCGACCGCCGGCGGATCCGTGCCCGGGTGAGCAAGCTGCGCCGGGAGATCGCCGGCATGGCCACCGCGCGCGCGACGCAGCGCTCCGGGCGCGACCGGAACAGGGTGCCGTCGGTGGCGATCGCCGGCTACACGAACGCCGGCAAGTCCAGCCTGCTCAACCGGCTGACCGACGCCGGCGTGCTGGTGCAGGACGCGTTGTTCGCCACCCTGGACCCCACCGTCCGGCGGGCGCAGACCCCCGACGGGGCCGACTACACCCTCACCGACACCGTCGGCTTCGTGCGGCACCTCCCGCACCAGCTGGTCGACGCCTTCCGCTCGACGCTGGAGGAGGTGGCCGCCGCCGACCTGCTGGTGCACGTCGTCGACGGCTCCGACCCCGACCCGCTGGGTCAGATCGACGCCGTCCACGTGGTGCTCGGCGAGATCGACGCGGCCGCCGTCCCCGAGCTGGTCGTGGTGAACAAGGTCGACGCCATGCACCCGGACGACGTCCTGGCCCTGCGGCAGGCGTTGCCCGGGGCGCAGTGGGTGTCCGCGGCGACGGGGGAGGGGATCGAGGAGCTGCGGGCGGTCATCGCGGCACGTCTGCCGCACCCCGACGTCGACGTGGAGGTCCTGGTGCCCTTCGACCGGGGCGACCTGGTCTCGCGGGTGCACGCCGACGGCGAGGTGCTCAGCGAGGAGTTCTGCGCCGACGGCACCCGGCTGCACGCCCGGGTCGACGGGGCCCTCGCCGCCGCGCTGGACCCCTTCGTCGCACCCCGCGGCTGAGTCGGGCAGAGGTCACGGGGAGGTCACGGTCGGACCGGTACCGTGACCGCGTGACCACCCCGAGCGCCGCGGCACCCGCCCGCCTCGGGACCGCGGTGATCGGGACCGGGCGGCCGCCCTGGTGGGCGGTCGCCCTGGGCGGGGTGGTCACCGTCCTGGTGACGGTCAACCTGCTCTCCCGCGGCGTGCTGGAGCGGATGGACCTCAGCGTCTCCGAGGTCGTCAGCGACTGGGGCCTGCGCGACTCCGCCGCCTACTGGCCGGTCTGGGTGCTCACCCAGGCCGGTGGACGGGTCACCATCCTCGTGGTCCTGCTCGGCCTGGTGGGCTGGATCGGGTGGCGCCGCCGTTCGCTGCTGCCCGTCCTGCGCGTGCTCGTGGCCCTCGCGCTGCTGACCGCGGTCGTCTACGCCTTCAAGTACGGGACCGGTCGGACGGCGCCGGCCTACCCCGGCTCGTTCTTCCACCGCGACGGCGCCTCCTACCCCTCCGGGCACGTGGCCAACGCCGTCCTGATGTGGGGCGTGGCCCGCTGGCAGGCCGTGCAGTACGGCCTGCCGGCCCGGGCCCAGCGGGTGCTCTGGGCGCTGGCGGTGGTCGGTCCGGTCGTGACGGGTGTGGCCATGGTGGCGCTGAACTTCCACTGGGTCACGGATGCACTCGTGGGAGGTGCCGTGGGCGTGGTCCTGCTGGGCGTGGTGCACGCGCTGGACGCAACCCTCCTGTCACGCTCGGTGCGTGCTCGAGGACGGCGGACCGCTGCCTGAGGCCCGGACCACCCGGTCCCGGGCCCTCACCCGGCTGCCCGTCGCCGCCGTCCTGTGCACCGCGGTGCTGGCCGGTCCGTTCCTGCCGGGTGCCTTCCTCTCCGGTGGCGTCCTGCAGCGCGGTGTGGAGACCGCCGCCGCCCAGGAGGGGTCCGCGGCGCTGTACGGCGACCCGCAGCAGGCCTGCTCGGTGACCGACGCCCGGCTGCCCGAGATCTCCGGCATCGCGGTGGCCGGCACGACGACCCTGGCCATGAACGACGGGGGCGACGTCGTCACCGTGTACGAGCTCGACGGTGGGTGCACGGTCACCGGGGTGCGGACGGCCCCGGTGGACCCCTACGACCCCGAGGACCTGGCCCTGGCCGCCGACGGCACCGTCTGGCTGGCCGACACAGGCGACAACCGGGCCAGCCGGTCGACGGTCGCCCTCATCGCGCTGGCCCCCGACGGCAGCGCGCCGGTCTACCGCCTCGCCTACCCCGACGGACCCCGCGACGCCGAGGCGCTGCTGCTGGCCCCCGACGGCACCCCGTACCTGGTGACCAAGGACGTGCTGGGGCACAGCGAGGTGTACCGGCCGGCGCAGGCCCTGGACGCCGCCGCCACCGTGCCGCTGACCCGGGTGGCCGACCTGTCCTTCTCCCTCACCGGCACCGAGGGCGGCCCCGTCGGCCGGGCCGGGCAGCTGATGGTGACCGGGGGCGCGGTCAGCCCGGACGGCGCCGCCCTCGTGCTGCGCACCTACACCGACGCCTACGTCTGGCCGCTGACCGGCTCCGACGTGCCCGCCGCCCTGGCCGGCCCGCCCACGGTCGTGCCGTTGCCGGACTCCCCGCAGGGCGAGGCGGTGGCCTTCGCCGCCGACGCCCGCAGCCTCGTGGTCACCGGCGAGGGTCTGCCGGCCGTCGTCACCGTCCTGCCGGCCGTCGGCGCCCTCGCGCCGGCCGCGGCCACCGAGCCCACCGACGGCAGCCCGGCGGACACGGACGGGCCCACCCTGTCGCCGTGGAGCGCGGGGGCCATCGCGGCCATAGCCGCGGCGGTGCTGGTGGCCGGGGTCAGCCGCATCCGCCGACGCTGACCCCGGACCGCCGGCAGGTCAGACCCGCCGCAGGACCGTGACCACCCGGCCGAGCACCGTCGCGTCGTCGCCCGGGATCGGGTCGAACGCCGCGTTGTGCGGCACCAGCCAGACGTGGCCGTCCCGCCGCCGGTAGGTCTTCACGGTGGCCTCGCCGTCGATCATGGCCGCGACGATCTCGCCGTTCTCGGCGGTGGCCTGCTGGCGGACCACCACCCAGTCGCCGTCGCAGATCGCGGCGTCGACCATCGACTCACCGGTCACCTTGAGCATGAACAGGGTGCCCTCGCCGACCAGCTCGCGGGGGAGCGGGAAGACCTCCTCGACGGCCTGCTCGGCCAGCACCGGTCCACCGGCGGCGATCCGGCCGACCAGCGGGACGTAGGTGGGCGCCGGCACCCGGGGGTCGTCGGTGCCGCTGGCCGCGCCCGACGCGGCCAGCCCGGCGGCCGAGCCGTCGGGCTCGGGCAGCTCGCCGGGCATCCGGACGTCGAGGGCGCGCGGGCGGTTCGGGTCGCGGCGCAGCCAGCCCTTCTTCTGCAGGACCGAGAGCTGGTGGGCCACCGACGACGCCGACGACAGCCCGACGGCCTCGCCGATCTCGCGGACGCTCGGCGGGTAGCCGCGGCGCTCGACGGAGTCGCGGATGACCTCGAGCACCCGGCGCTGGCGCTGGGTGAGCCCGTCGCCGGCCTCGCCGCGCTCGGGGAACTCGCGCACCGAGGCGCCCGAGGCGCCCGCCGTGCCGTCGGTGCCCGCGGCCTTCGCCCGGGTGCGCCGCGTGCCGCTCCCGGTCGTCCCGCCGGGGGTGTCTCCCGCGCTGGCCACGTGTCCTCCTCGCCGGCCGCACTGCGGCGGCCGTCCGGTCCGGGTGGGGCGGCGGGGGGTGGGTCCGCCGTCCGGGGTGATCGACACGGACAGTAACGCCACGGAGCCGATTGTTCAAACACGTGTTCGAACCCGGCGCCGCGTCCCCTCGATTTTGTCGGAGCCGTGCGGTAGACATCGCACAGACGTTCGATCGAACAACCGTTCGAGCGACCCGGGCCCGGTGAGGGTCCGCCGACGGATGAGGAGCGACCACCGTGGCCGGTACCGCGATCCCCCTGACCACCACCACCTCCCCCAGCCGTGAGCGCGCCCGTGCGGCCGCGCGGGCGCACCACCCGGCGGGGCGGCGCCTGTCCGCGGTCGCCCCGGTCACCCGGGAGGCCGCGGTCCTCCCGCTGCCGCCCCGGGCCCGCCCGGCTGCCGCGGGTGACGCCGTGGT
>NZ_JAMXRZ010000154.1 GCF_024124375.1 Klenkia sp. PcliD-1-E
GGTCTCGCCGCGCTCGGCGGCCAGCCGGACCCCGCGCAGGGTGGGGACGCCGGCGCTGGGCCCGTCGACCGCGGCGCGCTCGGCGGCGGCGTCGGCGTGCTGGCTGAACCCGGCGAGCTGGCGGGAGATGCCGCGGAAGTCGGTCAGCGGCGCCCCGCGGGTGGGATCGGGCTTCTCGCCGCGGCGCAGCGCCGCGACCAGCTCGAGGGCGGAGCCGACGTCCTGCTGGTCGTAGAACTCGTAGTCGACGGTGACGACCGGCGCGTAGTCGCAGGCGGCCAGGCACTCGGCGTGCTCGAGGGTGATGGAGCCGTCGGCGGTGGTCTCGTCGTGGTGCACGCCGAGCTCGTCGGCCACCGCGTCGTAGATCCGCTGGCCGCCGAGGACGGCGCACAGCGTGTTGGTGCAGACGCTGACCAGGTGCCGGCCGGTGGGGCGGCGCTTGAACATCGTGTAGAACGTCGCGACCGCGCCGACCTCGGCCTTGGTCAGGCCCAGCACGTCCGCGCACAGCGCGACGCCCTCGGGGGTGACGTAGCCCTGCACGGACTGCACCAGGTGCAGCATCGGCAGCAGCGCCGACCGGGGCACCGGGTAGCGGGACATGATCTCCCGGCACTCGGCGCGGGTCGTCCCGGTCAGCGGCGGCAGGTCCTCGGCGGGCTCCTCCACGGGCGCGGAGTCCAGGCCGGCCACCCCCTCGGTGGCACCGGGCAGCGCACTCATCGGTCGACTCCCCCCATGACCGGGTCGATGGAGGCGATGGCCGCGATGACGTCGGCGATCATCCCGCCCTCGCTCATCGCCGCGGTCGCCTGCAGGTTGGTGAAGCTGGGGTCGCGCACGTGGACCCGGAAGGGCCGGGTGCCGCCGTCGGAGACGACGTGGAAGCCGAGCTCGCCGCGGGGGCTCTCGACCGCGGTGTAGACCTGCCCGGCAGGGACGCGGAACCCCTCGGTGACCAGCTTGAAGTGGTGGATCAGGGCCTCCATCGACTGGCCCATGATGTGCTTGACGTGGTCCAGGGAGTTGCCCATGCCGTCGGCGCCGAGCGAGAGCTGCGCGGGCCAGGCGATCTTCTTGTCCTCGACCATGACCGGGCCCGGCCGCAGCCGGTCCAGCGCCTGCTCGATGATCTTCATCGACTCGTTGACCTCGGCCATCCGGACCAGGTAGCGGCCCCAGGCGTCGGCGGTGTCGGCGGTGGGCACCTCGAAGTCGTAGGTCTCGTAGCCGCAGTAGGGCTCGACCTTGCGCAGGTCCCAGGGCAGGCCGGCGCTGCGCAGGATCGGGCCGGTGACGCCCAGGGCGACGCAGCCGGTGACGTCGAGGTAGCCGACGTCGCGCAGCCGGCGCTGCCAGATGGGCTGGCCGGTGAGCAGCCGGTGGAACCCGGCCACCCGCTCGGGCATGATCGCCAGCCACTCGCGGATCTTGGCCTCGATGCCCTCGGGCAGGTCCTGCGCGACGCCGCCGGGCCGGACGTAGGCGTGGTTCATCCGCAGCCCGGTGATCTCCTCCAGCAGGTCCAGCACGAGCTCGCGCTCGCGGAACCCATTGGTCATGCCGGTGAGCGCGCCCATCTCCATGCCGAAGGTGGCCAGGCCGACCAGGTGGGAGGCGATCCGGTTGAGCTCCATGACCAGCACCCGGATGGTGGTGGCGCGCTCGGGCACCTCGATGCCCAGCAGCTTCTCCACCGCCAGGCAGTAGCCGGTCTCGTTGAACAGCGGCGCCAGGTAGTCCATCCGGGTCACGAAGGTCGTGCCCTGGGTCCAGGTGCGGTACTCGACGTTCTTCTCGATGCCGGTGTGCAGGTAGCCGATGACGACGCGGGCCTTGGTGACCGTCTCGCCCTCGAGGTCGAGCACCAGCCGGAGCACCCCGTGCGTGGAGGGGTGCTGCGGGCCCATGTTGACCACGAGCCGTTCCTCGGCGAGCGGATCGGACCCGAAGGTCAGGTCCCAGTCGCCGCCGGTGACGGTGTAGACGCGGCCCTCGGTGGTCTCGCGACTGCCGGCGTAGGGGTCGGTGGTGGTCACCGGTAGGACCGCCTCTCGTCCGGGGGCGGGATGGTCGCGTCGTGGTACTCCACGGGCACCCCGCCGAGCGGGTAGTCCTTGCGCTGGGGGTGGCCGTCCCAGTCGTCGGGCATGAGGATCCGGGTCAGCGCCGGGTGGCCGTCGAAGACGACGCCGAACATGTCGAAGCACTCGCGCTCGTGCCAGTCCGACGTCGGGTAGACCCGGGTGGCGCTGGGCACCCGGGGGTCCTCGGCGGTGACCGCGACCTCCAGCCGTACGCGCCGGCGGTAGGTCATCGAGGTCAGGTGGTAGACCACGTGCAGCCGCTCGCCGGGAGGGCCGCCGGCGTCGTGGTGGTCGACCCCGCTGACGCTGCTGCACAGCTCGAAGCGCAGCGCGTCGTCGTCGCGCAGTGCCTGCAGCAGGACGAGCAGGTGCTCGCGGTGCACGAACCAGGTGATCTCGCCCCGGTCGACCAGCACCCGGCGGACGGCGGCGTCGTAGGTGGCCTGCCCGACCGCGTCGGCGAGGGCGTCGGCGACCTCGTCGAACCAGCCGCCGTAGGGCCGGTCGGTGGAGTGCAGCGCGACCGCGCCGCCGGGCTCGACCCGGACCAGTCCGCCGAAACCCGAGGTGTCGCCGCTGCCGGTGACCCCGAAGGCGCCGGTGCGGAACGCTCCCCCGCCCTGGCCCGCCGTGGTCACGGCCGCTCCCCCGGCAGCAGGACGGCGTTGCCGCCGCGCTGCTCGATGGCGAACTGACCGGTGCGCCCGGCGGCGGCCGCCTCCTCGTAGGCCTTCCGCGCCTGCTTGTCGGCCCGCACGGTGGAGGGCATCTCGACGTGCAGGTCCTTCGCCGTGCCGTCGGCCCGCGCCGCGGCCAGCGCCGCCGCGCGCTTGGGGCCCAGCGGCTCGTGCTGGATCTTGTGGTGCAGCTTGAGGATGGCGTCCATCAGCATCTCCGGCCGCGGCGGGCAGCCGGGCAGGTACATGTCCACCGGGACGATGTGGTCGACGCCCTGCACGATCGCGTAGTTGTTGAACATGCCGCCCGAGCTCGAGCACACGCCCATGGCCAGCACCCAGCGCGGCTCGGGCATCTGGTCGTAGATCTGCCGCAGGACCGGCGCCATCTTCTGGCTGACCCGGCCCGCGACGATCATCAGGTCGGCCTGCCGCGGGCTGGCCCGGAAGACCTCCATGCCGAAGCGGGCCAGGTCGTAGCGGCCGGCACCGGAGGCCATCATCTCGATCGCGCAGCAGGCCAGGCCGAAGGTGGCCGGCCACAGCGAGGACTTGCGGGTCCAGTTGACCAGCTTCTCCACGCTGGTCAGCAGGACGCCGCTGGGGATCTTCTCCTCGAGGCCCATCTCAGTCCCACTCCAATCCGCCGCGGCGCCAGACGTAGGCGTAGGCGATGAAGACCGTGGCGATGAAGACGACCATCTCGACCAGACCGAAGACCCCGAGCTGGTCGTTGGCGACCGCCCAGGGGTAGAGGAAGACGATCTCGATGTCGAAGACGATGAAGAGCATCGCGGTCAGGTAGTACTTGATCGGGAAGCGACCGCCGCTCAGCGGCTGGTCCACCGGCTCGATGCCGCACTCGTAGGCCTCGAGCTTGGCGGAGTTGTACCGGCGCGGGCCGATGAACGGCGCCGCGGTGACCGAGAACAGCGCGAACCCGGCGGCCAGCACGAACAGCCCGACCAGCGGCGCGTAGGTCGCGAGCATCAGCGCCTCCCCCGGTTCCCGACCCGCTTGTGAATTGGTTCACAAGTCGACACGGTCCGACCCTATGCCCGAGATCACAGTCAGCGGAAGGGACCCCCTCCCGGCGCGCCGCAACTCAGGGCACCCTCACCGCCGTCCGTGCCGCTCGACGCGCCGTGCGACGGGACCCGCAGCCACCGGCCGGGAGCGAGGCGTGACGGGCAGCCGATCACTGCACGGCCGGCTGATCACCGACGGGACCGGGCCGATGCGGAGGGGCAGATCAGCGGGAGGGGGTGAGGCGGTGCAGCACGTCGAGGGTGCGGTCGACGGCGTCGCCGCCCCGGCCGTCGGAGAGGTTGCCCATCAGCCGCAGCGCGACCGACACCGCGGCCGGCCGCTTCAGGCCGTGCGCGGTGGCGAACCGGACCAGCTCCGGCCGGGCCAGGCCCTTCAGGAACAGCGCGCCGAGCCGGTGGTGCGCGCCGAACTCCGCCCGCAGCCGCTCGGGGTAGCGCCGCAGCACCGCCTCGCGCGCCGGGCCCGCGGGGGCGGCCAGCGCGGCCAGCACGACCTCGCTGGCGGTGCGGGCGGTCTCCATCGCGTAGCTGATGCCCTCGCCGTTGAACGGGTTCACCGTCCCGGCGGAGTCCCCCACCAGCACCAGCCCGCGGGTGTAGGCCGGCCGGCGGGACAGGGAGGTGGGCAGGCCCGCGCCGCGCAGCGGGGTGCCCGGCGCCTCCGGGTCGATCCCCCACGACGGCGGCAGCGACGCCAGCCAGCGGCGGTAGACGGTGCGGGTGTCGTCGCTGCCGGCGTACCGGGTGTCCAGCAGGCCGAACCCGACGTTCGCCGTCCCGTCGCCCATCGGGAAGAACCAGCCGTACCCGGGCATCGACTCGGCGTCCGGGCCGCGGTCGGTCAGGTCGAAGGAGATGTCCAGGTAGGGGTCGTGCGTGCGCGGGGTCGGCAGGTACTGCCGGACGGCGACGCCCAGCGGCACGTCCGTGCGGCGGGTCAGGCCCAGCGCCTTGGCCAGCCGGCCGGACAGGCCCTCGGCGGAGACGACCAGGGTGGCCCGGTGCTCCTCGCCGTCGGCGGTGTGCACGCCGCACACCCGGCCGGCGTCGTCCAGCAGCGGCTCGGTGACGGTGACCCCGAACCGGATCTCGGCGCCCGCGACGACGGCGTGCCGGGCGAGCTGGGCGTCGAGGTCGGCGCGGGTGCGGATCAGCCCCCCGGCGGGCCAGCGGGCCAGCCGCGGCCAGTCGACCTCGACCACCTGGCCGCCGCCGTGCACCCGCAGGCCGCGGTGCCGCACCCAGCCGTCGTCCTCGGTGTCGATGCCCATCGCGGCCAGCGCGGCCACGCCGCGCGGGGTGAGGCCGTCGCCGCACACCTTCTCGCGCGGGAAGTGCGACTTCTCCAGCACCAGCACGTCGAGACCGGCGCGGGCCAGCCAGTAGGCCGCCGACGACCCGGCCGGACCGGCCCCGGCGACCACCACGTCGTGCTGCTGCGTCGCCACGGCCGGGAGTCTAGGAAGGTGGGGGCGCGACCGGGTCGGTCGGGCTGGGCACCGGGGACGGCGGCGCGGGCTCCGACGGCACCGGGTCGACCGGGGTGGGCGGCGGCTCGACGGGACCGGGGTCGGGTGTGGGCGGGAACGTCATGACCCGGCTGTGCCCGGGGTCACGTCGGGTCAACCCCGCTTGCTGCCCCGGTGCAGGGCCACGACGCCGCCGGTGAGGTTGCGCCAGGCGACGTCGGCCCAGCCGGCGGCCTGCAGCTTGGCGGCCATCGGCTGCTGCGGCGGCCAGGCCCGGATCGACTCGGCCAGGTAGACGTAGGCCTCGGGGTTGCTGCTCACCGCCCGGGCGATCCCGGGCAGCGCCTTCATCAGGTACTCCAGGTAGACCGTCCGGAACGGCGTCCAGGTGGGGGTCGAGAACTCGCAGACCACCAGCGTGCCGCCGGGACGGGTCACCCGGTGGAACTCGCGCAGCGCCGCGTCGGTGTCGGCGACGTTGCGCAGGCCGAAGCTGATCACCACGCCGTCGACGCTGGCGTCGGCCAGGGGCAGCGCCATCGCGTCGCCGGCGACCATCGGCACCGGCCGGTGCGCGCCCGCCCGCAGCATCCCCTGGGAGAAGTCGCAGGCGATCGCGGTGACCCCGCCGGAGGCGAGCTCCACGGTGGAGACGCCGGTGCCGGCGGCGACGTCGAGCACGGTCTGCCCGGCCCGGGCGCCCAGCGCCTCGCGGGTGGCACGCCGCCAGCCGGCGTCCAGACCCCCGGAGAGCACGGTGTTGGTGACGTCGTACCGGCCGGCCACCCGGTCGAACATCGCGGCGACCTCGGCGGGGCGCTTCTCCAGCGTCGCCCGGTAGCCGGCGTGTGTCCGATCTCCTGCGCTCACGCCCGACGACGATACGGGCGCGGTGCTTATCGTGATCGGGTGAGCAGCCCGGCGACGACGACCCAGCGCGTGGTCACCACGCCGCTGGGCCGCCGGCGCAGCGACCTGCTCACCAAGCTGCCCGCCGAGGGCGCGCTGGCCTGGGTCCGCGACGGCGAGGGCCTGGTCGGCTGGGGCGAGGTCGACCGGTTCGAGGTCACCGGCCCCGGGGCGCTGGAGCGCGCGGCCGAGTGGTGGGCGCAGCGCTGCGCGGCCACCGACGTGGTCGACCCCGTGGGCCGGCCCGGTTCGGGCGCGGTGGTGTTCGGCTCGGTGGCCTTCGACCCCGAGCGCGGCCGGTCGGTGTTCGTCGTCCCGGCCGTGGTGCTCGGCCGCCGGGACGGCGAGACGTGGGTGACCGTGGCCGGCGGCGACCACCCCGAGGTCACCGAGTTCCCGGCGCAGGCCGCCGACGCCTCCATCGGCCGGCTCGTCTACGCCGACGGCGCGCTGGACCCGGTGACCTGGTGCGGCCGGGTCGCCGAGGCCGTGCACCGGATCGCGGCCGGCGACCTGCAGAAGGTGGTGCTCGCCCGCGACGTGCTGGTGCGCGCCGACCACCCGCTGGACCCCCGCCGGCTGCTGCTGCGGCTGGCCGCGCGCTTCCCCTCCTGCTGGACCTACGCCGTCGAGGGCCTGCTGGGCGCGACCCCCGAGCTGCTGCTGCGCCGCACCGGCGACGAGGTGTCCTCCCGGGTGCTGGCCGGCACCGCCGCGCGCAGCTCCGACGCCGCTGCCGACACCGCCCTGGGCGCGGGCCTGGCCGGCAGCGCCAAGGACCACGCCGAGCACCGCTACGCCGTCGAGAGCCTGGCCACCGCGCTGCGGCCGCACTGCCGGGACCTCGACGTCCCGTCCCGGCCCTCGGTGCTGACCCTGCCCAACGTGCGGCACCTGTCCACCGACGTCCGCGGCCACCTGGCGCCCGGCGCCCCCGGCTTGCTGGAGCTGCTGGCCGCGGTGCACCCCACCGCCGCGGTCGGGGGCACCCCGCGGGAGGCGGCGATGGAGCTGATCCGCGAGGTCGAGGGCATGGACCGCGACCGGTACGCCGGCCCGGTCGGCTGGCTGGACTCCCGGGGGGACGGCGAGTTCGGGCTGGCGCTGCGCTGCGCCCAGCTCACCGGCGGGGCGGGCGGCGCCGAGGCCCGGCTGTTCGCCGGGTGCGGCATCGTCGGCGACTCCGACCCGATGGCCGAGCTGGCCGAGACCCAGGCCAAGCTCGCCGCCGTCCAGGCCGCCCTGCAGGACTGACCCCCCGGCGTGGATCAGCTGGGACGAGCGGTGTGCATCCTCCGCCACGGATGCCGGTGGCGGAGGATGCACGGTCCTCGTCGCACCTGATCCACGCCGTCGGCGCAGCGGGTCACGCCGTCGGCGCGGCGGTCAGGCCAGCGCGGCGGCGGACGCCTCGCGCAGGGTGCGGGCCAGCTCGGCCTCCGCGCGCTGGTCACCCCGGACGACGACCACCCGCGGGCCGCCCAGCGCCAGGGCGCCGCGCAGGCCGTCGGGGTCGTGCACCGAGGTGGCCGCCCAGCCCAGCGACCGGGCGACCGCGACCAGGTCCCGGCCGTGCGGGGTGCCGAACACCCGGCGGTAGCCCGCGGCGTGCTCGGGCCGGCCGGGCTCGAGCTGGGCGAAGATCCCGCCGCCGTCGTTGTCGGGCACCACCAGGGTCAGGTCGGGCACGGTCTCGCCGTCGCCGAGCAGCAGCCCCTGCAGGTCGTGCAGGAACGTCAGGTCGCCCAGCAGCGCGAACGCCGGCCCGCCCCCGGCACCCTGGTGGGCCAGCGCCGCGCCGACGGCGGTGGACACCGTGCCGTCGATCCCGGCCACGCCGCGGTTGGCCAGCACCGTCAGCCCGGCACGCGGCACCGCGTACCGGTCGACGTCGCGCACCGGGTTCGACGAGCCCAGCACCAGCAGCGCGCCCGCGGGCAGCGCGGCGACCAGGTCGCGGGCCAGCCGGGGCGCGGTGAGCCGGGGGGTGGCGTCCAGCACCCGGTCGACCGCGGCGCCGACCCGGTCGGCGGCCCCGGCCCACTCCTGCGCCCAGCCGTCGGGCACCACGTGGCCGGAGATGTCGGTCTCGCCCAGCACCGCGCCCGGGTCGGGCAGCACGCCGCCGACCCGGCTGGAGCTGCGGCCCGCGTCGGGCCAGCGGGGGTGCGGGGAGACGCTGTCGACGACGACGTCGGGGTGCGCCAGCAGTGCCGAGACCGGCCGGCTCAGCGTGGGCCGGCCGACCAACAGCACCCGGTCGGGCCGGTGGGCGGCGGCCCACGGGGTGCCCAGCAGCAGCGCCGTGCCGCGGACGGAGGTGGCGCCGCCCCAGGTGCCGCTGCTGGGCTCGCCGAGCACCGGCCAGCCGCGCTGGCCG
>NZ_JAMXRZ010000155.1 GCF_024124375.1 Klenkia sp. PcliD-1-E
GTCCGACCCCCGGGCGGGGCTGGTGGTCGGCTGGGCCGCCCCGGCACGGGACGAGCTGAACACCGCCCTCGCCGCGCTGACCGATGTGCTGGGTGCCGCCCGGCGTCAGGCCGTGACGGGCGGGTGCAGCGGGCCGCGCAGCACCGTGGCCACCCGCGGCACCGGGTCCCCGGCCGGTCGCAGCCGCGGTGCGCGCTCGGCCAGCAACCGCAGCGCCACCTCGCCCTCGAGCCGGGCCAGCGGCGCCCCCAGGCAGTAGTGCGCGCCCCCGGAGAAGGCCAGGTGGGGCACCGTCTGCTCGCGGTGCAGGTCGAACCGGTCGGGGTCGGGGTGCACCTCGGGGTCGCGGTTGGCGCTGGCCAGCAGCACCAGGACGCCGCTGTCGCGGCGCAGCCGCAGGTCGCCGACCTCGACGTCGGTGTGCGCGAACCGGGCGGTGAGCTGGACCGGCGGGTCGAACCGCAGCGTCTCCTCGACCGCGGCGGCGGCCCGCGACGGGTCCGCCGCCAGCGCCGCCCACTGCCCGGGGGTGCGGTGCATCGCCTGCACGGCGTTGCCGACCAGGTTGGTGGTGGTCTCGAACCCGGCGACCAGCAGCAACTGCGCCAGGGCGAGCACCTCGTCGGGCGTGGCCGTGCCGCCCTCGACCGCCCCGGCCAGGGTGGAGATGACGTCCTCCCCGGGGTGCCGCCGGCGCTGCTCCAGCAGCTGCGCGAACAGTGCGCGCAGGTCTGCCGTCGCGTTGGTCAGCTCCCGCACGTGGGCCGGGGACCGGACGCCGTCCAGCGACGACCCCAGCGCCAGGCCCCACCGGGCGAATCGACCGCTGTCGACGTCGGGGACGTCCAGCAGCGCCGAGATGACCCTGATCGGCAGCGGGGAGGCGAGCTCGGCGACGAGGTCGAACGGCCCGCCGCGGGCGAGGGCGGAGTCCAGCAGCTCGCCGGTCACCTGCTCGGCGACCTCGCGGTAGTGCGCCAGCCGCCGCGGGGCGAAGGCCGGCTGGGCCAGCCGGCGCAACCGGGTGTGGTCGGGCGGGTCGACGGTCAGCAGCGACAGGTCGACCGGTTCCATCAGCGAGGGGCCATCGCCCTCGCCGAGCCTGCTCCGCCCGTCGGACAGGCGCACCCCGAGCCGGCGGTCGCGCAGCACCGCCTCGACGGAGGCGTGGGTGGCCACCGCGCTCAGCCCGGTGCGGCTGCGCACGGCGCCGCCGGCCCGCTGGGCGGCCCGCAGCTCGGCGTAGACCGGGTACGGGTCCAGCCGCCACGGCTTGTGCAGCAACCGGGCCACCCGGTCCCCGCGCAGCGCCAGCGCGTAGCCCCCGGCACGCATCGCGCCGATCCGGGCCCCGAGGACGACGTCCTCGATCAGGCGGCCCGTCGCCGTGGTGGCCCCGGTGCCGACGGCGTCGTCCACCGCAGCGCTCATGGCCGGCGCCCCGCCCGGAAATAGGTGTGCCCCATGGTCACAGAGACACTGTGCGCCGGGCGGGGCGGCTGCGCAAGGTCAGTCGACCGTCCAGGTGTCCGACCCGTGCAGCAGGGCGTCGAGGTCACCGGCCCCGCCCGAGCGGGCCTCGGCGAGCTGGTCGGTCATCATCGCGTCGTAGGTGGGCTTGGTGACCGAGCGGAACACGCCCATCGGGGTGTAGCGCAGGTCCTGGTGGGACAGCCGCGACAGCGCGAAGGCGTAGGCCGGGTCGTCGCGGTGCGCGTCGTGCACCACGATGTCGGCCTCGTCGACGGAGTGGGTCTCGGCGACCCGCAGCCCACCCCAGCCGTCGGCGACCACGCAGGATGCGCCGTCCGGGCCGAACACGATCTTCTCCCCGTGCACCAGCGGGATCGACCACTGGGTGCCGGTGAGCGGGTCCTTGAGCAGCTCGAAGGCGCCGTCGTTGAAGATGTTGCAGTTCTGGTAGATCTCCACCAGCGCGGTGCCGCGGTGCTCGGCGGCCTGCCGCAGCACGTCGGTGAGGCCCTTGCGGTCGGAGTCCATCGCCCGGCCGACGAAGGTGGCGTCTGCGCCCAGGGCGAGGCTGACCGGGTTGAACGGGTGGTCCAGCGACCCCATCGGGGTGCTCTTGGTGATCTTGCCCAGCTCGGAGGTGGGGGAGTACTGGCCCTTGGTGAGGCCGTAGATCCGGTTGTTGAACAGCAGGATCGTCAGGTCCACGTTGCGCCGCAGCGTGTGGATCAGGTGGTTGCCCCCGATGGAGAGCGCATCGCCGTCCCCGGTGACCACCCACACCGACAGGTCGGGCCGCGAGGCGGCCAGCCCGGTGGCGATCGCCGGGGCGCGGCCGTGGATGGAGTGCATCCCGTAGGTGTTCATGTAGTACGGGAACCGGCTGGAGCACCCGATGCCGGACACGATGACCATGTCCTCGCGCGCGATGCCCAGGCTGGGCAGGAAGGACTGGACGGCGTTGAGGATCACGTAGTCCCCGCAACCGGGGCACCAGCGGACCTCCTGGTCGGTCTTGAGGTCCTTGGCCTTGAGCTGGGTCTGCTTGTCGCCGCCCAGGTCGACCGAGCGGGCCACCGCGTCGGCGATCCGCTGGTCGTAGGCCGGCATGCCCAGCTCGTGGACGTGCTCGTCGATGGGCGAGGTGGTCACGGGGTGACCTCCGATGCTGTGGTCGGGGCGCTGGTGCTGGTGCTGGTGCTGTCGATGACGCCCTGCAGGACCGCAGCGAGCTCGGCGGCCCGGAAGGGCAGCCCGCGCACCTGGGTGTGGCTCTGCACGTCGACCAGGTACTCGGCGCGCAGCAGCAGGGAGAGCTGGCCGAGGTTCATCTCCGGGCAGACCACGCGGTCGTAGGAGCGGATGATCTCGCCGAGGTCGGCCGGCAGCGGGTTGACGTGGCGCAGGTGGACCTGCGCGATCGACCGGCCCGAGCGGCGGATCCGCCGGCAGGCGGCACCGATCGGCCCGTAGGTGGAGCCCCAGCCGATGACCAGCACGGTCGCGTCGCCGTCGGGGTCGTCGACCTCGGTGGGCGGCAGGGAGGCGGCGATGCCGTCGACCTTCGCCTGCCGCATGCGGGTCATGTGGTCGTGGTTGGCCGGGTCGTAGGAGATGTTGCCGGTGCCGTCGGCCTTCTCCAGCCCGCCGATGCGGTGCTGCAGGGCCTTCGTGCCGGGCACCGCCCACGGACGGGCCAGGGTCTCGGGGTCGCGCAGGTAGGGCAGGAACACCGGGTCCCCGGCGGCGTCGGTGCCGTTGGGCTCGGTGGCGAACTCCACGCGCAGGTCGGGCAGCGACCCGGAGTCGGGGACCGACCACGGCTCGGCGCCATTGGCCAGGTAGCCGTCGGACAGCAGGAAGACCGGGGTGCGGTAGGTGAGCGCGATGCGCGCGGCCTCCAGTGCTGCGTCGAAGCAGTCCGCCGGTGAGCGGGGCGCCACGACCGGCACCGGCGCCTCGCCGTTGCGGCCGAACATCGCCTGCAGCAGGTCCGACTGCTCGGTCTTGGTGGGCAGCCCGGTCGAGGGACCGCCGCGCTGCACGTCGACGATGACCAGCGGCAGCTCGGTCATCACCGCCAGCCCCACGGTCTCGGACTTCAGCGCCACCCCCGGACCGGAGGTGGTGGTCACGCCCAGCGCGCCGCCGAAGCTGGCGCCCAGGGCGGCACCGATGCCGGCGATCTCGTCCTCGGCCTGGTAGGTCCGCACGCCGAAGGCCTTGTGCTTGCTCAGCTCGTGCAGCACGTCCGACGCGGGGGTGATCGGGTAGGCGCCCAGGAACACCGGCAGCCCGGACCGGACGCCCGCGGCCACCAGCCCGTAGGCCAGTGCCTGGTTCCCCGAGATGTTGCGGTAGGTGCCCGGCGCCATCGGGGCGGGCTTGATCTCGTAGGAGACCGCGAACGCCTCGGTGGTCTCGCCGTAGTTGAAGCCGGCCCGGAACGCGGCGATGTTGGCCGCGGCGATCTCGGGCTTCTTCCGGAACTGGCGCTCCAGGAAACGGATGGTGCCCTCGGTCGGCCGGTGGTACATCCACGACAGCAGGCCGAGGGTGAACATGTTCTTGCTGCGCTCGGCCTCCTTCTTGCCCAGCCCGGAGTCGGCGAGCGCGTCGGTGGTCATCGAGGTCAGCGGGACGCTGACCAGCTGCCAGCCCTCCAGCGACCCGTCCTCGAGCGGGTTGGCCGCGTAGCCCACCTTGGCCAGGTTGCGCGCGGTGAACTCGTCGGAGTCGACGATCAGCAGCCCGCCGCCGGGCAGGTCGGCCAGGTTGGCCTTCAACGCCGCCGGGTTCATCGCGACCAGCACGTCGGGGGCGTCCCCGGGGGTCATGATGTCGTGGTCGGCGAAGTGCAGCTGGAAGCTGGAGACGCCGGGCAGGGTCCCCGTGGGCGCCCGGATCTCGGCGGGGAAGTTCGGCAGGGTCGACACGTCGTTGCCCAACGACGCGGTCTCGCTGGTGAAGCGGTTGCCGGTCAGCTGCATGCCGTCACCGGAGTCGCCGGCCAGGCGGATGACGACGCGGTCCAGCGTCACGACGTCCTTGACGAGACCGCCGGGCGCCGAGGCCTGGGTCCCCAGAGGGGTCTCGGGGGTCTGCGAGGTGGTGCCAGTCATCAGGGAAGTACCTCCACCGGCCGAGGTTACGTTCCCACGGCGGTCGGCCGGGCCGTCGGGAGGGCAGGGTGAGCGACCACACAGGGTGCCCTCACCCGCGCAGGTCAGGCCAGGACGGCGCCGAACTCCCGCAGGGTCCGGGCCGCCACCTCGCGCAGCTTGACGTTGGTCTCCTGGCTGACGGTGCGCAGGATGCCGAAGGCGTCGTCGGGGGAGACCTGCCGGACGACGGCGATCGCGCCCTTGGCCTGCTCGATCACCGCGCGCGAGGCGATGGCCTCCTCGAGCTGGGAGATGAGGGTGGCCGACCGGTGCTGGCGCAGCTGGCCGGCCACCAGGCCGCTGGCGACCCGGCTGATCAGGGTGGCCACCGCCTCGTCGTGGTCGCTGAACCCGTCGAGGGAACGGCTGTAGAGGTTGAGCGCGCCGAACCGGGTGCCGTCGACCACCAGCGGGCAGGCCAGGAATGCCTGCACGCCGTCGGCGGTGGCGGCGCGGGTGAAGTCCGGCCACAGCTCGCCGGCCTCGGAGACGGTGACCCGTACGCAGGACTCGGTGCGGACGGCGTGCAGGCACGGGCCGTCGCCGACGTCGTACTGGTCCCGGTCGACGGCCAGGGTCCGCTCGTCGGTCCACGCCGAGGTGAAGGGTGTGCCCTCCTGGACGACGGTGACCCCGGCGGCGTCGCAGTCGGCGACGACGGCCTTGGCCGTGTGCACCACCAGCTGCAGCAGCTGGGTCACCTCGCGGCCGTGGGCGTCCGGGCCGGTCAGGGCGTCGACGACCGACGCCACGGCGGTCGGCTGCGCTGCGGCGACCTGGGTCACCAGGTCGCGGGTGCTCCGGCCCGACGCCCGGTTCAGGTCGTCGGCGCTCAGGGATCCGACGCGCTCGTGCTCACCGGTGTCCGTGTCGGTGCTCATGGCCCTCACAGTTGCTCACCGCTCGCCCCGGCAAACCTCGGACCGCGTCGGGCCCCCGGGAACGGCACCTCGGCCCACCGCGTTGTCCGGGCGTGCACCGCTGGAACAACGGTCTCAGGACCGCCCTGCTGCTGGGCCTGATGGCCGGGATCATCCTGGCGATCGGTGCGCTGCTGGGCGGGCGGGGTGGCCTGGTGATCGCGCTGCTGATCGCGCTGGGCATCAACGGCTACGCGTACTACAACAGCGACAAGCTGGCGCTGCGGTCGATGCGCGCCTTCCCGGTCACCGAGACCCAGGCCCCGCAGATCTACGCGATCGTCCGCGAGCTGGCGACCGAGGCGCGCCAGCCCATGCCGCGGCTGTACGTCAGCCCCACCGACCAGCCCAACGCGTTCGCCACCGGCCGCAACCCGCGCAACGCGGCGGTGTGCTGCACCCAGGGCATCCTCGAGCTGCTGGACCGTCGCGAGCTGCGCGGGGTGCTGGCGCACGAGCTCTCGCACGTCTACAACCGGGACATCCTGATCAGCTCGGTGGCCGGCGCGATGGCCACGGCCATCACCTTCGTCGCGCAGATGACGATGTTCTCGTCCATGTTCGGCGGCCGCGACGACCGCGGTGGCGGCAACGCCCTCGGCGGGCTGCTGCTGGTGCTGCTCGGTCCGCTGGCCGCGGGCCTGGTGCAGATGGCCGTCAGCCGCAGCCGGGAGTACCAGGCCGACGCCTCGGGTGCGCAGCTGTCCCAGGACCCGCTGGCCCTGGCCTCGGCGCTGCGCAAGCTGGAGCGCGGGGTGGCCGCCCGCCCGCTGCCCCAGGAGCAGCGGCTGGTCAGCCAGAGCCACCTGATGATCGCCAACCCCTTCCGGGGGGCGGGCATGGCGTCGATGTTCGCCACCCACCCCCCGATGGCCGAGCGGATCGCCCGGCTGGAGCAGCTGGCCCGGGAGCCCGGGCAGCGGTGATGCCTCAGCGGTAGTTGTCGAACTGCAGGGCGATCTCGAAGTCCTTGCTCTTGAGCAACTGCTGGACCGCCTGCAGGTCGTCGCGCTTCTTGCCGCTGACCCGCAGCTGGTCGCCCTGGATCTGCGCCTGCACGCCCTTGGGGCCCTCGTCGCGGATGGTCTTGGCGATCTGCTTGGCCTTGTCCGAGGCGATGCCCTGCTGGATGGTCGCGGAAATCTTGTAGGCCTTGCCCGAGGCCTGCGGCTCGCCGGCGTCCAGGGCCTTCATGGAGATCCCGCGCTTGACCAGCTTCTCCTTGAACACCTCCAACGCGGCGGTCACCCGCTCCTCGGTGTCGGCGGTCAGGGTGACCCCCTCCTCGCCCGCCCACACGATGCCGGCGTTGGTGCCCCGGAAGTCGAACCGCTGGGACAGCTCCTTGCCGGCCTGGTTCAGCGCGTTGTCGACCTCCTGGCGGTCGACCTTGCTCACGACGTCGAAGGACGCGTCTGCCATGTCGGTTCTCCTCCTCCTCGGCGAGCCACCCGGTGGGGCGGTGTCGCCGGTCTTGTACGCTCGTCGGGCACCACAGCACACGGCGGGTTGCCCGAGTGGCCAATGGGAGCGGACTGTAAATCCGTCGGCTTAGCCTACGAAGGTTCGAATCCTTCACCCGCCACGCCTGGTGCGACGGCCCCCGACCACCGGTCGGGGGCCGTCGTCGTACCGGGGCCGGACCGCCCCCTCAGGCGGTCGGCGCGCGGGCGCTGGCCACCGCGGTGCGCTCCAGGAGCTGCCCGCCGAGGAAGAGCCAGCCGAAGGCGATGGGCACCGCCCGGGTGCAGGTGACCGTGGCCTCGACCCCGTCGACGGTGACCGACCAGGCATCGAGCCTGGTGCCGCCGTCGGCGAGCTGGTCGGCGACGGCCACCTCGGCCGAGGCCTGGTCCAGCGGCAGGTACCCGGCGACCCCGCGGGAGTAGACGGCCCCGCCGCCGGTCTGGTTCGCGGCGGCCAGCGCGGCGCCGTCGCAGACCGACTGCACCCGCTGCTGCTCCAGGAAGGCGTCGGAGGCGGCGATCGCCCCGAAGGCCATCAGGGCCGCGACCAGCCAGCAGACCAGCACGAAGGGCAGGCTGGACCCCTCGTCGGACCCGGTGCGCAGCCTGCTCACCGGCGGAACTGTAGGTGGCCCGCGCGGTGGGCGGGGCCGCCACCGCGACCGCCTGGGGACGACGAACCGGCCTGTGGACAACCCGCCCGGTCCGTCGCCGGCCGCCGCACACTGCCACCGTGACCATCCAGGTGCCGCCCGGGGAGCTCTACGCCCTGGCCGCCGTCCTGCGCTCGTGCGGCGACACCGCGGCCCAGGTCGCCGGCCACCTGTCCGACGCCGCGGTCGGCGGGCCGATGCAGACCGCCCTGCCCGCGCTCACCGGCGCACTGTCGGTCGCCGGCGCGTACCTGGCCGAGGAACTGCAGTGGCTGGGCGGCACGGTCGCCGCGGTCGCCGACGACTGGGCCGGCCTCGACGGCTCGCTGCTCGCCCCCCGGGGGGAGGTCCTCGCCCGGTGAGCACCGTGCTCCCGCCGCCGGTCCCGCTGCCCGACCCCGACGGCGACCTGCGCGCCCTCGCCGCCGTGGTCGACGGCCTGGCCGCCGCCGGGTTCGTGCTGGGCGTGGTGGAGGCCCACCTCGCCGGCCCGGCGGCACGGGCACCGGGGTGGCTGGGCGCCGACTCCGCGGCGGCGGCCGCCGAGGTCGGGGCGACCCGGCAGGTGGCCGCCGGGGTGCACGAGGCGGTCACCACGGTCGTCGGCCGGCTCGGGGCGCACCTGGAGACCCTCGCGGCGGCCCGTGCCCGGGTGGCGGTGCTGCGCGACCGGCAGGCGGCGGCGTTCGCCGACGCGCACCTGCGGCTGGCCGCCCTGGTCGACCCGGCTGCGCAGCTGAGCTCGGTGACCGAGGACCCGACGGCGGCGGCGCTGGTCGCCGGGGTCGCC
>NZ_JAMXRZ010000156.1 GCF_024124375.1 Klenkia sp. PcliD-1-E
GCCCGAGCCGACCGCGCCGCCGTCCCCGGGCCTGGGCGCCCGACCGCCGAAGGTGACCGTCACCCGGGTGGCGGCGCAGCGGTCGCGGGAGCTGACGGTGGCCGCCGTCCGCCGGGTCAACGCGGCCAGCCGGGCCGACGGGGCCGGGGACAGCGGGCTGGCCCACGTGCTGTGGGTCAACGCCCTGCACACCGCCGGCGACGCGATGGTCGCGGTCTCGCTGGCCGGCACCCTGTTCTTCGCCGCGTCCACCGACGCGCAGCGCGGGAACGTGGCGTTGTACCTGCTGGTCACGATGGCGCCCTTCGCCGTCGTCGCCCCGCTGCTGGGTCCGCTGCTGGACCGGCTGCAGCGCGGCCGGCGGTGGGCGATGGCGGCGAGCCTGGTGGGCCGGGCGGTGCTGGCGCTGGTGATGGCGGCCAACTTCGACGGGTTCTGGCTCTACCCGGCCGCGCTGGGGGCGCTGGTGCTGTCCAAGGCGCACAACGTGCTGCGGGCGGCGGTGATCCCCCGGGTGGTGCCCCCGGCCATGTCGCTGACCAGCGCGAACGCCCGGACGTCGGTGTTCGGCCTGGTCACCGCCGGCGTCTTCGGCGGGATCGGGGCCGGCATCGCGGCCTCCGCCGGGTTCCCGCCGCTGCTGTGGGCGACCGCGGCGGTGTTCACCGCCGCCGGCGTGCTGGCGCTGCGGCTGCCGGGGCACGTCGACGTCCCCGCGGGCGAGGTCGCCAGCGACCTGCTGACGACCACGATGGAGATCCCGGTCCCCGGCCACCGCGGGAGGCCGCGGGTGGCGGCGACGGTGGTGGACGCGCTGCGCAGCGCGGCGCTGCTGCGGGTCCTCGGCGGCTTCCTGACGATCTACGCCGCGTTCCTCGTGCAGGCCGCGGTGCCCGGCGGCTGGGAGCGCACGCTGGCCCTGGGTGCCATCGCGGGTGCGGCCGGGGTGGGCAGCTTCCTGGGGACGGCGATCGGCTCCCGCCTGCACCGCGCCACGCCCGACACCCTGGTGCTGTGGTCGACGCTGGTCGCGGTCGTGGCCGCGGTGGCTGCGGCGCTGTTGTTCTCCGTGGCGATGGTCGCGGTGACCGCCGGGGTGGCCGCGCTGGCGGCGGGGCTGGGCAAGGTGTCGCTGGACGCGATCATCCAGCGGGACGTGCCCGGCGCCCAGCACGCCTCGGCCTTCGCCCGGTCGGAGACGCTGCTGCAGCTGGCGTGGGTCCTCGGCGGCGGGCTGGGCATCGCGCTGCCGGCCGACCTGCCGGTGCTGGCGTTCGGCACCACGGCGGGGTTGCTGGTGGTGGCCACAGGTCTGGTTGCTTGGCTGGGGCACCACCGCCGTCCCGCCCGGGGCCGCGGGCGGACGACGGGCTGGGAGCGGGCATGACCAGGGTGGCGACGACGGCGGCCTGCGGGGCCGCCGTCCTGGTGCTGGTGACCGGGTGCGGCGCCGGCGGGAGCAGCGGCGCCGCCGACCAGGGCGGACCACCGCCCACCGTGCGGGTGCAGAGCAGCGGGCAGGACGTCACGGTGCAGCCCTCGCAGTACTGCCTGGACGGCACCGGGGAGCGCTACGCGGGCACCCCGCCGGTCATCGAGGTGCAGCCGGACTCGACGATCTCGCTGACGGTGCCCGACGCCGTGGCGGCGCAGGGCTGGAGCGTGCAGGTCTACGACGACCAGCTGCAGGAGCTGCTCGGCGAGGTCGACGTCCCCGGGGACACCCCGACCTTCACCGGCATCAACAGCTCCGACGCGGTGCCGCCGGCCTACTACCTGGTGGTCGTGGAGGACTCGCGGGACGGCGCGTGCAGCGGGCTGTCCGGGGCCTGGCCGGTCGGCTTCATCCGTTCCGGCGACCAGGCCCCCACGGGCTAGCCCTCGAGGTCGGTGGCGACGGCGCGCAGGACGGCGGCGACCTTGGCGGCGGCCTGCCGGTCGGGGTGCCGGCCGTGCCGCAGCCCGTTGCCGACGCCGTCGAGCAGCCGGATGAGGTCCTCGATGATCGGGACCAGGTCGTCGGGCTTCTTCCGGGTGCCGGCCACGGCCGAGGGCAGCGGGTCCAGCACGGTCACCTGCAGGGCCTGGTCGCCGCGGCGCCCGGCGACGATGCCGTACTCCACCCGCTGGCCGGGCTTGAGCTCGGTGGTCCCGGCGGGCAGCGCGTCCTTGTGCACGAACACGTCGGGTCCACCCTCCTGGGAGAGGAAGCCGAAGCCCTTCTCCGGGTTGAACCACTTCACCTTGCCGCTGGGCACGTCGATCCCTCGCTGTCGTGTCGGCGCCGGCCCGGGCGGGCCGCCGCGGCCCAGGCTAGCCGCTGGGGGGAGGGCGGGCCGCCTGGTTACCGGCGAGTAGTCCGGCACGGCGGGGGATGCGACGATGCCCGCCATGGCTGTCCGCAACGCTGCGTCCCGCGTCGTCACCTCGGTCGCCGCCGCCGTCCGGCTGGTGTCCTCGGTCGTGGGTGGGCTGATCGTGCTCTACGCCGTGTTCGTGCTGTTCGAGGCCAACCCCGCCAACCCGATCGTCGAGTTCACCGCCGGGGTGCGCAACGACCTGGGCGCCTTCACCCGTGACCTGTTCACCCCCGAGGACCCGAAGATCGCCGAGACGGTGAACGCGCTGGTCGCGGCCATCGTGTGGGTGGTGGTGGGCAGCCTGCTGTCCAAGGCCATCACCCGGCTGGCGCCCCGCACGAAGGCGGGCTGAGCGTCAGGCGGTGGTGACCTCGGCCAGGCCGAGCTCCTGGGTGGACACCTGCCGCATCTCGACCTTGCGCACCTTGCCGGTGACGGTCATCGGGAAGGCGTCGACGACCTTGACGTAGCGGGGCACCTTGTAGTGCGCCAGCTTGCCGGCGCAGAACTGCCGCAGCGCCTCGGCGGTGAGCTCGGGGGCGCCGGCGCGCAGCTGCACCCAGGCCATCAGCTCCTCGCCGTACTTGGCGTCGGGCACCCCGATGACCTGGACGTCGGCGATGTCGGGGTGGGAGTACAGGAACTCCTCGATCTCCCGCGGGTACACGTTCTCCCCGCCGCGGATGACCATGTCCTTGATCCGGCCGACGATGTTCAGATAGCCCTCGTCGTCCATCACCGCGAGGTCGCCGGTGTGCATCCAGCGGGCGGCGTCGATGACCTCGGCGGTCTTCTCGGGGGCGTCCCAGTAGCCGAGCATCACCGAGTAGCCACGGGTGCACAGCTCCCCCGGCGTCCCACGTGGCACGGTCAGCCCGGTGTCGGGGTCGACGACCTTGCTCTCCAGGTGCGGGTGGGTGCGGCCGACGGTCGAGGTGCGGCGGTCGAGGTCGTCGTCGGCGCCGGTCTGGGTGGAGACCGGGGAGGTCTCGGTCATGCCGTAGGCGATGGTCACCTCGGCCATGCCCATCTCGTCGACGACCCGCTTCATCACCTCGACCGGGCACGGCGAGCCGGCCATGATCCCGGTGCGCAGGCTGGACAGGTCGTAGGAGCCGAAGTCCGGCAGCGCGAGCTCGGCGATGAACATCGTGGGCACGCCGTACAGGGAGGTGCACCTCTCCTCCTGCACGGCCTGCAGGGTCAGGGCGGGGTCGAAGCCGGGCGCCGGGATGACCATGGTCGACCCGTGCGAGGTGGCGCCGATGTTGCCCATGCCCATGCCGAAGCAGTGGTAGTACGGCACGGGGATGCACACCCGGTCGGCCTCGGTGTAGCTGCAGCCCTCGCCGACGAAGAAGCCGTTGTTGAGCAGGTTGTGGTGGGTGAGCGTGGCGCCCTTCGGGAAGCCCGTCGTCCCGGACGTGTACTGGATGTTGATCGGGTCGTCGGCGGAGAGCTCCGCCTCGCGCTCGGCCAGGAACCCCCTGTCGGCGGCCCGGCCGGTGTCCATCAGCCGGTCCCACTCGTCGGTCCCGAGGAAGAGCACCTCGCGCAGCGCCGGGCACTCGTCGCGGACCTCGGCCACCATCGCGCGGTAGTCGCTGGTCTTGAACGCAGGCGACGCGACCAGCACGGAGATGCCGGCCTGCTGCAGCACGTAGGACAGCTCGTGGGTGCGGTAGGCCGGGTTGATGTTGACCAGGACGACGCCGAGCTTCGCCGTGCCGTACTGCACGAACACCCACTCGGCGCAGTTGGGCGCCCAGATCCCGACCCGCTCGCCCTTGGCCACGCCGAGGGCGTGCAGGCCGAGGGCGAAGGCGTCGACGTCGGCGACCAGCTGGGGGTAGGTCCAGCGGCGGCCGGTGGCGCACTCCACGAGCGCCTCGTGCTCGCCGACCCGCGCTGCCGTCCGGTCGAGGTTGGCCCCGATGGTGTCGCCCAGCAGCGGGACCGTCGAGGTCCCGCTGGTGTAGGACGGCAGCGCGGGGGCGGTCATGCCCGCTCTTCGGGACGCAGCTGGACGCCGGCCCGGTTGGGCTTGTCGGTCGGGTGCGCGTAGCGCAGCCGCTCCGGCGGGAGCGGGAAGGAGTGGTCCTCGCCGAAGGGCGACAGCGACCCGGTCATCTCGCTGATCAGCTCGGTGAGCGGCGGGCCGCCGTCCACCGACTGGCCCCAGGTGGGCTCGACGAGGTGGGCGGTCTTCGGGTTCTTCTTGGCCATGGCGCACTCCTGCCGTCGTGGCCGGCGTCCTCACCGGCGCTCGGGCCCATCGTCCCGCATCCAACCGCGCGCCCCGGCACCCACGCCAGCCCGGCGGCAACCTGGGTGCGACGTGCTCCCGGCCCGCCTAGGGTCACCTCCCCGTGGGCCGCATCGTGGAGACCGTCGTGCCGGCCCGGCTCGGCACCGGGTTCCGCTGGCTGCTGGCCTCCTCGTGGACGTCGAACCTCGGCGACGGCATCGCGCTGGCCGCGGGTCCGCTGCTGGTCGCCTCGCTCACCGGGGACCCGTTCCTGGTGTCGCTGGCCGCGGGGGTGCAGTGGCTGCCACCGCTGCTGTTCGGCCTGGTCGCCGGCGCGGTCACCGACCGGGTGGACCGCCGCCTGCTCGTCGTGGTCGTGGACCTGCTGCGGGCCGGCGTCCTCGCCGTCCTCACCCTGGCGGTGGCCACCGACCTGGTCACCATCGGCGCAGTGCTGGCCGCGCTGTTCGTGCTGGGCACCGCCGAGGTGTTCGCCGACAACGCCGCGCAGACGCTGCTGCCCACCCTGGTGCACCGCGACGACCTGGCGGTCGGCAACGCCCGGATGACCACCGGGTTCGTGACGGTCAACCAGCTGGCCGGGCCACCGCTCGGGGCGGCGTTGTTCACCGTCGGGGCGGGGTGGGCGTTCGGCGCGGTCGCCGTCCTGGTGGCCCTGGGTGCGGTGCTCGTGTCGCGGGTCGTGCTGCCGCCGGCCGAGCCCGCGCAGCGCCGTCCGGTGCACCTGGAGATCGCGGAGGGGTTCCGGTGGGTGGTGCACCACCCCGCCGTCCGCACCCTGGTGCTCACGATCTTCGTGTTCAACGTGACCTTCGGCGCGGCCTGGTCGGTGCTGGTGCTCTACGCGACGCAGCGCCTCGGGCTCGGGGAGGTCGGCTTCGGCCTGGTCACCACCGCCCAGGCCGTCGGCGGGATCGCCGGCATCGCGGCCTACGGCTGGATCACCCGGCGGGTCAGCCTGGGCGACCTCATGCGGGTCGGGCTGGTCGTGGAGACCCTCACCCACCTCGCGCTCGCCCTCACGACCAGCCCGTGGGTGGCCATGCCGGTGTTCGTCGTCTTCGGCGCGCACGCCTTCATCTGGGGGACGACGTCGGTCACGGTGCGTCAGCGGGCCGTCCCGCGGCACCTGCAGGGCCGGGTGGGCAGCGTCAACCTGGTCGGCACCTTCGGCGGGCTGGTGATCGGCTCCGGCGTCGGCGGGGTCGTCGCGCAGCAGACCTCGGTGACCGGCCCGTTCTGGTTCGCCTTCGCCGGGTCCGCGGTCTTCGTGGTGGTGGTCTGGGGCCAGCTGCGGCACGTCGCCCACGCCGACGCCGACTAGGGACGCCGCGCCCCGTACAGGGTGCCGGCGCCGTCGGCGGTGAGCACCCAGCGGTCGTGGCCGGCCTCGGCCACCCGCACGTCCTGGCCGTCCAGGCGCTGCACGGCGCGGGTGCGCCAGATCGTGGTCGACTGCAACCGCAGGTCGACGTCGCCGTCCAGGGTGGCGACGCGCATCGTGGCCGGGCCGGCGATGCGCAGGGTGCCCAGCCGCCAGGGAGCCGCGGTCAGCGCGCGGGACCAGCGGGCCACCCGCAGCAGCGAGCCGGCCCCGGCGACCAGCGCGGCCACCCCGCCCAGCACCAGCGCGACGACGGCGAGCCCGGCGAAGGGCAGCCGGCTGCCGTCCTGGGCCGCCTGGACCGTGGCGACGGCGAGCAGCACGGCCAGCACCAGCGCGACCGCCCCGCCGGCCAGCCAGCGAACCGCACCCGCCCGGGTGGCGGCCAGCGCAGCACGGGTCTGCGGGTCGTCGAGGGCGCCGGGCACGCACGCGATGCTGTCACCCCGCCCGCGTCGTAGCGTGGAGCGGATGTCCACGACCGAGGGCGCCCCGGCCCCCGCCACGCTCGCCGCCTGGCTGCGCACCCGCTCCGACGAGCAGCTGGGCACGCTGCTGGCGCTGCGCCCCGACGTCGCCCGGCCCGCCCCCTCCGACCTGGTCGGCCTGGCCACCCGGTTGGCGGTGCCGGTGTCGGTGGACCGCGCCCTCGACGAGCTGGACGCGGGCACCCTGCAGGTGCTCGACGCGGTGCTGCTGGCCCCCGGCGACGGCCTCACCCGCGAGGAACTGGTCGACGCCCTCCCCGGCGCCCCGGTGGACGAGGCGGTGCAGCTGCTCACCGACCGGGCCCTGCTCTGGGGCGACGACGTGCTGCACGCCCCGGAGCCGGTGCGCCGCGCCGTCCGCTACCCGGCCGGGCTCGGGCGTCCGCGCACGCCCCCGCCCGCGGACGTCGCGGGTGACCTGGCCGACGTGGACGACGACGAGCGCGCCGTGCTGGAGGCGCTGGCCGGGGACAACCCGCTGGGCCGGCTGCCGGTCGACCACTCCGGCACCTCCCCCGACAGCCCGGCCCGCCGGCTGCTGAGGCGGGGGCTGCTGACCCGGGTGGACGCCGCCAACGTCGAGCTGCCCCGCCAGTACGGGCTGGCGCTGCGCGGCGACCGGCCCTACGGACCCGTGCGGCGCCGTCCCGAGCCGCCGACGGAGCACCGGGACCCCGCCGTGGTCGACCGCCGGGCCGCGGGTGCGGCGCTGGAGACCGTGGGCCGGGTCGGTGAGCTGCTGGCCGCGCTGGAGGAGGACCCGGCCGGCCTGCTGCGCAGCGGCGGCATGGCCATCCGCGACCAGAAGCGGCTGGCCAAGGCCCTCGGCGTCGACGAGCACGCCGCGGCCTTCTTCGTCGAGGTCGCGCACGCCGCCGGCCTGCTCGACCTCGGCGGGCCGCACCGCGACGAGTGGCTGCCCAGCCGGGAGTCCGACGCCTGGCGCGAGCAGGCCCTGCCCGAGCGGTGGGCGCTGCTGGCCGCGGGCTGGCTGGACTCGATGCGGGTCATCTCGCTGGTCGGCCAGCGCGACCTGGCCGGCAAGGCCGTCAACGTGCTCTCCCCCGACGTCGTCCGGCACACCGTGCCCGCCGTGCGGCGCACGCTGCTGGCCACCCTCGGGGAGCTCGCGCCCGGGCTCGGTCTGACCACCGAGGACCTGCTGTCCCTGCTCCGCTGGCAGAGCCCCCGGCGCGCGGACCGCTTCGTGCTGGTGCCGGCGCTGGTCGGGGAGGCCGAGCAGCTGGGGATCGTGGTCGGCGGCCGGCTGTCGTCGGGGGGCCGCGGGCTGCTGACCGGCGGCGAGGAGGGCGCGGCGACGAGCATGCGCGGCCTGCTGCCCGACCCGGTCGACCACGTGCTGGCCCAGCCCGACCTGTCGCTGGTCGCGCCCGGCCCGCTGGTCGCCGAGCTCGCCCGCACGCTGGCCGTGGTCGCCGACGTGGAGTCCTCGGGCGGCGCGACGGTCTTCCGGGTGACCGACGGCAGCGTCCGCCGCGCGCTGGACTCGGGCTGGTCGGCCGCCGAGCTGCACGACTTCTTCGCCCGCGCCTCCCGCACCCCGGTGCCGCAGGCCCTGGACTACCTGGTCGACGACGTCGCCCGCCAGCACGGCCGGCTGCGGGTCGGGGCGATCGAGGCCTACGTGCGCAGCGACGACCACGGCCTGCTCTCCCAGGTGCTCTCGGACAAGCGGACCGCGCGGGCCGAGCTGCGCCGGCTGGCGCCGGGGGTGCTGGTCAGCGGTCTGCCGGCCGACGAGGTGCTCGAGGTGCTGCGGGCCGCCGGCTACGCCCCGGCCGGGGAGTCGGCGGGGGGCGCCGTCCTCACCCGGCCGGCCGGGCGCCCCCGGGCCACCGC
>NZ_JAMXRZ010000157.1 GCF_024124375.1 Klenkia sp. PcliD-1-E
TCGGCGCACCCGCGCTGGCGACCGGTCTGTCCACCGCCGCGCAGGCCGGGTTGGCCGCCGCGGTGGCCGCCGCGGTCACCCGCTGGCGGCGCTGACCCGCCGGGGCGCCGAGTAGCCTCCCGGTACGTGTCGCCGGAGATCCCGCCCCCCGCCCGGGTGGTGGTGCTCATCTCCGGTGCCGGCACGCTCTGCGCCGCCCTGCTCGCTGCCGACGAGCCGGCCTTCACGGTGGTCGCCGTCGGCGCCGACCGCGAGGCCCCCGGCCTGGCCGCCGCCCGCGAGCGCGGCCTGCCCACCTTCGTCGTCCCGCTGGCCGGCCACCCCGACCGGGCCGCCTGGGACGCCGCGCTCGCCGGGCGCATCGCCGCGCACCGCCCCGACTGGGTGGTGTGCGCCGGGTTCATGAAGCTGCTGGGCCCCGCGGTCCTCGACGCGTTCGGGGGCCGGCTGGTCAACACCCACCCGGCGCTGCTGCCAGCCTTCCCCGGCGCGCACGCCGTCCGCGACGCCCTGGCCGCCGGTGTGGCCACCACCGGGGCCACCGTGCACCTCGTCGACGCCGGCCTGGACACCGGCCCGGTGCTCGCGCAGACCCCGGTGCCCGTGCTGGCCGGCGACGACGAGCAGCGCCTGCACGACCGCATCAAGGCCGTCGAACGGGTGCTGCTCGTCGACACCCTCGTGTCCCTCACCAGCTCAAGGAGCGCCCGCCCGTGACCGACCGCACCCCCGTCCGCCGCGCCCTGCTCGGCGTCTACGACAAGTCCGGCGTCGAGGAGCTCGCCCGCGGGCTGGCCGAGGCCGGTGTCGAGCTGGTCAGCACCGGGGCCACCGCCCGCCGCATCGCCGAGGCCGGCATCCCGGTCACCCCCGTCGAGCAGGTCACCGGCTTCCCCGAGTGCCTGGACGGCCGGGTCAAGACGCTGCACCCGGCCGTGCACGCGGGGATCCTGGCCGACCGTCGCAAGCCCGACCACGTCCGGCAGCTCGACGAGCTCGGCATCGCCGCCTTCGACCTGGTCGTGGTCAACCTCTACCCCTTCCGCGAGACCGTGGCCTCGGGCGCGACCCCCGACGAGTGCATCGAGCAGATCGACATCGGCGGCCCGGCGATGGTGCGCGCCGCGGCGAAGAACCACCCGTCGGTCGCCGTCGTGGTCGACCCCGCCCGCTACGCCGACGTGCTCGACGCCGTCCGGTCCGGCGGCACCACCCTGGCCCAGCGGCAGGCGCTGGCCACCGACGCCTTCCGGCACACCGCGTCCTACGACATCGCCGTCGCCTCGTGGCTGGGCAGCGTCGTGGCCCCCGACGAGTCCGGCTTCCCGGCCTGGACGGCGGCCAGCTGGGAGCGGGCCGACGTGCTGCGCTACGGCGAGAACCCGCACCAGGCCGCTGCCCTCTACCGGCACTGGCGGCCCGGGCTGGCGCACGCCGCGCAGCTGCACGGCAAGCAGATGTCCTACAACAACTACGTCGACACCGACGCCGCCTGGCGGGCCGCGCACGACCACGAGGCGCCCTGCGTGGCGATCATCAAGCACGCCAACCCGTGCGGCATCGCCGTCGGCGCGGACCTCGCCCAGGCCCACCGCAAGGCGCACGCCTGCGACCCGGTCTCGGCCTTCGGCGGGGTCATCGCGGCCAACCGCGAGGTCGACCTGTCCACCGCGGAGCAGATCGCCGAGGTGTTCACCGAGGTCGTCGTGGCGCCCTCGTTCACCGACGACGCCGTCGAGGTGCTGACCCGCAAGAAGAACGTCCGGCTGCTGCGCATGCCCGAGGGCGCCGCCCCCGACCCGGTGGAGTCCCGGCCGATCAGCGGTGGCGTCCTCGTGCAGCACGTCGACCGGGTCTCGGCCGAGGGCGACGACCCGGCCACCTGGACCCTCGCCACCGGGTCGGCGGCCGACGCCGCGACCCTCGACGACCTGGTGTTCGCCTGGCGGGCGGTGCGCGCGGTGAAGTCCAACGCCATCCTGCTGGCCACCGACGGCGCCACGGTGGGTGTGGGCATGGGCCAGGTCAACCGGGTGGACGCCGCCCGGCTGGCCGTGCAGCGGGCGGGGGAGCGGGCCGCGGGGTCGGTCGCGGCGTCGGACGCCTTCTTCCCCTTCGCCGACGGCCTGCAGGTGCTGCTGGACGCCGGGGTCACCGCCGTCGTCCAGCCCGGCGGGTCGGTGCGCGACGAGGAGGTCGTCGCGGCCGCCGCGGAGGCCGGCGTCGCGCTGTACCTCACCGGCACCCGGCACTTCGCGCACTAACGCAGCTTCGGCCCCGTCAGCAGAGCCTTGAAGGCGCCGAGCAGACCGAGCCCGGCGGTGCCCAGGGCGAACCAGAAGCCGACGTCGAACCGGCCGGGCTGCCAGGCCCGGCCGGCCAGCGGCACCAGGACGCCGGCCACCGCCGTGCCGGCGACCAGCAGCGCGAGCAGGCCGAGGAAGCGGTGGGCCCGCGCCGGCACCAGCAGCAACAGGCCGAGCAGGAACAGCAGCGCCCCGCCGGCCAGCACCGCGCCGGGCTGCCACAGACCGGTGGAGAACAACCCGGTCCAGTCGGTCGTGGCCTGGTCGACCACCCGCCGGGCCAGCTCGAGGCCGGTCGCGCCGTCGGGCACCCAGGGCAGCAGCAGGCTCAGCGCCGCGGCCACCCCGGCCAGCAGCAGGCACAGCGCGCCGAAGGAGTCCGCGCGGCGGACCGCGACCGGCTTGGTGGACCAGGCCGGGGCGGTGGCCTGGTCGGCCGGCGGGCGCCAGGTCTGGGGAGCCGCCTGCGGGGCGGGTTGCGGCGCGACGGGCGCGGGCGCCGTCCCCTGGCGCAGCGGGGCGACGGGGTGCACGTCGGTGGTCTGCTGGTCGGCAGGGTCGGGCGCCGGGTCGGGCGTGCGGCGCGCGGGGTCGGACGCCGCGGGGAAGGCCCGGGTGCGGTCGTCGTCGGGCTGGCTCATGGGTCCTCCTCGGCGGCAACCGGTCGAGTGCCGAGCCTAGGAGACCGACGTCGCCGTCGCCGGGAGGCGGCGGGTCGGCCGTGCGGCAGACTGGACGGCGTGACGGCGACGCGACTGGACGGCAAGGCGACCGCGGCCACCATCCGCACCGAGCTCGTGCAGCGGGTCGAGGCGCTCGCCGCGGCCGGCCGACGCCCGGGCCTGGGCACCCTGCTGGTGGGCGACGACCCCGGCAGCCGCTGGTACGTCGACGCCAAGCACAAGGACTGCGCGCAGGTGGGCATCGCCAGCATCCAGCGCGAGCTCCCCGCCGACGCCTCGCAGGCCGACGTCCTCGCCGTCGTCGCCGAGCTCAACGCCGACCCCGCCTGCACCGGCTACATCGTGCAGCTGCCCCTGCCCCGGCACGTCTCCGAGGCCGCCGTCCTCGAGGCCGTCGACCCCGACAAGGACGCCGACGGCCTGCACCCCACCAACCTCGGCCGGCTGGTGCTGGGCATCCCCGGCTCGCTGCCCTGCACCCCGCTGGGCATCGTCGAGCTGCTGCGCCGCTTCGACGTCCCGCTGGCCGGCGCCGAGGTGGTCGTCGTCGGCCGCGGGGTGACCGTGGGCCGCCCGCTGGGCCTGCTGCTCACCCGCCGCAGCGAGAACGCCACCGTGACCCTCTGCCACACCGGCACCCGCGACCTGGCCGCGCACACCCGCACCGCCGACGTCGTCGTGGCCGCCGCCGGCGTCCCCGGGCTGGTCACCGCCGACATGGTCAAGCCCGGCGCGGCCGTGCTGGACGTCGGCGTGAGCCGGGTGGACGGGAAGATCGCCGGCGACGTCGCCGCCGACGTCGTCGACGTCGCCGGCCACGTCGCCCCGAACCCCGGCGGTGTCGGGCCGATGACCCGGGCCATGCTGCTGGCCAACGTGGTCGCGCTCGGCGAGCGGGCCGCCGCCCCCGTGGTGGCCTGAGGGAGGACGAGGGAGGACGCAGTGGCCCGCACCCCGCTCTACGCCCGCCGGCCGGTCCTGGCCGGGGTGCTGCGGCAGCTGCCGCTGACGGCGGTGCTGCTGGTGGTCGCGGCCGGCCTGCTGGCGGTGGCGGCGGGCAACTGGCGTCGCGGGCTCGTCGTGGTCGGCCTGGCGCTGGTCGGCGCGGGGGTGCTGCGGATGCTGCTACCGGTGCGCCGGCTGGGCTTCCTCGCCGTCCGCAGCACGACCACCGACGTCGTCCTGACCACCGGGACCGGGCTGGTCCTGGCCCTGGTCGCGCTCGCGATCCCCCCGGGCTGAGCAGGCCCGGGGGCGCAGCCGCACCGGTCCGGCGCTAGGTTGGCGGCCATGGCGACGAAGCCCGGCAAGATCACCGTGGTGGGTTCCGGCTTCTACGGCTCCACCACCGCACTCCGTCTGGCGCAGTACGACGTCGTGGGCACCGTGGTGCTCACCGACATCCTCGAGGGCAAGCCCGAGGGCCTGGCCCTGGACATCAACCAGTCCCGTTCCATCGAGGGCTTCGAGACTGAGGTCGTCGGCGTGGGCGGCGGGTCCTACGAGGGCACCGAGGGCTCCGACGTCGTGGTGATCACCGCCGGTCTCCCGCGCAAGCCCGGCATGAGCCGGATGGACCTCATCGAGACCAACGCCGGCATCGTGCGCGAGGTGGCCGAGAACGTCGCCCGCACCTCCCCGGACGCCGTGGTCATCGTGGTCAGCAACCCGCTGGACGAGATGACCGCGCTGGCCCAGCTGGCCACCGGCTTCCCGACGCAGCGGGTCATGGGCCAGGCCGGGATGCTCGACACCGCCCGGTTCACCGACAACGTGGCCCGCGAGCTCGGCGTCCCCACCTCCTCGGTGCGCACGCTGACCCTGGGCAGCCACGGCGACACGATGGTGCCGGTGCCCAGCCGCTGCACCGTCGACGGGAAGCCGCTGGCCGACGTCCTGGCCGCCGACCGCATCGCGCACCTGGTCGACCGCACCCGCAACGGCGGGGCCGAGGTGGTCGCGCTGCTGAAGACCGGGTCGGCGTACTACGCGCCGTCCGCGGCCGCGGCGCGGATGGCCAAGGCGGTCATCGAGGACTCCGGTGCGGTGCTGCCGGTGTGCGCGTGGGTCGACGGCGAGTACGGGATCTCCGGGGTGTACCTGGGCGTCGAGGCCGAGATCGGTCGCGAGGGTGTCCGTCGGGTGGTCGAGGGCGACCTGACCGACGACGAGCTGGCCGGGCTGCGCGAGGCAGCCGAGGCCGTACGGACCAAGCAGGCGGACGTCGCCGACCTGTAGGGGTCGGCGTTCAACAGAGAGGGATCACTTCCACGTGAGCAAGATCAAGGTCAAGGGCACGGTCGTCGAGCTGGACGGCGACGAGATGACCCGGATCATCTGGCAGTTCATCAAGGACGAGCTGATCCTCAAGTACCTCGACGTCGACCTCGAGTACTACGACCTGGGCATGGAGCACCGCGACGCCACCGACGACCAGGTCACCGTCGACGCGGCCAACGCCATCAAGAAGCACGGCGTCGGCGTCAAGTGCGCCACCATCACCCCCGACGAGGCGCGGGTCGAGGAGTTCGGCCTCAAGCAGATGTGGCGCTCCCCGAACGGGACGATCCGCAACATCCTCGGCGGCGTCATCTTCCGCGAGCCGATCATCATGCAGAACGTGCCGCGCCTGGTGCCGGGCTGGACCAAGCCGATCATCGTCGGCCGCCACGCCTACGGCGACCAGTACCGGGCCACCGACTTCAAGTTCCCCTCGGCCGGCACCCTGAAGGTCGTCTTCACCCCCGAGGACGGCTCCGAGCCGATCGAGCGCGAGGTCTTCCAGGCCCCCGGCGCCGGCGTCTCGCTGTCGATGTACAACCTCGACGAGTCCATCCGGGACTTCGCCCGCGCCTCGCTGAACTACGGCCTGGCCCGCAACTACCCGGTCTACCTGTCGACGAAGAACACGATCCTCAAGGCCTACGACGGCCGGTTCAAGGACATCTTCCAGGAAGTGTTCGACGCGGAGTTCAAGGACAAGTTCGACGCGGCCGGCATCACCTACGAGCACCGGCTCATCGACGACATGGTCGCGGCCAACCTCAAGTGGGAGGGCGGTTACGTCTGGGCGTGCAAGAACTACGACGGCGACGTCCAGTCCGACACCGTGGCGCAGGGCTTCGGCTCGCTGGGCCTGATGACCTCGGTGCTGGCCACCCCGGACGGCAAGACCGTCGAGGCCGAGGCCGCCCACGGCACCGTGACCCGGCACTACCGCCAGCACCAGCAGGGCAAGGAGACCTCGACGAACCCGATCGCGTCGATCTTCGCCTGGACCCGGGGCCTGGCCCACCGCGGCAAGCTCGACGGCACCCCCGAGGTGACCGAGTTCGCCGAGACCCTGGAGCGGGTCTGCATCGAGACGGTCGAGGGCGGTCAGATGACCAAGGACCTCGCCCTGCTGATCAGCAAGGACGCCCCCTGGCTGACCACGCAGGACTTCCTCGCCGCCATCGACGCCAACCTGCAGAAGGCCATGGCCGCCTGAGCCGCTGCACCCGTTCGACGGCCCCCGGCGCCCACGCGCCGGGAGCCGTCGCCCGTCCCGGGCCGGTGGTGTGTCTGGGCCCGATGTCGGGGACTTCGGGGTCGGGCATCGCCGACAGGGCCCGATGTCCCCGACATCGGCGGGGCGCCACCGCCCGCCCTGTGGACAACTCGGGCAGGCACCCGCGGCCGGGGGAAGCTGCGACCGTGCCTCCTGCCCATCGCCCCGCCCCGCTGGTCGGCCGCGTCTTCCTCGGGCGGACGGCGTGCGAGCGCGGGTGGGTCACGCCGGAGCAGTTGCGCAGCGCGGTCTGGCGGCGGGTGATGCGTGGCGTCTACGCCGACGCTGCCCTCCCCGACACCCACGGTCTGCGGCTGGCCGCGGCGCGGCTCGTGCTGCCACCCGCCGCGGTGGTCGCCGGGCGGAGTGCGGCCTGGCTGCTCGGCGCGAGGGAGGCGGCCGACGCATCGACGCCGGTCGAGGTGCTGGTGCCGCGGGAGCACCGGTTCGGACCGGTGACGGGCCTGCGCATCCGGCAGGGCGTGGTCGACCCGGCCGACGTCACGGAGCTCCGGGGGCTGCGGTTCACCGCCGGCCTGCGGACGGCGTCCGACGCCGCCCGCTGGGAGCCCACGCTCGAGGCCGTCGTCCTCGTCGACCTGCTGCTGGCCCGGGGCGCGGTGGAGCACGCCGCGCTCCGGCGGACGGTGCCCGGCCTCGCCGGCCCGGGTAGTCGGCGGGCGGTCCGGGCGGTGGAGCTCGCCGACGGGCGCGCCGAGTCACCGCAGGAGTCGCGCGCCCGGGTCCTCCTGGTCCGGGCCGGCTTCCCCGTGGTGCCCCAGTTCGAGGTGCGGGACCACGACGGGCGGTGGGTGGCCCGCGTCGACCTGGCGCTGCCGGACCTGCGCATCGCGGTCGAGTACGACGGGGCCTGGCACGGCGAGGGCGGCCAACTCGCGAAGGACCGGCGACGACTCAACCGCCTCACGGAGGCCGGCTGGCTGGTGCTGCACCTGACTGCGGCGGACCTCCGCCGTCCCGACGAGGTCGTCACCCGCGTCCGCGCACTGGTCGCTCTCCGCGCCAGGTGACCCCGATGTCGGGGACATCGGGGTCGGGTGGGAGAAGCAGGGACCGATGTCCCCGACATCGGGGCCCGGGACGTGGGCGGGTCAGCGGCCGAAGAGCTGGGTCCACCAGGGGCCGCCGGGGCCCTGGGCCACGCCGACGCCCAGGCGGGTGTTGCTGCAGTCCAGGATGTTCGCGCGGTGGCCGGGGCTGTCCATCCAGCCCGCCATCACCGACGCGGCGTCGCCGTAGCCCTGCGCGATGTTCTCCGCCGAGGCCCCGGTCACGCCGGCCGCGGCCGCCCGGTCCCAGGGCGAGCGGCCCTCGGGCGTGGTGTGGCTGAAGTAGCCGCGGTCGCGCATGTCGGCGCTGTGCGCGCGGGCCACCCCGGCCAGCCCGGCGTCGGCGGTCACCGGCCCGCACCCGGCGGCGGCCCGCTCGGTGTTCACCAGCGCCACGACCTGGCCCTCGACGCCCGGGTCGGCGGCCGGGGCCGCGGCCGGCGCCGGGGTGGTGGCCGGCGGGGGAGGAGGCGGGGCGGCCTCGGTGGTGGGCGGCGGGGCGGTGGTCGTGGGCGCGGCCGTGGTGGTCGGCGGCGTGGTCGTGGTCGGGGTGGTGGTCGTCGGCACCGGCTCGGCCGACGTCGGGACCGCCGAGGT